>CAZKJU010000049.1:0-17034 GCA_964553185.1 uncultured Sulfuricurvum sp.
ACGTAACGTTGGATTTTAGGTATTCGATGACCGGTTCTTTGTTAAGACGAACCGTACACGCTGCCGCTGAACGCTCAGCCGATGCATCGGAAAGCTCGAACGCTTGTTCCACTTTCATGTTCGGAAGACCTTCGATCTCTAAAACACGTCCGTTGAAGATGTTTTTCTTCCCTTTTTTCTCAACGGTCAAAAGACCCGCTTTGATCGCATAGTAAGGGATAGCGTTTACAAGATCGCGCAACGTGATACCCGGTTGCATTTCACCTTTGAAACGTACCAATACTGATTCCGGCATTTCAAGAGGCATTGCACCCGTAACGCCCGCGAACGCTACAAGACCTGAACCTGCAGGAAAACTCACACCGATAGGGAAACGTGTATGGCTATCACCACCCGTTCCAACAGTATCTGGAAGAACCATACGGTTTAACCATGAGTGGATAACACCATCCGCAGGACGAAGAGCGACACCGCTGCGTGAGCTGATGAATGCTGGCAACGTTGCGTGCAATTTCACGTCAGAGGGTTTAGGGTATGCCGCTGTATGACAGAATGATTGAAGAACGAAATCCGCTGAGAATCCAAGAGCAGAAAGCTCTTTGATCTCATCACGAGTCATTGGCCCTGTAGTGTCTTGGCTTCCTACAGTACTGGTGATCGGTTCACAGTACATACCTGGACGAACACCTTCCAATCCACATGCTTTACCCACCATTTTTTGTGCAAGGGTATACCCTTTGCCGGTGTCGGCTGGCTGGATAGGAGTTGCAAAAATGGTTGCAGGAGCGAGTCCAAGAGCGGTACGAGCTTTCGCTGTCAAACCGCGACCGATTATGAGTGGGATACGCCCGCCTGCACGTACTTCGTCTTCAATCGTATTCGGGCGAAGGCTAAAGGAAGCGATTACAGCACCGTTTTTAGTGATGGTTCCCGCTTTGGTATCGATATCGAGTACATCGCCGGTTTCCATTTGAGATACATCGGCTTCGATTGGGAGTGCGCCTGAGTCTTCACAGGTTGCAAAGAAAATCGGAGCGATGATACTACCGATAACAACCCCGCCCGTACGTTTGTTCGGGATACCCGGGATATCATCACCCATGTGCCATTGAACGGAATTTGCTGCTGATTTACGGCTTGAACCTGTTCCTACAACGTCACCGACATACGCGATTTGCATCCCTTTTTCTTTGAGTTCTGCGATTTTCGCGATCCCTTCAGGCATTTTAGCGCTCAACATTGTTGTTGCGTGAAGAGGGATATCTGAACGGGTAAATGCCGCACTCGCAGGAGAGAGATCATCGGTGTTCGTTTCACCCGGGAATTTGAATACAACAACACTGAATTTTTCAGCCAATGTTTTTTTACTCGTGAACCATTCAGCATCTGCCCATGATTTTAGAACATCCATCGCATATGTGTTGGTTTTTGAAAGATCAACGATATCGTTAAACGCATCGTATACTAAAAGGGTATGTTTGAGTTCATGAGCCGCTTCATTTGCGATTGCCTCATTACTAAGTGCATCAATGAGAGGTTTAACATTATAGCCACCAACCATTTTACCGAGGATTTTTATCGCCGCTTTTTTGTGATCGTCACTGTTAATATCGCTGTTATCTGCCAAGAAAGCTTTTACTTCACCTTGGACTACTTGATGCAAAAATGCCGCTTTAACATGTGCACCGTCGTCAACACCCGGATTAACACGCTCTGCCAACATAGTGACCAATTCATCGTTTTTCGAAGTTGTCGCTGTAATGAGTTCAACAAGAGAGGTAACTTGCTCTTTAGTAAGTGGGAATGGTGGGATTCCCTGCGCTGCGCGCTCCGCTACGTGTGCTTTGTATTCGTCCATAAAAGCCATAGTGACTCCTGTGCCAGTTAATTTTGAATGATTATATCAGAAGAAAAAAACAGATTTATTATAATGTTACTAAATTACTCATTTGTTTTGTTTTAATTGTGTATATATGTGAATAATAGTAACACTATGAAAAAATTACTGCACATGATAGATAATCAAGAAATACTTATGTGAGAGAAAAAGTTACAAATGGATTTATATGTGGGAAACTCTCCATAAGGAGAATTAAAAAGGGTCGTTGGCGATGATGTCACGATTACCTTTAGAGTTAGGAGAGGAGAGGATACCGTTGTTTTCTAATTGCTCGATAAGTCGGGCAGAGCGGTTGTATCCGATTTGGAGACGCCGCTGTAAATAACTGATAGAGGTTTTTTGTTCACTGAGGATAATATTTTTAGCTTCCTCATAGAGTTCATCTACCTCTTCATCATTTCCATTGCCACCTTCTGATTTCGGTATATCTTCTTTATCCCGTAAAAATTTACGGTCGTATTCCGGTTCACGTTGCGCTTTGAGGAAATCGACTACTTTTTCGATTTCTACTTCGGTACTCCATGGAGCGTGCAGGCGCACAAGGCCGCTCATCCCCGGAGGGGTAAAGAGCATATCCCCGCGACCGAGAAGAGACTCGGCACCCATGCCGTCGAGAATGATTTTACTGTCAATTTTTTGTCCCACTTTGTAACTGATACGTGATGGGAGGTTGGCTTTGATAAGACCTGTAACGACATCGACGCTCGGACGCTGTGTGGCTACGATGAGATGGATACCGCTGGCACGTGCCATTTGCGCCAATCGGGCAATAGAATATTCGACATCTTTACCGCTGGTCATCATCAAATCGGCCAACTCATCGATAATAACAACGATATACGGGAGTGGATCACGTTTTTCACTTTTGGCTTTTTCGTTGTAATTTTCGATATTTTTGGTGCGTGTTTCACTCATGAGCTGGTAGCGCCGTTCCATTTCATAGACCATGTTGTTTAGTGCGGAGATCGCCTCTTTTGGTTTGGTAATGACCGGTGTGAGCAAATGTGGAATATCATTGTAGATAGAGAATTCCAACATTTTAGGGTCGATCATCAACAGTTTAAGCTGATCGGGGGAGTTTTTATACAGTAAACTCAAAATCATTGAATTGATCCCGACACTTTTCCCACTCCCTGTCGTCCCAGCGATGAGGAGGTGAGGGAGTTTTTTAAGATCGGTAATAAACGGTTTTCCGACAATATCTTTACCTAAGATGAGAGTAAGCGGTGATGCAGCCTCTTGGAAAAGTTTACTCTCCAGCATCTCTCGCAGATAGATCGTCTCTACTGCTTTATTCGGTATTTCAATTCCTACCACGTCTTTACCGGGGATAGGAGCCTGAATACGGATTGTTTGAGCACGCAAGGCCATAGCCAAATCATCTTGAAGCCCTAAGATTTTAGAGACTTTGATGTTCGCCGCAGGTTTGAACTCAAACGTAGATACGACTGGTCCGGCATAGGTGCGGACAACGTCACCGTCAATATTGAAATGTCCCAACTTTTCGATCAAATCACGAATCTTATCATCGAGTTCCGCTTCATCCACCAACGTTTGTTTTTTCGGTGGAGTTTGAAAAAATTCGAGAGGTGGAAGTTTGAAATTTTTTGGTTTTTCACTGATCCCTTTATCGATTTGTTCCAAAAGCATTTTGTTTTCTTCTAGCTCATCTACTACCAATGTATGCTGCTTGGATTCTTTTACTTTTTTTGCCATACTGAGTATGGTAGAGTCTTTTGGTGCACTCTCTTGCTGTGGGAGTGTAGGAGTGTCTAAGATGGTTGAATCTTGTAAAGGGCTTTGTGTAAAGAGAGTGGGTTGCTCAGGTGCGGGGGTAAAACTCTCTTGTGGAGTATCAAACGTCTCTTCTTCGAATGATATGTAGGGCTCAGCGTAACTATTTTCTTCATAACGATAGGAAGGTTCTTCGATAATAGGGGTCGTTTTATCAACGGCTGAAGGTTGAGAAGGTTTTGGAGTGGTTAGGGGTTTATCCATGTACTCTTTTAGCGGTTGTGCCAATTCAGAGAGGCTTTGCTCCATAACTAAAACAATCGAGACGGCAACCATCATTAGCCACAAAATCCATAAACCAAACGTACCGATATAGATAGACAAAAAATCGACGATAGCTCCGCCAAATGCTCCACGATACAACCCTGTGACTACGATCGCTTGGAAAAAAAGCAATGCAAAAAAGAGTAATCCAAATATGCCCGTCATTTCATAGCGGCGATGCATCTCTCCATCAAATTTATACCAATAAAAAAGCGGAACCATGAGAAGTAACAAATAAGTATAAGCAACATATCCAAAAACATAGACATTCGCCTCTGCAAAAGATGCCCCATAAGCCCCGATAATTGACGCATCTCCAATGATGGTTGCAATCCCTAAATAAAATAAAATACCAAAACCGGTAATAAATAATGTATCGCGTAAAATAGTAGTTCCTTGAATCAGGTTGAAAAGTAGTTAGATTATAGCAAAAAAGGGGAGAAAAACCCCTTTTATTGCATATTGCTATAAATAATTGACGAGTGAAAGTTGAGAGACTTTACTTATGCTAGAGAGCATAGCTTGATAGTTGAGGCTAAGTTGCTGCATACGTAGTGTCGCTTCTGCAATATCGGTATCGATAATATCCGATTGAAGTGTTTTTGTACTGATAATAAGCATATCGGTACGTTCTGACGAAGCTTCAAGAACTTGAGAATACGAACCTGCTTCTGCCTGAAGACGACTAACGTGGTCCATCATATCATCGAGCTTTTGAATGGAATTTTCCACCCCAACATTTCTAGGGTTGCTTCCATCCAATCCATTAGAGAACTTTTTCCCCTCTTCAACCGATCGAATTATCTCTTCAATTTGTGCAAAAAAATCCATTTTTGGATCACGAATCATAAGGGCATTATTGGCATTAAATGTTAAAGCTGAACCATTTGTGATTCCGGATGCAGGGTAAAGATTAGATGAATCATCATATAGAGCGATGCTGGCTAAGGTTGTTGGAGTTGTCTTATCCTCAAAGATAATTTTTCCATCAGGACTTAGTGACGTTTGCCCATACTGATAAGAGGCTTGGATGGTTGCTTGACCCGTGATAGCCATATTGATAACATCCGTTAATTGCTGATAGGTCATCTCAGCAGGTGCTGTATTATTCCCAAGACCATCTGTCAATGCTATACCATTGACGGTTACCGGATTGACACTCATATCAATGTCTACAGAATAAGGGGTTGTGCCGTCAATTTGCACTCCTTCAAAATGCAGAACAGTAGAGTTCAAAGCCGATACTTCAGAAATCTTAGTTGATGGTAAGGCAAATTGATTTGTGTCTCCTACAATTTGAGAAACATTTGAAAAAAGTTTTGCTCCATCTTTTGCGAAATAGGTACGGTCGTAATTAATCCCTTCTAATGTATTTGCAGAATCGGATGGAGTGAATCCGCTTTTTGTAAATTCTTTAATGTAGAGCGTTTTTGATGTGTCGATGATTTCTTCAAAATTTGATGTTGAAGGGACTGTGAGTGAAGGCTGTAAATTATCAATATCTCCTAGTGTCGCCGCATAAATGAGTGGATCAGAAATATCTGCCGCGTCACCTGCGGCTGGATCAAAATCAACCGCACCTACCATATGAAAATCGAGCTTGCTTGAGCCCATCGCTTTGTCAACAATTTCAATTTGTCCATGAGAATTAAGTGATACTTCGACTTGATTTGTCGTTGGATTTGCTTGATTTGGATCGTATGCCATAGCGATTTTATTCATCAGATCACCCATGGAATCAGACATAGTCATGGTGATTTCAGATTTAAAAGTGCTACCGTCTGAACGGGTGCCTTGCACATAAAAATGCGAATCTGCAGTGGAATTGGCAACGGTATTACCCATCAAATCGCCGATCGTATTTGAAGCAGAAATATATTGTGTATCGCGAGATGGACCATGCAATGCATTTAAATTAAATTGTGAAATATTAGTGGATATAGTACGGTTAATTTTGCTTTCTTCACCTAAAAATAGTTGAGAACCGCTGATATTGTATTTTTGTTTTATCCCAGAACCTAAAAAAGCTTCTAAGTTTTTATCATTACCTTGATAGGTTTTATCTTCACCAATCGGTTTAACTGAAGTGGCAGTACCTGAAAAGAGATATTGACCACCAATCGAACTATTAGCTAAAGTCAATAGATTATTTTGGATGCCTCTTAACTCTTTGGCAATTGCTTGAAGGCTTGCATCTGAATTGGTATCAGTAGCAGCATTAAGCATTTTAACTTTCATAGATTCGAGAGTTTTAACTAATTCACCAATTGTTGTGTCTGTCTGAGTTGAAATTTTATAAGCATTTTGAGCACTACTTTTAACTTGAGTTAGAGTAGTAATTTCATCATCCAAACGGAGGGTATCTGCAAAAATACCAGGATTTTCATGAGCATATTGGATCTTTAATCCCGACGAAATCTGTTTGTTGACATCAAATAGCTGTTTGTTTAGTTTATTGTTTTCACCATAAATATTGTTATAGTATGAACTAGATGTAATTCTCACGTCAAATCCTTTTGTGTAAGCTTATGCTACTTAAGCAATAAAAGTTCCATACTCTAATATCGACAAAACGTAAAAATCTATTAGGAAAGTCACTTTTACGTCTATTTAAGCAAACACTCTCTATAATTCCACCTCTTCACAAGACATGCCAGTGTGGTGAAATGGTAGACACGCCGGATTCAAAATCCGGTGGCGCGAGTCGTGGCGGTTCGAGTCCGCCCACTGGTACCACGAGATTACCCTATTTTTAGGGCTTTCCCATTAACTTCTTTTTCATTTGTGCCCGTTTTGAGCCCAAACAAATCAAATTTTTCTTCGATTTTTATCTCTTCTGACTTAATAAATTTTGCATATCGTGTCAAAAGCATCTGTGTCGAAGTGTGACCCATGAGCCTAGATATATCGGTGATTTTCATCGTTCCGCTATTCAGCATCTGAACGGCGAATGTATGCCGTGTATTTTTTTGCTGACGATACGGAATCCCCAATCGTTTGAGCATCGGAATCCAACGTGCATCTCGTAGAGAAGTCGCATCGTTAAACGCTGATCCCGTTGCTTTCGAGACAAATAGATAACTTCCTGATAATCCCGTGTATCGGTATTGATCTTGCAGATACGTCCAAAGGGTATCGAATATCGGTATTTGACGAACTGAACCAAGCGTTTTTGGCGTAGTTTCATCCCCTTGCGATATAGATCGCCGAACATGAATTTTTCGTTTGTTCATGTCAATATCTGACCATTTGAGCGCCAGTATCTCACCAATCCGCATTCCCGTGTAAAACGCAACCGCTAAATAGTTTCGGTACCAATCCTCAGCCCCATTAAGCATTAATCCAACTTCTTCGACCGTAAACGGCTCAATATCAGGTTTACTTCGTGCAGGTAATCGGATCGCATCGACGGGGTTACGATTGATGATCTCATCTTCAAACGCATAACGAAAGATAGACCGCAAAATAGTGAGCTTTTCAGCGACGGTTTTAGGTACAACTTTTTCAAGCTGTTTATTAACCCATATCCGCACATCGGTAGTCTTGATTTGGTCGATCTGCTGATTACCAAAAAAAGGCATAATCTCGTTTTTGAGTATTCGAGAATACTTGTTAAACGTATGTGATTTTAAACGGTTTTGCTGTTCACTCACGTAAATATCCGCATAATGATCGAATAGCGGAATGACTTTTTCTTTCTCTTTTTGACCATATTTGAGTTCAAAGAGCAACTCAGGTATGATTTTATTTTCAATGAACTTACGGTTTTCCTTTGTATCAGACAGTCCCGTACTCTTTCGGATTCGGTCGTACCCGTGATAGTATGTCAGATACAGAGTTCCCGCTCTGCTGTAAAGTTTCATGCGTGATTTCCTTTCCTCGCATCCACTTTTCCAACTCAACAGTGTCAAAACGTAGTATACCGCTTTGTCCGCTCGGTTTGAAATAGTGAACATTTAGACGGAATGTTCCGTCACTGATTCGCTTCCGTAGATAGGAAACAGAAACATCAAGGAATTCGGCTGCTGATTCGTATCCTAGAAAGCGTTTCATGTTATGCCACCAGTCCTCTATAATCTCCATGCTTTTGTAAATTGTGTTGAATTTCTTGCACGGTATGTAAAGTAATATTTTCTGATCTCATGAACAACAGCTCTCCATCATCCCATATTTCCATGATCTTGTCATCTTCAAGTCGTGCTAATACTTGGAGGCTATCACCTTTACGCACTTGGGTTAAACCGTAGAGGCTAAAACGATGGCTTAGTAATCGATAAAGATACATAGGAGCCATTGAGCGACTGGAGCAAAAACGATTTACGCGGTGTTTGACATACCAAGCGTTAATGTATTGATCGCTTTCGCTGATCTGCTCTTTGGACATCGGTAACGTCTTGTTGATGTACTTCATGATATAGCTTGATGCGCTTTTAATGTTCTTCTCGAACTTGTTACCCACTTGGAGAAATAAGCGTTTAAACGCAGTTTCTACACGCTTGATCTGATCTTTGGGAATGAATAGCAAAATATGCGTGTGCGGTGTTCCGTCTTTGTGCGGTTCATTAACACGGTAATACATTCTTTGAGCCTTTGTAAGCTCTTTGAGTGATCTATCTTGGCGGAGCTTTGCGAATTGCTTTGTGAGGATTTTAACTGCCTCTTTGGGCGTTGAGCCGTTATATTTCGGATTCGAAACGAGTTTACCGTTTAACGTCTTCATTTCATGAAACTTACTAGGGAGAGTCATTGTTAAAAAGACGGGGGTTAATCCTGCATTGATCGCTTCACGCTCTAGCGTGTTGATACGGTTTTGAATTTCACCGTAGTAGCGTTGCGGGTTATGATTTGATGAGACGATACACTCTTTGAGGCTAAACGATTGACCCGTTTGATTGTTGGTTATGTAACTGAAGTCTAAGAAGTTTCTTTGACGTTGCAGTTTCTCACGAACTGTCTCTAAATCATGCTCGTTTAGACCGTATGTTTTGACAATGTCCACAACTTTTTTATAAGTAGTCAAGCAGTCTTTCTAATCAGTACGCTGATTCATAGTAGGAAAGTAACAAACGGAAGCATTGTTAAAATAGACAAAATTGCCGAGAATTGTAATGGATGCTCTAAAGAAGAAATTCGTAATATTTTAGAATGTTTTGTTTCAAATAAGCTGCTTATTAAAACAGACCGTTATGTATGCCGCGAGGATCATATATTTACTCCAAAGGCAAGTGAATTAACTAATGGGTATGTTTGCCATAAATGTTTAGAGCAAGGGCTTGATGAAGATGAAGTTATTTTACATCCCCATGAAATCAACGATCAATTCATGGAGTCTGTATACAGAATTAATTCATCTGAGAATCCAGAAATATGGGAGGCAAAATCTTTATATATGATTGGAGATATTGAGAAAGCTGTAAAAACATTGTATGAAGCAATAAAAAATGACCTTCCTCAACATTCAACTCCAGATAATATATATGAGAAAATGTCTCCTTACTTTGGTATTGCAAGTGCTACTGCAGATATTGGTGACAAAGTGATGGAAGCTATAAAATGCATGATAAATTAGAAAATTATTTTAGTCAGTATATGGAATATATTTAAATATTGTCTAGGAAATATGGTAATGTACTTTTTGTGTTAACGTATTAAATATTTTTTGTGCCCAAACTGTGTCAGAGTAGGGCACTTTTTGACCACTGTGAAGTTTGAAAAAGTCCTAAGTTAGCCTAAAGAGGCACTAATTAATCCCATTCAATCCCGGACGTCTTATTTGCATTAATTCATAAGAATATTTTTGAAATTTTCTTTTATCCAAGGTCTTTTCCGATGCAGCATACGATGACAATTTGCACAGACCATTAATAGATCGGATATTTTTGTAGTGCTATTATCAGTTAATTCGGAAACTGGAATGATATGATGTGCTTCAATATAATCTTGACCTAAATCGCTTCCATATATTTCTTCAAAATCAAAAGAGCATACTTCGCAAAATAATTTTCCATGTTTGGATATAAACTCTTTTTTTGCTTCTGCTATTAATCGAGGATTACGTTCTCGTGATTTATGCAAACGTTCTTTTGGCTTGCCTTCTTGAAATCCTTCATTGTCTTCTGAAATAAGAAGATCCCTGATATCAATTTGTTTTCCTAATCGCTGCAATACAAAATACATACCTTTATCAGCTTCAGTGACAATGTTTTCACTTATAAATTTTCCATAGAATGTGAATTTTTCTTTTTGATTTTCGCGTACAAAAACAAAAATAGGCTTTTCTGACGTACTATTGATAACTGATTGATTTGATTGGATTGATGGATTGTATTTAACAATTTTATTTCTTGTTGTACGCTCTAAATAGTATTTTAATGTATCAGGTTTTTCAATCCATTCATTTGGATAATTTTCACCATCAATTGTACACAAAATCACTGCACTAATGTTATGGTTAGTATTTGAAATCGGATGGATTCCCTTAACTTGATTAGTACCAGTAATTTTGGAAATATCTGTTGCAGATGCTAATGCACCAATAGGCAAATTCATTAAATCATTAAAATTTTGTAATACATATGTTAAACGCATTCTCCAATTTCCGGAACCTTTTCCATTCTCTGACATAAATAAGTTTTGTTTACCTTGATAAATATCACAATCACTAGAATGTTGATATATTACTCGTCTAAGTTGGGTTTCTAAAATACTATCATCTGTGTAATGATGAGAATAATGAGTATTAATATATTTATAAATTTCTTGTAATGAAGCCATGCCATTATAAAAATCAAATGCTTCTTTCACTTCATTAAGCCATTTTATTTCTTTCATTAAAATCCCTATTTTATGTTATATCTATTATTATATCACTATAAATGTTGCTTTTTTCAAGTGCATTGATTGTTGGTTTTAACTAATTCACACTTTTAAAAAAAAATACTATAAAGGACTATTTTGAATTTACCAAAAATCTTGGAAATAATTAATAAATTCTCAGATGATAGAGATTGGGATCGATTTCACTCGCCAAAAAATTTAGTGATGGCTTTAACCGGTGAAGTTGGTGAATTAAATGAAATTTTTCAATGGCTCACGGAAGAAGAATCATATTTATTTACTTCTGATGAAAAACTACATGTGAAAGACGAAGTAGCAGATATTGCTATATATTTGTTAAGAATATGTATGAAACTTGATATTGATTTAGAAGATGCAATCTTACAAAAAATGAAGAAAAATGATGAAAAGTATCCAATTGAAAAAGCAAAAGGCTCTGCAAAAAAATATACTAAGTTATGATGAATGGAAATAAGTACATAACTAAAGATTTTATATTTGATTGTGCAGTCACTTCGCAAATTGAATATGAAGTCCCTTCACTCTATAAGTTTCCTGTCGTATATATCATTTATTCTGTAGAAAGTTCAAAAGCATATATTGGTGAAACAACAAATGTCTCTAATAGATTAAAAAATCATCTAGCTAATCCAGAAAAAAATCATCTTAAAAATCTGAAAGTTATATTGAGTCCTTATTTCAATAAATCAGCTGTGTTAGACATAGAAGCAAATATGATTAAATACATGTCTGCAGATGAAAAGTTTAAATTGCTTAATGGGAATGAAGGTATTTCAAATCATTTGTATTACCAAAAGGATGAATATTTTGAAATATTTAAATCAATATGGGAAGAGTTGAAATTTGCCAAATTGGTGAATAAAGATATCTTTTCTATTCAAAATTCAGATTTATTCAAATATTCACCATTTAAAGCGCTTTCAGAAAGCCAAAATGATGCAATAGTTACATTTTTTAGAGATATCCTTGATCGCAATCACCAAACCACTTTTATTGAAGGAAGTGCTGGAACAGGTAAAACTATTTTGGCAGTTTATATCATTAAATTATTACTGACTGATGTAGATGAATATGATATTAATGAGAATGAAGAATTGTCAGAACTAATAGTTTTAGCTAAAAAAGTAAAAAACGAAATTCTAGGTAAACAAAATAATCTAAGAATAGCTTTGGTTGTTCCGATGACTTCATTGCGGGATACTTTAAAGAAAGTGTTTAAGACCATTCATCGTCTATCTTCTAATATGGTAATTGGTCCTTCAGAAGTAAAGAATGAAGCTTATGATTTATTGATTGTGGATGAAGCACACAGATTGCGCCAACGAAAGAATATAACTAATTATAAAAGTTTTGATGACACTAATAAATTCTATGGTTTAGATTCATCAGGGACTGAATTAGATTGGATTGTAAGATCAAGTAAGAAACAAATTTTATTTTACGATGAACACCAATCAATAAGACCGTCAGATGTTTCAAAAGATAAATTTTCAGTATTAAAAACTACATCATTAACTATCCAATTACAATCACAAATGAGAGTTGAAGGCGGAGAAAATTATATAAGTTTTGTAAACTCATTATTGACTTGTAAAAATGACATTATTAAATGGGAATCTACAAAGTATGAATTGAAACTTTTTACATCTTTTAAAGACATGATTAATGAATTAGAGAAAAAAGAAATAGATCATGGTTTATGTCGAACGATTTCTGGTTATTCATGGGAGTGGAAATCAAAAGACTCTCCTGATATACCGGATATTACTATCGATGGAATTGATTTGTATTGGAATAAAGAATCAAAAAATTGGATTAATTCCACAACCTCGTTAACAGAAATGGGCTGTATCCATACTACACAAGGATATGACCTTAACTATGCAGGAATCATTTTTGGTAAAGAAATTACTTATGATGAAAGTATTAAAAAAATAACGGTGATTAGTGGAAATTATTTTGATAAAAAGGGTAAAGCAGGCATTGAAGGATCTGACTTGCATGATTATATAATCAACATATATAAAACTATAATGTACAGAGGAATTAAAGGTACATATCTTTATTGTTATCATAAAGAGTTAGAGAATTATTTTAGACAATATATTGAGTGTATTTAGTAAATATTTCATTGTAAACATGGCAATTATGCTTAAATGTATCATATTTTGATATGAATAGTGGTGATATTCATATCAAATATTGGTATAACTTATTTTAGATCATTCATCATGCGTTCTATATCAGATAATTTCCAAACAGTTACATTTGGACTTAATTTAAGCGGTTTTGGTAATTTTCCTGTTTTTGAATATAGCCAAACAGTACTTTTACCAATTGCTAACATTTCGGCAACATCTTTGACTCGCAGAAATTTTTCCATTTTCTATCCTCATAAAATATTGATATTATGTAAAACGAATATGTGCCCAAATTGTGTCAGAATAGGGCACTTTTTGACGACTATTGAGATTGAAAAAGTAAGTATTTAGCCAGTATATGGTGGTTTAAACTCCATTCGAGTCCGCCCACTGTACCACCCCTTCAGTTTTTAACGTCCACAACAATCCAAAAGCATCCTTTACATCATGCCAATTCAACAATCAAGTGCAACACGGTTATTTTTAGTATAGCTTCGAGTCATTAATCCATTGTGGAATTTTAGCAAAGAACACTTCATTATCTCTGGCAATCCCTTTGACATTAGCGTATTAGCAATCATCGAGAGCATCGAGTTTATCTACGATCAGGTTCTAAACAGCGAAGAGGAACACCGTTTGCTGGAGAGATACGCATGAGAAGATTATTTCAAAAACTGTTTCGTACTCGCAGTAAAAAATACAAAGAGTACCATATCACCAACATCGCATTTGGGTGTATCGAGTAGAGCGCTACGATGAATTTTGCTGAATATACCCAAGAAGTGATTGACGCTATCTGTGATCTAGAGGGGTGCACGCAAGAGCGAGCTCAGGAATTGATCCAGGATAAACACGATCAACTGCGTCATGGCCATCAATACCGTCTTAGCCCCTTCATCATTGCAGGCTCTATTTTAGGGATCAATGATTGCTGCATCTCGGCATATCCAATCAAACACTGAGGCTCCGTTTTGCAGAACCGCTATACCGGTGATATCGGCGATTTTGGGAAGTTTCTCCTTCTCAAATATCTCTTCCCCAATGAATCAATTGCCACCATTTGGTACTTATACCCCGATGAATCTCATAACACCGATGGCTCTCATACGGTAGAAGAGGGTAATATCAAGGTATATCAACATTGCTCTAGCATCGATCCGGCTATGAGTGAATGTTTTAATACCATCCATCGTGAGCTAAGTCGTCATGTAGGTCTGTTTGAAACGTATCCGGTTTTACCCAACTCGCACTATTTTAAAGAGCCGGTTGTAGGGGAGGGTGAGTATTACCGTCAAAAGTGGCTTAAACGAGCTATAGGCTTTATCGAACAAACCCAAAGCAGGGTTGTCTGCCTTGATCCGGATAATGGAATCGAGCCTGCATCGATGGCTAAACTCACAACGAACAAACAAGGCAAATATGCCACCTATGGAGAGATAGAAGCGTTCTTTGAAATTGGGTGTGTCAATCATCTAGTGATCTATCAGCACTTTCATCGGCAAGGCCCTCATGAAACTCAGATGCGAGATGCCAAACAGAAGTTTGAAACACTTTATAGGGGTAGGGCGGTCGTTACCATTATTCGCCACAATCCGTTACAGGCAAGGTTTTATATCATTCTCTCAAAAATATCGTTTTTAATAGACGATACAAAATCATTGCTCTCTTCGCGATACAAAGATCGATCTTTTTTTACTCTGTTGGAGACGTTATAAGTAATTGAGATGCGATTAAATCGATCTTTTGAAGACGGGTGAGCTGTTTGATTGCTTTTTCACGTTTGAGTGCAGAGGATTTATCAAGACACACTTCGTGATACACTAAGTGAAGGGGCCGGCGGCTGCGAGTATACTTTGCTCCCTTGGGTGAAGTGTTGTGCTCTTCAATACGGCGTTCCAGCTCTGAGGTGATACCGGTATAGTAGGTGCCGTCATTGCACATCAGGATATAGAGATAATATTGAGGAGTCAGCACAATTGTCTCTCGGTGATCGCTTTACTGTCCGCACACGCATAATACCCCACATGAGTAGCAGAGCGATAGAAGATGGCGTACTGATCAAACATGGTTCCAAGTTCAATCGCCTCTTCGAATGCGATTCCATAGATGCAATAGCTTTCTTCGTTGTGATCCTCCAAATACCCCAATGCTTCATCAAAGAGATGGCCTCTCTCCAAAAGGGTTTCAAAGAGCTGTTCGTTGCGCTGAGTGTTTTCTTCAAGGCTCAGGGGCTGATTGTTAGGATTCCATGCAGTCAAAATAGCAAAAGGATGATCCAACATAGACGTAGAGGAGAGGGAATCAATCGTAAAATCGATTGCTTCGGAGTTGTGGGTAATTCTAAAATGAGTTTGATCGTAAATTGCTTTCATACAATCAGTATAGCATCAAGATTGCTTGAGCTTAGCTTAATGCTAAACTCAGGCTCTAATATCGAGATTCTGACCGAGACCGGTAAGTTCGGACGCTGAGCTCGATGGGTGGTCTTGCGGAGTAGGGATGCTTTCAAGAAGCTTCATAACACTCTGTGATTGAGAGTCAATCGCTTTTTTCATAGCATACATTTCCGGTCCCATCCCCACACTTGAGTTGATTGGATCCATGGTTTATCCTCCTTTTGGAGTTAAAAGCAATATCGGCATATCAAAGAGCTATTTGAATCGTTTGATATAACCATGACAGTAGGGGAGTTTATGGTGTTTGACGTAGTAATCCTGATGGTAGGTTTCAGCAGGATAGAAAGTCGCGATAGGGAGCACTTTCGTGGCGACATCGAATCCATAGGATCGGAGTTGATTGATCAATAACCGTGCAGTTCTGCGTTCATGTTCGTTGGCTGCAAATATAGCGGATAAGTATTGTTCTCCGATATCCGGTCCTTGACCGTTGCGCTGAGTGGGGTCGTGTATCTCAAAAAATGCTTTTGTCAATGTTTCATAGGTGATAAGTGCGGGATCATAGATCACTTCTACACTCTCTAAATGACCCGTGGAATGACTCACTACCTTTGCATAGGTAGGGTTTTTTACCTTTCCCCCCATATAGCCTGAACGGACCTCTTTTACACCAGGCAGTTTTTCGAGATGGTACTCAACCCCCCAAAAACACCCTCCGGCATAATAGGCTTTTGATAAAGTCGACGCCTGAACGACTAAAGAACCGAAGATGAGGAGAATCCATAATGATTTCATTTTATTGCTCCAAAAAAAGATGTTCATAATTATGCACTGAAAGCTGTTTACCTTCATTTATTAATCAACTATACAATACACTCTATCTGTTTTAGCAATATGAGGAGTTTAGCAAATGCGTACCTATAATATAAGATCGAAAAGATTGCTCGCTTCTGCATTTATCACGACGGGTTTACTCGGGATTACTCCTATTATCAGTGAAGAAATTATATTATCTGAGAGCTCATCGATCTCGCAAGAAAAGATTGCACCTAGAATCGATGCTCAACTGTACAATCAACAGTTCCAGTGCAGTAAATCAGGGTATATTGTCCATTTCCTCTCAAACTCAAAAGCTCTTTTCATCCATCCCGAGTTACCTAACACTCTTCAAGCCGATTACTCTGTCCATTTTAACCGTAATATTCTCCTAAAGGTTTATGAGAACCCTTCGAAACATTTTGACGTCATGCTACATGATATACACGTTCACAGTGAGGGGTTAGTTGCCAGTGTCAATCAAGAGAGACGTTATTTTCATAGGGTATGATTTAGCGTTGTACCAATGGGGTTATTCCCCTCTTTTCAGGAATAAACCACTACAATCGCTAAAAATATTATCAGGAATTTTATGCTTCCTCTCTCCCGTCTTTTATGTGAAAAAACAAAACTTTCCCACCAACATGTTGACAATATTCTCAAACTTCTAAATGAGGGTGCTACGATCCCTTTTATTGCACGTTACCGTAAAGAACTTACCGGCGGCGCCACGGATGAACAGCTCAGAGGATTCGAAGAGGTTTATCTCTATTCGAAAAAACTGCTGGAGCGTAAAGATGAGGTGAAACGGCTGATCGGTGAGCGCTCACATTTAAGTACGGAGCTGAAATCACAGATTGAGGCG
>CAZKJU010000050.1:0-1342 GCA_964553185.1 uncultured Sulfuricurvum sp.
AATGAAGATTATGAGGGGTTTTGGGGAAGTTTCGCCAATGAAAAAATTGATTGGTTTCAACCATACACCCAAGTACTCGATGAGAGCAACGCTCCGTTTTACAAATGGTTCGTCGGCGGTAAACTTAACGTCGCGCACCAATGTATTGACCGTCACCTCTCTGTTCGCAAAAACAAAGCGGCAATCATCTTCGAAGGGGATCGCGGTGATAAACAAATCATTACCTATCTTGAGCTCTATTACAATGTCAACAAATTTGCGAACCTTCTGAAAAATGAATTCCATGTCAAAAAAGGGGACCGTGTCGTTATCTATATGCCGATGATCCCTGAAGCGGCGTACGCGATGCTTGCGTGTGCCCGTATCGGTGCAATCCATTCGATTGTATTCGGCGGATTCTCATCTGAAGCGTTGAAAGATCGTATCGAAGACGCAGAGGCTAAACTCGTTATCACTGCTGACGGTGCATTTCGTAAAGACAAACCCTACATGCTCAAACCGGTAGTAGACCAAGCCATCGATGAGAAATCTCCGGTTGAAAAAGTTCTCGTTGTTGAGCGTAATAACGAAGATGTTACATGGGTAGCGGGACGCGACTATTCGTACAACGAACTGATTAAAAGCCAATCGAGTATTTGTGAAGCAGAACCGATGGACGCGGAAGATCCTCTCTTCCTCCTCTACACGTCAGGCTCGACAGGGAAACCAAAAGGGGTTCAACACAACTCTGCGGGATACATCCTTTGGGCTCAAATGACGATGGAATGGGTATTTGACGTCAAAGAGAACGACACCTACTGGTGTACGGCTGACGTTGGCTGGATTACCGGACATACTTATATCGTATATGGACCACTCGCGATGGGTGCGACTACTGTTATGTTTGAAGGGGTACCTACGTACCCAGATGCCGGACGTCCGTGGAAAATGGTCGAAGAGTACAAAATCAACCAATTCTATACCGCTCCGACGGCAATCCGCGTATTGCACAAAATGGGTGAAGAAGAACCTGCGAAATACGATCTTAGCAGCCTAAAAGTTCTTGGAACCGTCGGTGAGCCGATCGATCCTCCGGCATGGAAATGGTACTACGAAGCTGTCGGCGGAAGCAAATGTGCGATCGTGGATACCTACTGGCAAACCGAGACAGGGGGACACATCGTCTCTCCTCTTCCGGGTGCGACTCCGATCAAACCGGCGTGTGCGACTTTCCCGCTTCCGGGTATCATCGCTGAGATCTTAGACCCTCAAACGGGTATTAAAGTACCTGCAGGCGAGGGCGGATATATGTGTGTAACGCGTCCTTGGCCTTCTATGATCCGCGGTATCTGGGGTGATCCTG
>CAZKJU010000050.1:1352-14869 GCA_964553185.1 uncultured Sulfuricurvum sp.
AATCGTATTTCGGTGATGTGAAAAAAGACGGACAGCCGGTATACTTCACGGGTGACGGCGCAATCTACGACGAAGACGGGTACATCACCATCACCGGTCGTACCGATGACGTTATCAACGTTTCGGGTCACCGTATGGGGACTGCCGAAGTTGAAGCAGCATGTAAAAAACACCCTAACGTTGCCGAAGTTGCCGTTGTCGGTAAACCGCATGACATCAAAGGTGAGGGGATCTTTGCTTATATCGTTCTCAAAAGCGATGACACCGTCGGTGAAGAGATGGAGATGGTCAAAGAGATCAACAAAGTGATCATGAAAGAGATCGGTAACATCGCTATTTGTGACGATATCGTTTTCGTACCGGGCTTGCCGAAAACCCGTTCGGGCAAAATCATGCGCCGTATTCTTCGCTCTATCGCAAAAGGTGACGCAATCACTCAGGATATTTCGACTCTAGAAGATCCAAGTATCGTTGCAACCATCGAAGCGAAAGTTAAAGGATAATTTCCTCTTTTCTTCTTTCCCGCTACGGCGGGAGTTCCTCTTCTTTTTCCTCAGTTGTTTTATGTCATAGTTCGCTACTTACAAGGAGTTCTTATGGCGGCAGGTTCCACGATTTATAAAGCACAGCTCTCTATTGCCGATATGGATCGTAACTACTACGAGACCCATGAAATCACGATAGCCCAGCATCCCTCAGAAACCGATCAGCGTCTGATGATCCGTCTCGCGGCATTTGCTCTTCATGCGAGTGATCGCCTCATCATTACCAAAGGGATCGGTGGAGATGACGAACCCGAATTGTGGGAAAAAAATTACGGCGATGAAGTGGTAGTGTGGATTGATTTGGGGCAGATGGATGAGAAGCGCCTCCGCAAGGCGTGCGGACGCTCTGAGCAAGTGATCGTCTATACCTATAACTATAAAGCAGCCGTAGCGTGGTGGAAACAGTACGGCACGACGTTTGAACGGTTTAAAAATCTTCGAGTTATCCATTTGCATGCTGATGGGATTGAATCATTATGCGAACGTTCTATGCGGCTTCAATGTAATATCAGTGATGGAGAATTGAGCTTACACAGTGACCGCGGTGATGTTACGATTACGCAAGAACTGTGGCAATAACACGTAACTATTCTCTACATCTGATTCCTCTTTATTGCTAAATCCGCTATACTGTCTTTATCTATTATCTCCCATTACGGACAAAAACATGAAACGAAAAATTGGAAAATTTAAAAGCTCAATAGCAACGCTCGAACTTCAAGACCGTGTTTTACGCGAAAATACCCTTATTCTAGCAGAGCCTGGTTCGGGAAAAACCCATTTGGCAAATAAAATCCGCGCATTCGTAATCGATAGCGGCATTCCTACTTTATATCTTGATTTCTCTAACCCAACTCCTGATCAAGTTGAGGAGAAATTCAAAACCAGTAGTGATTTTCACTATATGTGTTTTGATGAGAGCGATGAATTCAACGCCGCTTTAGATGCAGCAATAATAGCTCGTCAAAATATCTATATGGCAGTTAGCCCTTCGTTTTTCGCTAGTAAACGGGATATCAAAAGTAAGCTGTCCCAAATGATGCAAAAACGGGAACTTTTGGATAACTACTACTACATCATGCAAGAGATTGCGAGTTTGGAAGGGTTTTATACCAAATTCGAAGATTTTATGTTTTATATTTTTGACCTCGTCAATCTTAAAAAATTTGGTCTGACGTTCTTGGCACAACCGCATGAAATGTTTGAAAACCCACGCATTAAACTCCTTTTCTCATTCCTTTTCGTGGGTCGCTGTACGAATGCCTATTATTACAATACGACGGTCCTAAGATCTATGGAACCTAATACGTTCTTGTATCAGCACCGCGTCGATAACCGCTCACTCCTCTTTAACAGCATCCAAAGTGATATCGTCTTTATTGATGCATAAAATTTCTCTAATCTTAGCGTTTCGGATTTTTCGAAACGTTTGAACATCCCTCCTAAACCCGCTATAATTCCAATAATTTTTAAGTAATTTTTACAGGAGCGTACCGTATGGGAAGAGCGTTTGAATATCGTAAAGCCGCCAAAATGAAGCGTTGGGGAAATATGTCGAGAGTATTTCCAAAGCTGGGCAAAATCATCACGATGGCGGCAAAAGAGGGCGGGGAAGATCCCGATATGAACCCGAAACTCCGTAGTGCGATTTTGACGGCTAAAGCGCAAAACATGCCAAAAGACAATATTGATGCGGCAATCAAACGGGCTTCGGGTAAAGATGCGATTTCATTGGCAGAGATGAATATCGAGGGGAAAGGGCCGCACGGTGCTTTGTTTTTCGTCGAGTGTGCTACCGATAACAATGCTCGAACGATCTCCAATGTCCGTACGGTGTTCGGTCGTGCAAAAGGGGAAACCCTCAACAACGGCTCTTTGGAGTTTATGTTTAGTCGAAAAGCGGTATTTCGATTTCCAAAGCCTGCTATGGATTTAGAGGAGCTTGAATTCGCACTCATCGATGCAGGATTAGAAAGCATCGAAGAAGAAGAGGGTGAAGTGAGTGTGTATGGTGAGTATACAGCGTTCGGTGCGCTCTCCGCTGAACTCGAAAATATGGGAATTACCCCTGATAGTGCTGCATTAGAACGTATTGCAAACTCTCCGGTAGAATTCAGCGATGAGCAGATGGCAGATATTGAGAAACTGATCGATAAACTTGAAGAGGACGATGACGTTCAAGCGGTTTATACCAATATTGGCTAATTTCCCCTGATGGGGGACTCTTCTTTATATATCACACTATTATCACATATTTTAATAATCCTATAAAAATACTTTGCTATACTCTCTTTATAACTATGCAGTTTAGGAGGAGAGATGAAAATTTCAAAATGTGCTAAAGGAGTGCTGTTAGCATCCTGTTTATTAGGATCTATTACGAGTGCCCAAGAGTTTAAAGTTCTCCCTATTTTGGATAAGAATTTTTGCCCAAATATTCAAGTAGGTATATCGACAGGTTATATGAACCTCAAAAATGTAAATGCTGAAGGTTCTACCGTGGGTATTGAGATATCTTTGGACTGCCCTGTATTTACCCTCCCTTGGGATAATCTCAGACAGCAAATCATGTTAAACCATTTTGATAGTGATGGTTTGAGGATGACTAATCTGGAATTTAATCCTTATTATCTCATTACGCTCAATAACGGAATTGAATGGGGATTTGGTCCTGGTTTTGGTGTAATTTTCTCAGATGCAGAAAAAAGTGATACAGTTTTTACACTCCAAGCAGGGACCGGATTAAAATATAACATCAGTAAAGAACTCTATACGGGTGCTGATGTGCGATGGCAATGGACACAAAGTGCTGAATTGGCACCGGGGATCAAAGAAGACCTGGACAACTATCGTGCACAAGTTAAAATTGGATACCGCTTCTAGAAGCTTTCTCCCATTTTTATATGGGAGGTTTGCTCACCTTCACTATTATTGTCATCTAAATTAGTATAATTTATTTTAGCATCCAAGAGTAATGTTTTTGCGAAGTGAGCTTTTGCCCCTGAAGGGAAATGGGGATCTTTGAGTAATACCGATATCTTTTTAGTTCCATTGTGTTGAATCAATCGTTTGAGTGTTCCCTCGCCCATCGCATAGGCAAAGTCAGCTAAATACCAGCTCCCGAACTCTCTTTTTAGATATTTGATATACCGTATTGCTGCATCAGTAGATCGGTTGGGATCGAGACGTTCATCATTTCCTTTTTTGACACTAAGACCGAAATTTTTAGCGCTTTGTTTACCGAATTGCCACAATCCTGCTGTACCGTAACCCCGAATAGTAGGGTTAAATTTGGATTCTGAATAGGGGATAAGAGCAAAAAATTGAGGGATACCTTCGGCTTCGAATTTTGCTTTTATTTTTTCAAATTCAACTGTTGTTTGGGTATAGCGGTGATAGAGGGGTTTGATCGTTCCGCGATAATTGTCCAATGTTTTATCAAGAATTTGTGTGTCATCCAATGTCTCCGTACTTTCCAAAGAGACCAAAGAGAGATTGATTGCTTCTACCTCAGAGCGAGCATGAAGAGAAGCCAAAGTGAGAAGCAGTAATAAAAGCAGTTTAACCATCATTTTCCTTTTGGACGAATCTCTTATCGTAGCGCATTAGCGTTAACGGGTCAATAATCGTTGTAAATCCTCCAATGAATTGATTCGATAGGTAGCAGCGCTGAAATCGTGACTGAGTGTAAAATTATTTTTGACGACAGCGCATTCGATTCCCGCTGCTACGGCAGAGGTGAGCCCTCTTTGGGAGTCTTCGATCACGATTGCATCATCTGGATGGGCATTGAAAAGTTGCAGACCTTTGAGATAGGGATCGGGATGGGGTTTGGCTCGGGGGTAATCCTCTTCGCACAAAACAAACTCCATAAAACGGGTGATACGGTCGTTGCGGTGGATGAGTTCGAAATCGACTCGTCTGGAGGTGGTGACGATCCCCATGCGGTAATGTTGGGAGAGGTCTGATAATACCTCTTCGACACCGTGAATGGTAATGTTTTCAGTTTGGAGATAGTGTTGATAGTAGCGGCTTCGGCGTTCACGTGCACGATTTACTTCATCGAGACTTACCCCTTGCTCCAGTGCCAACTCCCACCAGTTCCCGCCGTGTTTGATCAGTTCGAGATAGTAATCGAGATCGAGCCTTATTCCAAGTTCTTGCATCGCTTTTTCATTGGCGCGAAAATACCACATTTCAGTTTCAACGAGCACACCGTCATGGTCAAAGAGGATAAATTTTTTCATATTTTATTATAACATGTCTATTTCAATGACGATTTTGGTTACAATAAGTTATTGAGTTTGAAGAAAGGAGAATATCATGCAAGCTGAGAGAAAACAGATAATCCGTTATACTTTGGATTTTGACATTGATAATATCAACACCTACGCTGGTTACAAGGGAGATTTGATTGTCAAAATAACAACAAAAGATATGCATGCAGTGACTGCAATCCGAAGATTTGCACATGATTTAAATATCAAAGAAGTTGTCATAAAACAAAATCCCCATCTTCTGGAATACGAGATATTTTGTGTCACTCCGGATAAAGAGGTATATCATTTAAAAACAGAGAATGTATTAGATGAAATTCACGACAAACATCCACTCAAAGATGTATGGGATAATAGTAAACGCAATTAGTCATCTTAGTTGAGAAATTTTAGTCGCTGTCAAAAAAAGATAATCTTTGCCCGTCACTGTAACACGAAATTTTTTTTGCTGCAAATATTTTTTACAATAATAGATATCTTTGATCAGTATCGACATTTCCGAATAGGGATAATTGGGAGCTTTTGCTCCGTAAATCATTTCTCCACCCATCCAACGGCAGTTTGGAAAACCCAAAATCATCGCTCCACCTTTACTCAAATACTCTTGTACTAACGAGGCAAAGAGAGATTTAAATTCTATTGTTGTGCTTTGCAGTGTTCCGATTGTAATGATGAGGTCAAAGCGTCCTAAATCAAGCGATCCTAGATCGTTGATGTCGTGGACGTGAAAGATAGCATTGCCTTCTGAAAAACGTTCCCGTGCAGCATCAATGGCACTGGATGAAAAGTCGATACCCACAAATTCAATGTTCATGTATTCTTCGTGAGGCAAAATGTGGCGGATAAGGTCGAATTCATCTCCCGTATTGATCCCCAGATTCAGTACCCGCTTTTTTCCTCCAACCTTGACACTTTTGAGAGCACGTAGATAGGGGCTGAGAAATGCCGGTTCTTCATTTTTGTGGATTGCAGCAAAGCGTGACGCGGTTCCATATTTTTCCTTTTTCTCCTCGGAACTATGGAAGGAATCACTGAGGTCGAGTTTCTCGAACGTGATCTGAATGATGTGTTCTGAAATTGCTTTGGGAGTCAACATACGACAAAACAGCAATTCTCCTAAATCACTCCATGCTTTATAACTACGATAGAGATAGTCGGTTTCATCGAGCGTGACAGTTTCACCTGCATAATGTTTGCGACCGATATCAGGGTTGAGTACTTTGAAGGTGATGGTATCAGACTCTTTGAGAGCTTCGTGTGCCCAAGAGAGGATATCGATCATGGATTCGGCAGTAAATATTTTCAAAACAGCTCCCATGGTTTATTCCATAGTATGAGTTGATTTTTGCATTCCACACTCATAAACCGCTCTCCCTCATCGGGCGGAACGACAAAACTAAATTCCTCGCCATTCAAGGTAAAGCGCAATGCATAGGCGTGCAGATAACCCCGATCCTCTTTACGCGCAATATCAGCTTGTGCGTAGCGTTCATCTCCTGCGATGGGCGAGCCGAGTGATTTTAGGGCGACGCGTATCTGGTGGGTTTTCCCAGTATGGGGCTTGATGAGAAATCCCCTCTCGTGGGTACGAAGCGCACAACTTACAAACTGGGTAATTGCGGGGTTCTCCATAGTTGTGAGGAGTTTGTAATCTCCCCGCCGTGCTTTGTCCATATCCCCTTTTATCCATCCCATCTTTTTTTTGGGTTTGCGTATCGAGATCGCGAGATAGTATTTCTCGATCTCTCGGTTTTCAAACATTTTCCCAAACTGTGCCGCCGTTTCGGAATCTTTGGCGAAGATTACCAGCCCAGAGGTCATCTTGTCGAGTCGGTGGACAGGGAAGAGGGGGATACCGAACTGCTCAGACATCTGTACAACAAACCCCGCTTTTTCTTCGGAGTGGAAGTTTTCACCTGCGGGTTTAGAGACGATGATAAAAGAGGGGTGAGTATGAATTAGCATGTCGTGATTATAGCTTATGCAATGAAGATGTACAATAATATGGATAATTGATGAGATGAGCGCTCAAAGGTGAAATAGATGAAAAGTAAACTGTTCTGGTTTTTGTACATTGTTCAGGCGATCTTGCTGATAACAACAGCACAAGGAATTGATAAACCTTTTAAAGCTATCTTTAATCTCTTAATTGGTTATCTCATCATATGGTTCGTATGCAAATATTCAACAGGATTATTGTTGTATATACGGAGAATTTTAGGGTTGATGGTTCTTTTGTATGTGTTGATTCTTGGTTTATTTATTGTGTTACCTTCAGACGGTGCGATAATGCATACAATCGGAATTTTGAGCGTGCTTTTCTTATTTATCGTCAACTCGTATGTTTTGGCACATCAAAGAGCGAAAGTATTAGGGATAGATTTAGTTAAATTGTCAAAATCAAACTAAGAGGTCTATAAAATTCGGGTTAATCAATAATTTTTAGAAAGTGAGGAAGCATATTCTGGATCGAGTAATCGATACTCTCCTGCATCTAAATCTCTTAACGTCAAATCTCCAAACGATGACCGGTGCAACGCCGTGACATGATTCCCAACCGCCGCGAACATCCGTCGTACCTGATGGTATCGCCCCTCGGTGATCTCAAGATGCGCATGAGTCTCATCGAACATGGTGAGTTTGGCAGGAAGGCACGGGTTTTTTTCACCATTGAGCATCAGCGAACCCGAAGCGAAAATTACTGCTTCATTGCCTTGTAGCGGTCGATCTAACGTTGCTTCGTAGACTTTTGGTACATGATGTTTCGGAGAGGTGAGGCGATGGAGCAATGCGCCATCATCGGTGAGGAGTAGCAGTCCGCTCGTATCTTTGTCGAGGCGTCCGACGGTGGAGATTTTTGGATCGCGTCTGCGCCACCGCTCAGGCAACAGATCATACACGAGGCGACCTTCGCCATCATCGTGAGAACAAACGTATCCCACGGGTTTGTGCATTAAAATCACCATCCCCTGCGGTGGATCGAGCGGTTCGCCCTCAAAGAGGATATGCTCATGAGAGACTTTGGTGTCAGGTTTAAGAGGGAGGTTTTCGGTGTGGGTGATTAACCCAGCGCGGATGAGAGAAGCGACTTCTTTTCGACTGCAATAGCCCAAAGAACCTAGGAGTTTGTCGAGGCGGGTTTTAGAACTCACCAAGCTTTTCCTCGTATTCCGCCTCGATCCGTGTGATCTCATCGCTCGCGATTTCGAGCTTCTCGAATAGATCTTCGATCATCTTTTCATCCTCCGCGACGCTTTTGGAGAGTTCCATGAGTTTGGAACTTTCCCCCTTGTTTGAATACTCGATGAGGAGTTCATGGGAGGTTTTGAGCTTCTCTTCGAGCTTCATGATCGTCTCTTCACACTTCTCAACCTCTTTTTTCAGTGGGCTGAGGAGTTTTGAGCGCTCCTGCACGAGGGCGGCACGTTGCTGTTTGTTCTCTTTTTTGTTGACGTTTTGAGTCACTTTCGCGGGTTTTGGAGTGTCGGTGATCTCTTCATCCCATCCGATTTTTTCCAAAAAGTCATCGTACCCGCCATCAAAAAACTCGGCGGTTCCCTCACGGAAAATGATGAGCTGATCGGCAAGCTCGCGCAAAAGCATCTCGGAGTGGGTGACGATTACGCTAGAGCCTTCGAACCGCTTGAGCGCATCACACAACGAATCGATCGACTGCATATCGAGGTGGTTGGTCGGCTCATCGAGAAAGAGGAGGTTGGCAGGGGTAGCGATGATTTTTCCCAGCATAACACGGCTGCGCTCTCCCCCTGAGAGGATACTGATTTTTTTGTCGGCATCGTCGCCGCTGAACATCATCGTTCCGCATATCCCTCGGATACGGACGTTTTGTAAGGTATTATCGGCACTTTGGATCTCTTCGGTAATCGTGCGGTTTTTATCGAGGCGATCGATGTTGGTCTGACCGAAATGGGCGATGGCGGTAGTGGGGTGGGAGATGATCTCTCCGCTTGGGGTGAGCAGTCCCGCAAGGCAGTTGAGGAGAGTTGATTTTCCTTTGCCGTTTTTCCCGATGATGGCGAGACACTTTTTCGCTTCGAGGGAGAACGAGACATCTTGAAACAATGGCTCTTCGGGTGTGTAGCCAAATGAGAGATTTTTTACCTGCATGATCACTTTGGCGGGAGTCGGTTTATACGAGAACGAAAACGAGAGGTCTTTCTCCCCCTCCAAATCTTCCATGACTCCCATCTTATCCAGCTCTTTTTGTTTGGACTGTGCCATCACCGCGCTTGATGCACGGGCTTTGTTACGGGCGACGAAATCTTCGAGTTCAGCGCGCTTTTTGTCGTGGTTGATTTTGGTCTTGACGTAGAGGAGGTCTTCGCTCTCCATCATCTCGTAGTATTTATGACTATTGCCTCGGATGATGCTCACATTTCGGCGGCGCAACCCCATCGTGTGGGTCGTGACCGAATCCATAAAATCGCGATCATGGGTGATGAGGATCACTTCCCCCTCGAACGCTCTGATGAACGACGCCAGCCATCGCAGAGAGACGATGTCGAGGTAGTTGGTCGGCTCATCGAGCAAGAGGAGATTCGGTTCGGTAACGAGGAGTTTGACGAGGTTGAGGCGGATTTGATATCCACCTGAGAAACTCAGCGGGTCTTTCTCCAAATCGTCTTGAGTAAATCCGAGACCAAAGAGGATCTTCTCTACCCGGTACACCTCGTGTTCCATATCCCCTGAGAGGACGGAGGCACACTCTTCTCGGACGGTTTTGTGGGTAAAGTGGAGATGCTGACGGAGGGTGCCTATACGGTAATTTTTCGGGATGACGATCTCTCCCGAATCGTAGGGCTCTTCATCCAAAATGATTTTAAAGAGGGTCGATTTACCTGTCCCGTTACGCCCGACGAAACCCACTTTGTTTCCGGCGCCCAGTTTGAGGGAGAGGTTATCGAACAGGACACGCGTCCCGTAGCTTTTGGTGAGGTTATTGATTTGAATCATGAGGCGGCAGTTATTCCTCTATTTTGTGTGGCAATTTACCGGGCATCGCCTCTTTGTTGGCGAGCATATCTTCCATTTGACGTTTTACTTTGTCGTAGCGGAATTGCTCTTTGAAGCCTTGGATTCGACCGCCTGCCGCATTGGGGTGTCCACCGCCGCCGACCCATTCGCCCGCCATCGCGGCAACGTCCACTTTATCATGTCCGCGTAGACTCATAGTACCGCGTGTACCGACATCGACGATAAAATCAAAATCCGGAAATTCAGTGAGAAAACCGTTTCCGATGATCGAGGTATTTCCCAAGCCATAGCTCAAAAATCCCCTCCATCCTTTGTAATAGATGGTCATGGTAGAGCGTTTGGTTCCGAGCAAGGCAACGATATGTTTGGTCGATAGATTATCGAGTGTATCATCGACACCATCTTTAAAAAACTCTTTTTTCATTTTGTGAAGGGCTTCATCTAACACAATGTTGGCGTTCGGGAGAAATCGCATGGTTGCGGCGTGTTCGAGCATGGCGAGTTTATAGGAACGGTCTTCATCAGCAAACATGACTCGGCTGAGTTCTTTGGCATCGCTGATGAGACGCATGCATACTTTGCCGTATTCAAAATCTTCTATTTCATTTTGGTGCCAGAGATCGACGGCGTTGACCACTTTAACAAACGCCTCTAGCCATCCTCCTCCTTTTAATCCATAGTGCTCTATTGCGTATTCGTAAACGATTTTAGTTGCACATCGCTCGGTATCGAGAAAATACCATGGATATTGTGCTGCCGTGTCTTTTCCGCTGCCGTGGTGATCGAGGAGGGTAATTGTGATGTTCCAGCCCCCCTCATTGAGGCGATTTACCTCGTTGTTGAGCCATTTCGCTTCTTCGGGATAGAGGTTTAGGTCACTGATGAGGATGGTCGCTTCTTGTTTGCTTTTTTTGATTCGTTCGATAATCTCTTCGAGGCGATCCATCACTTCGGCGCCATAGTTGGCATTAAAACTGATCATAGTATGCACGGTTTGTGCCATAACAAGCTGGCAGCTGTAGCCGTCAAGATCGATATGAGAGAGGTGGTAAATGGTTTTATTCATGGGTATCCTATTTGGTATCTAAAGTGATGGAGCCGAGTACTTCGAATTTGGCATTCGAATCAATTTCAGCATGAGAGAGGGTGACGATGTCGAGGCTAAAGCGCTCATATATCTCTGCCAATGGACGACGGAGTTTCGGATCAACAATGATGATGATTGGAGAGATCCCTTTTTGGAGGAGCTCGGTTGCTTTGAGACTGGTTGCTTGGATGAGCCCGTTAATCTCTCCTACGTTAAGTAGAAGCTGTTTGACTCCGTCACGCTCTTGGGATTTTTCTAACATTTTTTGCTCACTCATCGTATCAAAAGTGAGGAGACGGATAATACCATCAGGCCCAGTGTAAAGCTGTGTGATGATACGAGAGAGCTTCGCACGGACATGTTCGGTAATGGTATCGACACTTTTCGTGTATTCGGCAACATCGGCCATTGTTTCTAGGATGGTAATCATATCTTTGAGCGGTACACGCTCGTGTAATAGGGCTTTGAAAACACGTTGGATGAGACCGATATTCGCCACTTTGAGAAGGTCATCCACGACAACAGGATAGTCATTTTTGATTTTTTCGATGAGGGATTGGGTCTCTTGACGGGTGAGAAGTTCTTCAGCGTGCTTTTTCACCAATTCACTCATGTGTGTTGAGATAACGGTTGCCGGATCAACAACGGTATAGCCGTTGATGATTGCATCTTCTTTGAGAGATGGGTCAATCCATAGCGCATCGAGACCAAATGCCGGTTCTTTGGTCGGTTCTCCTTGGATTTCACCCATTACCATTCCGCTGTCCATCGCAAGATAGCGATCGGGTTGAATCAGCCCATCTCCGATATTGACCCCTTTGAGGAGGATTTCATACTGGGTAGGTTTGAGATGGAGGTTATCGCGGATACGAACCTGAGGCATGAGAAAACCGAAATCTGAGGCGATTTTACGTCGCATAGATCGGATACGCTCCAGTAAATCTCCCCCCTGTGTATTATCAGCCAGACGGATAAGCTGATAGCCGAGGGTGAGTTCAAGCATCTCGATTTTGAGGATATCTTCAAGTGCCGCCTCTTCTTCTTTCGCAATCTCTTCGTTGGTTTTGCGACGAGGTGTAACAGAGGTTCCTCCCTCGGCCGTGGAACTCTCTCCTGTACTGGAAAGAGCACCTTTTTTTGCCACAGTTGGGGCAGAAGTGAGTACGAGATCACCTTTTTCGTATTTATACAACGCGTATCCCAATCCGGCGAAAACAAGGCCGACAAACCCTAGTGAAAGGGTCGGCAATCCCGGAACCATAGCAAAAAGGAGCATGATAAATCCGACGATAATCATGATGCGGGCATTTCCCATCAACTGGTTGATACTTCCCTCGGCGAAGTTCCCGCCGGTGTCGCTAGAGCCACGGGTGATCATGATACCGGTAGCGGTCGAGATGATCAGTGCCGGAATTTGAGAAACGAGACCGTCACCAATGGTGAGGAGGGTAAACGTATGTGCACTGCTTGCTACATCCAGATCAAATTGGAAAACGCCGATCAAAAAGCCGCCGATAATATTGATGAGAGTAATGATGATCCCCGCAACAGCGTCCCCTTTGATAAATTTACTCGAACCGTCCATCGCTCCATAGAAGTTGGCATCTTGCAAAATCTCGGCACGCCGCTTTTTCGCTTCGGCTTCATCTATCAAACCGCTGTTGAGATCGGCATCGATCGCCATCTGTTTACCGGGCATTGCATCGAGGGTAAAACGTGCTGCAACTTCGGCAACGCGTCCTGAACCTTTGGTGATAACCATAAAATTGATCAAAACCAAAATGCTAAAGACGATAATCCCGATCACCATATTGCCGCCGACAACAAAGTTTCCAAAGCTGGTGATGATGTCACTTACTGCTTCGGGACCTTCGTGTCCATGACTTAAAATCATACGGGTGGTTGCGATATTGAGAGCCAGCCGAAAGAGGGTAATAACCAGTAACAAGGTTGGAAATGTCGTTAAATCGGTTGGTTTAGGAATATAGAGTGAGATTAAAAGGATTAAAACTGATAAAGCGATAACCACAGCCAGGAGCAAATCGAGCATTGCACTCGGAAGCGGTACGATAATAATCGCCAAAATGGCCATAACGAAAAAAACGACACTGAGATCGCGTGAGGCAAAAAGTGCCGATAATACCGTTTTAACGTCGGGTGTTTTGTTCTTCGCTTTGGCCAAATGTTACTCTTCTAAAATGGCTTCGAGGGTTAGTGTTCCCAAAAAACCGTCTACTTTAACTTGCAAACGGTTTAAAAATGGCCATAGACCACAACTCATCGCTTTGTTTGAGGGGCAATCCTCTTGGGAAGGTGAACAGCTAAATACGGCAGGGCTTTTCCCCTCTGCCGCTTCCATCACCTCTAACACACTTATCTCACGAGGATGTTTTGCCAGTTCAAACCCTCCGTTTACCCCTTTGTAAGAGTTTAGTATCCCTGCTCTTGCAAGGGATTGGAGAATCTTGGCTAAAAAACTTTTTGAGATATCAAGTTCATTGGCTAGATATTCTACCCCGATAGGAGATTTTGCAGTTCTGATAATATCTAACGAAAGTAGAGCATATTCACTGGCTCGCGTAAGTAGCATTTGCATTTTCCTTAATTTAATTA
>CAZKJU010000050.1:14879-16939 GCA_964553185.1 uncultured Sulfuricurvum sp.
AGGGTATCGGCATCAAGTGCGCGACCCGCTTTTGCCAAAACGATAAGCGATAACAGGGCATATTCGCTGGCACGGGTCATCAACATGGTATACTCCTCCTGTAATTGGAAGGTTATTATAGCTAAATATTATTAGAGGTGACTTGTAGAGGAATTTAGCGCAAAACGGGATTTTTTTCGCTATAATTCCGACCCTGCTTGAAAAAATTGTTTTTCGAGTAAAATTTATACCCATCAGGAGGCTATTATGGCTTTAGATACGGCGAACAAAACGCAAATTATCAAACAATACCAAAGAACTGAAGGTGATACTGGTTCAAGTGAAGTACAAATTGCACTTCTTTCAACTCGTATTGCTGCTCTTACTGAGCACTTAAAAACATTCAAAAAAGACCATTCATCACGTCTTGGTCTTTTGAAATTGGTTGGTCAACGTCGTCGTTTGATGCGTTATTTGAAACGTACAAACCGTGCGGTTTACAACAAATTAGTTACTGATCTTGGAATCCGCGACAATATCTAATCCACCTCTCCCCGATCTCTTCGGGGAATTTCTTTAAATCTAAAATTTCTCTTTCAAAACGCTAATCAAACATCATGATGATAATGTTCCAATACCCGTTTGTACTCTTCATATACTTGAGATGGTGTTTGTGAATTTTTATACATTTTTAAAATTTGGCGGATGAAATCGAGAGGATATTCGATAGAGAGACCTGCATTACGCGCATAGATCTTTTTTAATGTTTCGTACATCCCCTCATAAACTTCCGGTTCTTCTTTTTTAAGACGGTGGAGATTTTCTTCCGCTTGAAGTAGTTTGGCATCGTTAAATTCACCCCGTTCATTGATCGTTTTACGAATCTCAACATATTCTTTTAGACTCTTGCGGTTTAGGACATAATCGGTAAACAGTTCTATGAGTGACATTTATACTCCTTTATTTGTTTCGATAATTTTACGCCTTAAGTATAGCAACAGTGTAGCACTGAAAAAATTATATCCCGAAAATCTTTTTTGCTCTCTCTAAATCTTCTACGGTATCGATTCCAAACCCACTACTGGCGACTTTGACCATTGAGATTTTTTTGCCATGGTAGAGGGCACGGAGCTGTTCGAGTTTTTCGATGTCCTCCAACGGTGCTTCGCCCAACGCGCAGAAATCGTGGAGTGATTTTTTGGTAAAACCGTAAATCCCGATATGTCCGAAATACGAAGCTTCTCCACTACGATTAAAAGGGATAGGAGATCGAGAGAAATAGATCGCATTATGGTTAACATCGGTAATCACTTTTACCAGATTCGGATCTTCTGCCGATTCGGTATTGATAGCATTGTAACAGCTCGCCATGATAAACGGTTCGTTTTGGATTTTGAGGTAATTGAGTCGTTTAATGAGTTGTGTTAGCACCTCTGTTTCGATAAACGGTTCATCCGCTTGGACGTTGATGATGAGTTCGTCATCCGGTATGTCGATGATTTGAGCACATTCGTTGATACGGTCGGTTCCGCTTTTGTGCGTCGTGGAGGTGAGACGCGCTTCGACACCATGCGCCGCACAGATGTCGAGGATTTTTTCATCATCACACGCGACAACAACGCGGTCAATCGACTCGACACGTTTTGCAGTGCGGATTACCATCGGCAAACCGCCGATATCGGCGAGAACTTTTTCTGGGAAGCGGGTTGAGGCGAGACGGGCAGGGATAATAATCATAGTTAAACCTCTGAATGGTTATAATTTTATAAATATTGTCATTCCCGCGCAAGCGGGAATCCAGCTGGATACCCGGATCAAGTCCGAGTAGACGGAGAATGAACAAATAATATCAAAAAGAGTCGTAAATGCTCCTTTATCAACCTGACGGCGGCTATTGTTACAACAGCGATTCAATTCTGCTGTACGGATTTATCTCTCGTTTCACGCCGCGCGGGAAGCTCCTCGATGTCGGAGCAGGGAGTGGAATCGTAGGGCTTTTGGTCGGGCGGGATTTTCCTAATATTACCCTCGAAGCGGTCGAGAAACAGCCGCTCTATGTCGAGTTTGCCCGTCGAAATGCC
>CAZKJU010000051.1:0-16480 GCA_964553185.1 uncultured Sulfuricurvum sp.
CGTCGGGTTGTGGGTCGTACTGCGTGAGATGATCAAATTTGACATCCACACCGTGCAGTACCCGAAAGAGAAACTTCCGATCGGGCCTCGTTACCGTGCGGTTCATAAACTCCTTCGTCTATGGGAGTCGGGGTATGAGCGTTGTATCGGATGCGGGTTGTGTGAAAAAATCTGTATCTCCGATTGTATCCGCATGGACACACGAATCGATGAGAACAGCCGTAAAGAGGTTACCGAATACAGCATCAACCTCGGACGTTGTATTTTCTGCGGTTACTGTGCGGAAGTGTGTCCTGAGCTCGCTATCGTTCATGGCCCTCGTTATGAAAACGCCTCTGAGCAACGTGCCCATTTTGTCATTAAAGACGATATGTTGACCCCGCTTGATTTGCTAAAAGCAGGTGAACAAGCAGAATACCCAGGCTTCGGAGCCATCATCCCAGGAAGCGACGCGTCGGTCAAAAAGACCCCGTTGGCGTATTAAGGAGTAGGAATGTTTGAAGCAATCGCTTTTTATCTGTTTGCAGCCCTCACGATCGTAATGTTTACCATTACGGTTATGACACAGCAAGCATTGTATGCCATTACGGCAATGGCAGCGGGGATGATTTTCATCTCGGCGTTTTTCTTTATTTTGGGTGCCGACTTTTTGGGTGCGATCCAAATCATCGTCTATACCGGAGCGGTTATGGCGTTGTATGCGTTTGGTATGATGTTTTTTGATACGACCCGTAATGTTGTTGAAAAACGGACTAGTCCGCAAATCGTATTTGTGTTGGGAGTGTTAGCAGCGGTAATGGTTGTTGCGATTTTTGTTGCACCAATCGTATCGAACAATATTCAAGCCCTGTACCCGATCCAGGAAGGTGTTGGTAATTCTCAAGCAGTCGGTATGGTTCTTTTTACCAAATATCTCGTTCCGTTCGAACTCGCAGCTGTGATGCTTCTTGTTGCAATGATCGGCGGAATTGTTTTGGCAGGTAAAAAAATGGATAAATCATTGACATTGATGAAAGAAGAAGAGATTGGTTCAATGGACGACAGTTTTGAAGAAGTACAAGAGGGGGGGCACCACTAATGGAAGTAACACTTACCCATTATTTGGTCTTGTCGACCATTTTATTTGCCATCGGTTTGATCGGGGTTATGCGCCGTAAAAATCTTTTAATGCTCTTTTTTGCAACAGAGATTTTGCTCAATGCAACCAATATCGCATTTGCCGCGATCTCTCACTATATCGGTGATTTGAGCGGACAGATGTTTGCGTTTTTTATTATCGCGATTGCAGCATCGGAAGTAGCGATCGGGCTTGGTCTGCTCATCGTATGGTACAAACGTACCGGTAAGATCGACCTAGATCAAATGAATTCAATGCGAGGATAGGCTATGGAACTTTATTTATATATTGCACTCTTTGCTCCGCTGGTAGGGTCGCTTTATGCGTCACTTTTCAGTGCATCACCTAAATCGCAGCATGTCGGCATTGTGGCATCGGGATTGCTCTTTACCTCATTCGTGAGCAGTGCGATTTTACTCTCTTACGTTTTGGGCGGGCATACGGTTCATACGGAAATGATGACATGGATGGCGACGGGTGATCTTTATATCCCGTTTGGATTTGTGGTTGATCAAGTAAGTGTCGTGATGATGATGGTCGTTACCATCGTTTCAACGGTTGTTCATATTTACTCTATCGGATATATGGATCACGACAAAGGATTTAACCGTTTTTTCGCATGGCTTTCTGCTTTCGTTTTCTCGATGTTGGTACTCGTTATGAGTGATAACTTCGCGGGTCTCTTTATCGGATGGGAAGGGGTTGGTCTTTGTTCATGGGGGCTTATCGGCTTCTGGTATCATAAAGAATCGGCAACATGGGCGGCAAACGAAGCGTTCATTATGAACCGTATCGCTGACCTTGGGATGTTGATCGGTATCTTCTTGTTGTACTGGAATACCGGTTCATTACAATACGACGTTGTATTTGCTGAAATCGGAAACCTTCCATTGGTAGTCACTACTTGGATCGGTATTTTCCTCTTTATCGGTGCGATGGGTAAATCGGCGCAGTTTCCGTTGCATACATGGCTTGCCGATGCGATGGAAGGTCCAACACCGGTTTCAGCATTGATCCACGCGGCTACCATGGTTACGGCTGGGGTTTATCTCGTGGTCCGTGCTAATCCGATTTACGATTTGATTCCGAATGTCGGAATTTTTATCGCAAGTTTGGGTGCATTTGTTGCATTATTCGCGGCATCAATGGCATTGGTGAATCGTGATATGAAACGTATCATCGCTTACTCAACCCTATCACAACTCGGATACATGTTCGTAGCCGCAGGTTTGGGCGCATACTGGGTTGCATTGTTCCACCTTATGGCACACGCATTTTTCAAAGCGTTGTTGTTCCTCGGTGCGGGTAATGTTATGCACGCGATGCACGATGAACTCGATCCATTTAAAATGGGGGGCTTGCGCAAAGTGATGAAAGGGACATTTATCATGATGACCCTCGCTTCGGTTGCGTTAGCGGGTATCTATCCGTTTGCCGGATTCTTCTCTAAAGATTTGATCTTGGAAGTCGGATTTGTTGAACACCATTATGTGATCTATACGGTATTGTTATTGACGGCGGGGTTGACGGCGTTTTATTCTTTCCGTTTGGTCGCATTGATCTTCCACGGTGAAGAGCGTTATAAACTTTTCGGTATTCACCCGCACGAAGCATACAAATTTATGTTGGTGGCAATGTCACCGCTTCTTGTTTTGGCAATCATTGCAGGTTCATTTAAAATGACCTATTACCAATTGGTCATTAGTGTCTTGCCGGATACTCAATACCATGTTCACAATGAAATGACCTTTTGGATTATGACGATCGGAACCCAGCTTTTTGTTATGGCAGCTATTGCGTTTGCCTATAAAAAATACAGCAACTGGAGCAGTGTACCCGATGGGTCTTCAAAAATGGAGAACCGTTTCTGCTATAAATTACTATGGAATCAATATTACATTCCAAAATTTTACGAGGAAGTATTTTCTAAACCGTACGCAGAGCTTTCAAAAATTGCGTGGAAACAAATCGATCTTAAAATCGTCGATGCAACGGTCGATGGGATCGCGAATATTGTTTACAAAACAGGTGAAAATACACGCGATATTCAAAATGGAAATCTCTCCACGATGCTTCGTTGGATGGTTGTGGGCTTAGTGGTTCTCGTATCACTTGCCCTCGCCTTTACCGTCGGATACAACGCGGTTGGCGCTTAAGGAGTCATGATGATAGATCATATTTTAACACTTTTAATTTTCTTCCCGGCGTTGGCTGCAATGCTCGGATTTGTCGTCACAAAAGACAGTATGAGAGCCTACGGTATTTCCGTTGCTTTCATCGAATTTGTCCTCTCTTTGTGGTTATGGTATGCGTACGATCCGATGATTTCGGGAATGCAGTTTATGGAGTCGATGCCATTAATACCTCAATTTGGTATTAATTATTTGCTGGGTGTGGATGGTATTTCACTCTTTATCATTATCCTCTCGACGTTTTTTACGTTGATCGGTATTGCATCATTGACCGAAACACGTCGTATTAAAGATTTGATTATTACATTGTTATTCCTAGAGATGACAATGGTGGGTGTATTCGCCGCTCTTGATGCGATCGTGTTTTATGTGTTTTGGGAACTCTCTCTTGTGCCGATGTTGTATATTATCGGTGCATGGGGTGGACCGCTACGTATTTATGCGTCGATTAAATTTTTCCTTTACACTTTTACAGGGTCACTCGTGATGTTGGTCGGTATGCTCTTTATGGCGTACTTTTATTACCAAGCGACAGGTCAATGGAGTTTCTCGATCCTTGAGTGGTACCGTTTGATTTTACCGGAAAACTTCCAACTATGGCTGTTTGCGGCATTCTTTTTAGGCTTTGCGATCAAAGTTCCTATGTTTCCGTTCCACACATGGCTTCCGTATGCGCATGGTCAAGCACCGACCATCGGTTCGGTAATCTTGGCAGCGATTTTGCTTAAAATGGGAACCTATGCGTTTGTCCGTTTTTCATTGCCTTTATTTCCGGATGCATCCGTATTCTTCATGTTCCCGATTGCTATTATCGCGATTATCATGATTATTTATACAGCGATGGTAGCGTATGCCCAAGAGGATATTAAACAAGTCGTCGCTTACAGTTCGGTTTCTCATATGGGGGTTATTATCCTCGGTACGTTTGCCCTCAATGTTGAAGGTGTGAGCGGTTCAGTGTTTTTGATGCTCGCGCATGGGGTTGTCTCTGGAGCTCTGTTCTTGCTCGTCGGTGTCATTTACGATCGACGTCATACGAAATTGATGTCTGAATTTGGTGGTCTTGCTACGGTTATGCCTCGTTATGCGACTATTTTCGGAATCATGATGATGGCTTCGGTAGGGCTGCCGCTTACCATCAATTTCGTTGGGGAGTTTTTAAGTTTGATTGGTTTTTACAAACAATCACACATGTTGACCCTCACCGCCGGAGTTGCGATTATCGTCGGGGCTATCTATATGCTCTCTGCCTACAAAAAAATGTTCTTCGGAACCGTTACCAATGATGCAAACCGTCATCTAAAAGATGTCAATAAAACAGAGTTGGTAGGACTTATCCCTCTTGTGATTGTTGCAATTTGGTTGGGTATCTATCCGAAACCGGTGCTAGAGCCGATAAACAACAGTGTTGAATCGGTGATTCAGTTGATGCACGATAAAGCACAAAGCCCTGAGGCTAAAGCACGTATTCCTGATCTTTCAGGTAATAACGGGACTATCTCAATTCAGGAGGCGCACTAATGTTGGAGCCGATTAATGTTTCGCTAGCGTCGCTTAATTTAGCGACTTTAGCTCCGATGCTTATAGCTATCGTCGGTGCGTTAGGTATTTTGGTAATCGATATGATCAAGGGGGGATTGAACAAAACGTTGTACGTTATGATCAGTCTCTTGTTCTTGCTTTTGGATTTGGGTGCATTGGTTGATTTTGCGGGTGTCTTCCTTAAGAATGGAACCGTTTTAGGATTCTTTGATGTGATGTTGATGGATGGGATTGCGATCCTCTCTCAAATCATTATCGTTGTGGGGTCCATGCTCTTCATACCGTTGGCATTGACCTCAAAACGGTTCCATGAGTACAACTATCCTGAGTACTTTGCCCTATTTTTATTTATGATTGCAGGGTTCCAGTTTATGGTGGCTACCGACAATCTTATCTTGATCTTTGTAGGTCTTGAAACAGCTTCGTTGGCACTTTATACGTTGATCGCACTGCACAACCGCTCAAAATCGTTCGAAGCGGCTGTTAAATATTTTACAATGGGTGCATTGGCAGCCGGTTTCTTTGCATTCGGTTCGATGATCCTGTATGCGATCAGCGGTTCGGTTGAGATTAACCAAATTGCTACCGTCTTGGCGGAAGATCATTACAGCAATATCGGATATGTACTTGTTTCGATGGCGTTTATGATTGCGGCGTTTGGATTTAAACTCTCTATGGTTCCGTTTCATACGTGGACACCGGACGTTTATGAGGGTTCATCGGCTGCATTAGCAGGATATATGTCGATTGTCCCTAAAATCGCGGCGTTTGTTGTCGCGATGCGATTGTTTGAATTCTTGGTTCACAGCGGAGTTGTATGGCTTCAAGTGATCCTTTATATCGGAGTGGTTGTCACAATGACCGCTTCAAACATTTGGGCATTGGTACAAACGGATGTTAAACGGATGTTGGCATACAGCTCCATTAGCCATGCCGGTTTTGTTATGGCAGCGATTCTAATCGGTACGACACAATCGAATACCGGTTTGTTCTTGTATTGGGCATTGTTCAGTTTCACCAACCTCGGAGCCTTTACGATGTTATGGGTCAACCGCCAAAAAAATCTTCTTCCGGGACAAAGTTCAGATCATCCGTATGAGAAATTCTCCGGTATGGTAAAAACGATGCCGATGGGTGCGGTGATGATGGCGCTCTTTATGCTTTCACTTGCTGGAATACCGCCGTTTGGACTTTTTTGGGGTAAAATGTATATGATCGGTTCAGCCGTCAGTGCAGGATACACCGTCCTTGCCCTTATCATGGCGTTAAACTCAGCAATTGCCGGATATTATTACCTCAAATTGATTGTTTTCATGTTTATGAAAGAACCTATGGTAGGGTATGAGCAATTCTATTTTATGAATGCGTCGCTCTCGCTCAAAACCATTATTGGGATAGCGGTTGTAGGGACGATTTTTGCCGTCTTTGCCGTGAATCCTTTGTTGAAAGTTATTACGCTATTCGTGTATAATAGCGGCTATTAAAAGGAAAGCAAAGGGGGATAGATTGAGATACTGGATCATTCTATCTCTTTGGTTCCCTCTTTTCGCCTTAGATGTTACCCTCCAAAGCGGTAAAGAGGAGGGTGAGAAATACAGCATCCTCCATCTTCGTGAATCTGCCCCCTTTGTATGTCAGGCTACTCAAGATGATTTTGGCGAGACCAAACGGATTGATTGCCACTTTTCAAAAGCTCCTAAACAACATTTCCCTCCGATAGATAATGATCGATTCCGTGTGAGCGGATCCCCATCGCCTCAAGGTTACATGGTAACGATTCTCCCAAAACTAAAAATGAAACTGATGCCGATCTCTTTTAATCTCACCAAAGAGTCTGAGACCTATCAATCGGATGGAAAAAAAACAAACCATTGGAGTATCGTCGGATATTCGAAAAAAGTACCGCTCCTAAACAGCTCTGCACCTTCAGCCAATGGGATCAATTTTCCGGTAAAAATCAAAAAAAACAGCCGTCCCTATGTAGGAGGGTTAGACCTCAAAGGAAACCCGATAAAAATATCACGGGTACAAGATGTAACCGACTATATGGAGATGAAAAAAGAGTATGTGGCAAAAAATTACCCTAAAGTTCTTGAACTTGCCGAATATGCTTTGAAAAACTACCCCAAAACGGTCTTTAAAAACGAGTTAATGCTCTATCAGATTCGAGCCCTCCATTATGAAGAGGAACACGAAAAACTCATAGAAGCAGGGAAACAATTTTTGAGACTTTATTCGTCAGATCCTAACATGGCCGAAGTATTGGCATACATGGGGAATGCCTATGGGGCAATAGGTCAGATTGCTGATGCCGATTACTTTTTTGATCGACTCTTTAATGAACAAGAAGAGAGTCCATTTGCATCATTGGGGATGATTTACAAAGCACAGCTGCTAGAGAATTCAGGGAGTTCGAGTCAGGCTATGACTTATTACCAACGTGCTCTCTCTACGAGCAGTGATGTTGGTATAGCGTCTAAAGCGGCATTCAGACTGGCGCAGATTGAGCTGAGCAACGGGAACACTAAAAAAGCGGCATACTACATCGAAAAAATTACCTCTGCGAATCCTAAATACTTAAAAGAAGTACTCGATGATGCGATGTTGATGGCGGATGGATTTTACGATCGAAACGATCCAAAAACAGCGTTACGAATTACGGAAGCACTTTTGAGTATTATTGATTCTAAATCTTCACAACATCCTATCCTTCTTAAAAATCTTGGCTTCCAATACGCAAAGGCGGGTAAACAAAACGAAGCTCTAAAACGGTTTAACGAGTATCTGGAGAACTATAAATATGGTGAATTCGTTGAAGAGGTTCGACGGGCAAAAGATGGTTTGTTTTTTGACGATGGTGAAAAAAATACGACCAATGAGCTAAAAAAATACGATGATTTGATAGCTCGCTATGGGGATGACAGTGTCGGGCGAAAAGCTTTGTATAAAAAAGCGCAGCTTTTATTAAAAGAGAAAAGATACAAAGAGGTATTAGCACTGGAAGATGAACTCTACCGTATGGATTCAACCGAGTATCCACAGACGAATGAGCTGATTTCAAAAAGTGCCATCGGTATGGAAAAAGCTCTTCTAAAAGAGGGAAAATGTGTTGAAGCGATGAAGTTTCAGAAAATGTATAAAATTAAACTTCTGAGCGAATGGGATGAGTCACTTTTTGATTGTGCATTGAAAACGACCAATTATGCAAACGCAAAAAAAATAGCCCAAAAACATCTCAAAGCGCCATCGGTAAAAGAGCGCCAAATATGGTTGTCGAGATTGGTAAAAACAGAGTTTGGATTAGGGGAGTACAAAGAGGCGATCAAGGGGGGAGAAGAGCTGATTACCCTTTTAGGTGTTGAGAAAAATCCTCCGCTCAATGATATCTATCGGACAATGTACGACTCTGCGCAGCGTATAGGAGATGCCGAGGGGATGATACGTCATATTAAATCGATCGAATCGGCTTTTCCAAATGATTTCAAAGATATCGAGCGTTATACACAGATGGTGAGTTTAGCGCTCAAACGCAAAGATGAGGCGATGACGCAAACCTATGCACGCAAAGTGATGACCCTTCAAGAGCGCACTTCAACGTATACTCAAAGTCCATTTATTGAGTTTACATTGGCTCAATCGTATCAAAATGTTGGGAAAGATACCGATGCGCTTAAGGTATTGAGAACATTGAATGCTCGTAAGCTAATCAATGAAAAACGCTCCCGTCAGCAGTATCTTATCGGAGCGATTGAACAAAAACTGGGGAATAAACGCCAATCCCGCGAGGCATTCAATGCGAGTATCAAAGCCGATAAAAACTCGGCGTGGGGTAAACTGGCGAAAGACGCATTGACACTATTTTAAAAGTGTACTACCTATTTTATAGAGCTCATCTGACCCACCGCTAGCAGTCAATTCAAATTGATGGGCATTAAATGTTTGCTGCCGCTTAGCCAGTTGTGCCGTATGGGTAGCAATGAGAGACTCCATTTCTGTTTTAGAAACTTTCCCATCCAAATACTCCAAAACTTCGATAATTCCGATCGCTTTCATGCTGTTGGGAACTCTCCCATATACCCGTTCCAATTCTGCCACTTCGTCGATTAATCCCGATTTGAGCATTTTCGCAGTTCGTAAAGCGATACGCTCCCGTAAAATATCTCGATCAACGTGCAGATTGAGTACAGGGCAATCGGTGATGATTGGTTTAGGGGGATTGGCAGAAAACCATTCAGATGGAGCGATAGAGCTTTCGAGATAGATGAGGAGCATCTTCTCGATTCGATAAGAGTCTGATAGCGCTATTTTTTTCATTGTGTGGGGATCAATCTCGCTTAAGAGCCGATGACACATCTGCTGATCCATCATCATGGTTTTGGCTTTTTTGATTGTGGATGGGGAATAGTCGGGGATTTTAGAGAGCCCATCGATCATACTTTTGAGATAAAAACTGCTTCCGCCGACGATAATGATATTTTTATTTTTGCTCAATGCTTGGTCACGGATACGTCGGTATTCGTCGATAAAGGTAAAGACACTCGCTGTCTCATCGGGGTTTAATCGATCTATTCCAAAGTGCTCAACCGAAGCGAGTTCATCTTTAGAGGGTTTAGCCGAGGCGATATCGATCTCTTTGTAGATACTGAGTGAATCGATCGAGAGGATGAGGGCATTGTTTTGTTGAGCAAGCGAGAGTGCCAAATCACTTTTTCCCGATGCAGTAGAGCCGATAATCGCTAGGGTTTTCATAAATGACATTATAGCGTCAAAGATAATTTACGATAAAATAAAGTTAATACGATTTAAAAGGGTTGGCGTGAAGCGATTGGCGAAAAGGTTACAAGACTTTAATGAGCTGGTGATGTTTCAGCACAGTGTCTTTTCTCTCCCTTTTATCTTTATTGCAATGATTGTTTCAGCAAACGGGTGGTTTGGTTTTAAACTCCTTGTTTTGGGAGCATTGGCCGCAGTGAGCGCCCGTAATGCCGCTATGGGATTTAACCGCTATGTTGACCGTGTTTACGATAAACATAACCCTCGTACGGCAGGGCGTCCGAGTGTGGATGGACGGCTCGATGGGGCCTCTATCGCTATTTTTACGGCGGTGAATGCTCTGGTGTTTATGGCAGTAGCCTATTTCGTCAACGATTTGGCATTTTATGTGAGTTTGCCGGTTCTTCTCGTTTTGCTTAGTTACTCCTATTTTAAACGTTTTAGTTCTATGGCGCATATCGTTTTGGGGATATCGCTGGGTCTTGCTCCGATGGCAGGAGCGATAGCGGTACTGGGGAGTGTTCCGTTGTGGTCGCTCTATCTCAGTATCGGGGTGGTTTTTTGGGTAGCGGGATTTGATTTGCTCTACTCCTTGCAAGACATGGAGTTCGATAAAACCAACAACCTTCACTCCATCCCCTCCCGATACGGGAGCAGTGCCACGTTGAAAATCTCTGTTCTATTTCATCTGTTGAGTGTACTGTTTTGGGGGCTGTTTGTGAGTGCCGCAGGGTTAGGATTTTTTGCCATTGCAGCGGTTGTTTTTTCGGCGTTAATGCTGACGTATGAACATTATCTCGTACGTAAAGATTTTACTCAGATTGACAGAGCCTTTTTCACGGTCAATGGCTATTTGGGCTTTGTATTTATCGGATTAATTATTTTAGATAAGGTGGTGAGTCTATGAGTGATGTACGTTTGATTGAAGCTCCGCTGGAGATAGCCTTTAGTGTTCAAAGTTTCAATGAGGTTGATTTCGAGCGCGAGTATATTCAGCTCAGTGAAGTGGAAAATGACGCGATAGGGCAATGGCTCCGTAATGCAAGAGGAAGAGGGGATACGGGGGAAAATGATACGATTGTAATTCAATTGCTGGTTGAGCTTTACCGTAAAATTGATCATTTAGAACAGGTGGTACTTCAGTCTGCACCGAAGAGAATTCCTTTGTCTTTAGAGGGAAAAATTGCCCGTATAGGGTATGAACATTTTGAACTCCTTGAACCGCAATTGGTAACCGGAGAACACTACTACGGCCGACTCGAAATGCCGATTCATCCAAAACGGGACGTGAGTTTTTATTTCGAGGCGATCTCCCCGACATTAGCTAAATTTGTTCGGATGCATCAAAAAGATACGAGTGATTGGGCAACTCATATGATGGCACGCGAGAGAGCGATGATCCGACATTTAAAAGGGTATGAATGAATTACACCATTGAGATAGCTCTTGTCGCATTGGCTATTTTGGTCATGGGACTGATTTATTACATTGTCTCCAAAGAGAGTGAAGTGACATCGCAGATTCGCTCAGTCGCTAAAGCAGTGGATGATCTGCACCGCGAACTCTTTATGATGGATAAACGTCTGAAACAAGAGTTGGAGATCATAGCCTCACTCCAAGAGAGTGTTCCGGTGAGTCAAAACTCGCTTCACGCAGAATTGGGACGAGAGGTAAATGAAATTTCAGTTCCGATTTTGGAATCCCTAGGGCATATTGAGGGGAGTCTGAGCGCCTACAAAGAAAAAACCGAAAATCGCCTCCGTTATCTCGAAGAGCGTATCCGTAATCTATCTCTCCCTACCTCTATCAGCGGATTGGACGATGAAAAAGTGATTAGCCGATACAACCAAGGGCTCGATGTCGATACGATCGCCAAAGAACTCCGACTCTCAAAAGCGGAAGTGGAGTTTGTCCTTAAAATCAACCAACTGCGCTAGATAAGTATTAATCACTTTTTAAGCTTATCTAGCTATAATTTCGTTCTCTTTAAAATGCGTCCGTAGCTCAGCTGGATAGAGCACCGGTTTGCGGTACCGGCGGTCAGGGATTCGAATTCCTTCGGGCGCACCACTTACAAACACCGTAATCATCAAACTTTCAATACCTTCAATCAATTACCAACCCAACAATGACAATGGTTCAAAACATACGATCAGTTATGCATTTTAGATTTTATAAATTTGTAGGTGAGTGAGGCAGAAGCCCCAATTATTGCTGTTTATTTTTTCGTGCAGTGATTTCGTTTAAAAAACTTTCCAAATCGTATTTGACACGGTATTGCGGAGTGAGGATATGGATTAGGATATCTCCCAAATCGATAGCAACCCAGTCTCCGCTCTCATCAACGTATAAAAACTCTTCACCAGGTTTAAGACCTTTTTTGAGATGATCGAGGAGGGCTAGGGTATGACGCTCTCCTAATGACGAAGCGAGAATAACGTAGTCAGCGAAATAATCGCTACCGTGAAGATCGAATACTTCGATTGCTTCGGCTTTATTTTGATCGAGAATTGCACTGATCTTTTCAATTCGTGGGTTCACATATGTTCCTTGTAGTAGGTTGTAATTTTTTGTTCGATGCTCGCTTCTAACCCCAAAGGGGCTTTTTTTGTGCGAAAATCGGTTGAGCTGATCGGCTCGTTTATAGTGAGCTGAATCATATTCTCAGGGACAGAGATCTCATTGCGCGAGGCAACGACCCAATGTACCAGAGTATTGAGTTCATCAAAAGAGTGCCAGCTTGATAATTTTTCGAGATTATCGGCACCGATAATGAGATAAATCTCATCGCATTGTGTCAAATAATGCTTTACTGTTTCGATGGTGTAGACACTTTTTTCTTGAGAAATCTCGAAATCACTGATTCCCACCCTCTCAAAAGGGGCAAAAATTTCTCTTAACCACTCGTAGCGGAATGTTCCCTCTGCGATTACCGAGGGTTTGAACGGATTGCGCCATGCAGGGACGATAAGTAGTTTATCGATATTCAAAACCTCTAAGGCTTTTGTAACGACTGCGACATGTCCGGCATGTGGCGGATCGAAACTGCCGCCATAGAGTGCAAGCTTCATAAGCCTCAACTTTATTTTAATCGAAATTATATCCGATTTTTGGTAAAATAACCCCTATTTTGTGTTTAGGATATGGTGATGGCATTGAAGATAGCACTAAACGGGTTTGGTCGCATTGGCCGCTGTGTTGCCCGTCTCATTGCTGAGCGTAGTGATGTGGAACTTGTCGCGATAAATGACATGGCTTCGATCGATATGCTTATCTATCTTTTGCAAAATGATTCTGTTCACGGACCGTTTGAAACCGATGTGACAAAAAGCGATGAGGGATATCTTCAAATCGGGAAAAACAAGGTTCGAATTCTGTGTGAAAAGAACCCTGAGGATCTTGATTTTGGTGCATTGGGAGCGGATGTTGTGTTTGAGTGCAGCGGTCTGTTTTTAACCGGAGCGCTGACCTCTCACCATTTAGCAAAAGGGGTTAAAAAAGTTATCCTCTCCGCCCCGACCCAAGACAGTGCCATCCCGACATTCGTGTTAGGGGTAAACGAGCACCTCTATAACGGTGAAGCGATTATCTCAAACGCATCGTGTACGACGAATTGTTTGGGACCGATTGCCCGTATTTTGGATCAACATTTAGGGATTGAAAAAGGGTTGATGACCACTATCCATGCGTATACCAACGGTCAAGCGATCATCGATTCAGCGCACGGGAGCGATATGCGCCGCTCGCGTGCAGCGGCTCTCAACATGATCCCGACAACGACGGGGGCGGCAAAAGCGATCAGTATCGTTTTACCGAATCTGGAGGGAAAATTGCACGGACAGAGTGTTCGTGTCCCGACGCCGGATGTATCGATGGTCGATTTGAATGTCGTAGTGGGTAAAGCAACCTCCAAAGAGGAGCTGAGTGCCCTGTTCAAATCGTATGCGTCTGGGGCAATGCGAGGGATTTTGGAAGTGGATGAGCGTTATCGTGTTTCACAAGATTTTGTCGGATCATCGTTCAGTGCTACAGTGGCCGATGACTTGATCCAAGTTATCGACGGTAATCTGATCAAAATCATGGCATGGTATGATAATGAGTGGGGCTATTCAAACCGTCTTATCGAAATGGCATTGTTTATTAATAAACAATAAAATATAATGAATTTAATTTTAATCTTACAGTAAGAGGAAACAATGGAATTATTGAACATCAAAGAGTGCGACATCTACGGTAAAAAAGTTTTTATCCGATGCGATTTTAATGTCCCTATGGATGATTACGGCAATATCACCGATGATCGTCGTATCCGCTCTGCACTCTCTACGATCAATTATTGTCTTGATCAAAAATGTGCGATTATTTTGGCGTCTCATTTCGGCCGTCCCAAAGGAGAGCGTGATGATAAATATACCCTTGCACCGGTAGCTCGACGCTTGCATCAGCTTTTAAAACTCGATGTGCAAATCGCAGAAGATGTGATCGGTGAAAGTGCTATGAAGCTGGCCGCTCATTTAAAAGGGGGGGAGATTTTACTGTTAGAGAACCTCCGTTTTGAAAAAGGGGAGACGAAAAACGATCCTGAATTGAGTGCCGCGCTGGCGTCCATGGCCGAGGTATACATTAATGATGCGTTCGGGGTAAGTCACCGCGCACACGCTTCTGTTGCCGGGATTACAGAGCATTTCGATAATGCCCATAAAGCAGCAGGCTTCCTGCTCCAAAAAGAGATTCAATTCTTTGGCGTATTGCTCGAGCGTCCGGTACGCCCATTTGCGGCGATCGTCGGCGGTTCAAAAGTCTCCGGTAAGCTTGAAGCACTGATTAACCTCTTGCCAAAAGTGGATAAAGTGCTAATCGGCGGGGGAATGGCGTTTACCTTTCTCAAAGCATTGGGGCATGATGTGGGCAATTCGTTGGTCGAAGATGATCTATTGGGCGAAGCGATGAACATCATGAACGAAGCAAAACGTCTAGGGGTTAAATTTTACCTTCCCTTCGATGTGGTTGCCGCAGAAAAATTTGCTCCCGATGCGATGAGCCGTTTGTGCAGTGTCCAAGAGATTCCATCAGGGTGGATGGGTCTGGATATCGGACCGGCAACGGTGCGCTTGTACCGTCAGGTGCTCAACGATGTTCAGACAATTTTGTGGAACGGACCGATGGGAGTCTATGAAATGGAGCGTTTTGCTCGCGGATCGAACAAAATCGCCCACTTCGTTGCTGACTCGTATGCGACAACGGTCGTCGGCGGCGGTGATACTGCTGACTTGGTTCAACGTATCGGTCTTGATGAAGAGATGACATTTATCTCTACCGGAGGCGGAGCATCGTTGGAACTATTGGAAGGGAAAATCCTTCCGGGTGTTAAACCGTTAATGAAATAAAAGGAGATCGTCATGATATTGTGCGCCAATTTTAAAGCGAACAAAACACGTCAAGAGACACGAGCGTATATGGCTGTTGTTGAATCGTTTGTCAGTGCAAACGATATCAATGATACGATCATCGTATTTCCCCCCTTCACCGCTCTGGATCATGACCCTCGTAATGTTTTGATTGGGGTTCAAAACGGTTATCCGGTCCAAAATGGAGCTTTTACGGGTGAAATTGCACTGGAGCAGCTCGAAGAGTTTGGGATTAAGACGATTCTGATCGGTCACTCTGAACGCCGCCATGTGATTGGTGAAACTCAAGAACAGATTGCCGCCAAGTTCCGTTTTTTTGCAGAGCAGGGATTCGCGATCGTTTACTGTGTCGGTGAACCTCTCACGGTGCGTGAAGAGGGAAATGATGCTCTGATGGCATATATCGAAAAACAGTTTGAGGGGATTGATCTTTCATACACAGATTTGATTGTGGCGTATGAGCCGGTATGGGCGATCGGAACCGGATTAACCCCATCGAATCAGGATATCGAAGCGGTACATAGTGCACTTCGTGCTAAAACACACGCACCTCTGTTGTATGGCGGAAGTGTAAAAGTGGACAATGCAGGTGAGATTATGGCACTTGATAATGTAGATGGTGTTCTTGTAGGCTCGGCATCACTCAGTGCCAACGATTTTTGCGAGATGATCGCACAAGCGGCAGAATTAAATACAGAAAGAGGAGAATAATAGATGTTAATGCAAGGAAAAAAAGGTCTGATTGTAGGATTGGCAAACGATAAATCGATCGCGTATGGAATCGCGCAAGCACTCCATGCCCAAGGGGCGCAAATGGCGTTTACCTATCTTAACGAAGCGTTGCAAAAACGGGTAGAACCGATAGCGGCAGCTTTTAACAACTCTCCGGTGTATAAACTCGATGTTTCGGATGAGAGTGATATGGAAGCGATCGCGGCGAAAGTAGCGGCAGATTTTGGTCAAATCGACTTTTTGGTACACTCCGTTGCATTTGCACCAAAAGAGGCGCTTACTGAAGGATTTATGAAAACCTCTAAAAGCGCGTTTCAAATCGCAATGGATGTTTCTGTCTATTCACTCATCGATTTAACGAACCGTCTCGAGAGCGTATTGGCTCCGGGTGCATCGATTATCACCCTCAGCTACCTCGGTGGACCGAAATACATCCCGAACTATAATGTTATGGGTGTTGCAAAAGCGGCATTGGAATCAACGGTACGTTATATGGCGGTAGAACTCGGCGCTCTCAAAGGGCAACGTGTTAACGCGATCAGTGCGGGCCCTATCCGCACCCTCGCTGCGAGCGGTATCGGTGATTTCAAACAAATCCTCAACTGGAACGAGGCAAATGCACCGCTCCGTAAAAACGTCACGATCGAAGAGGTCGGAAACTCAGCGATGTATTTGCTCAGTGATCTCTCCAGCGGCGTAAGCGGTGAAGTTCATTA
>CAZKJU010000052.1:0-16276 GCA_964553185.1 uncultured Sulfuricurvum sp.
TATTTGGGAATCGAGGGGAAAGATTTGGAAGTTCTCGGTATGGCGGCGATTTTACACGATTTGGGGAAAAGTAAAATCGATTATGAGATTATTAATAAGAACGGTAAGCTAACTGATGAAGAGTTTACACAGATGAAACACCATCCAGCTTTTGGGCATGAAATTGCGTTAAAGCTGAATATTACTGATGAGAGAGTTTTGACCGGCATACGACATCATCATGAAAAAATAGAAGGGGGTGGATATCCTGATAATCTTGTGGGAGAGCAAATCAGTCAATTCGCTCGTATTATCGGGGTTTGTGATGTGTTTGATGCCCTCTCAACGAAACGCTCCTACAAAGATCCGATGAGCTCTTTTGAGTCACTTTTACTGATGAAGCAGCAAATGAAGGGGCACTTGGATATGAGTATGGTGGATGCCTTTATCCGAATGTTAAATAAACAAGGAAAACAATGAAAAAAATGACAATCGCCGACGCGGCAGAGTATTTTAATATCTCTAAAGAGGCGATTCATAACCGAATCCGACGCGGAAGTTTGAACTGTATTGTTGAAAATGGGGTGAAATACGTTGCTGTAGAGTCTGCCAAGTCTAACGCTTCTACTAACGTCGTGAATGATAACCGTTATACCCAGTACATTGAACAGGAGAATGAACGGCTCCGTGAAAAAGTGGATACATTAGAAAAAGAGACGACCCGACTACGGGATCAGCGTGAACAGATGCTCATCGATGAGCGGGTCAAAGTAGAGCAGATTTACAAAGAGCGTGATGCTCAGCTGCGGAGTGTTTTGCATGTGGTTGCGACCAAGTTTCTCACTCATGCCAACACCGACGCGGTGATGCAGGAAGCCGATGCGATTAATGCTGATGTTGTCGAAGGGGAGATTGGTGAATGGATATCTCTTAAATCGTTTTTAAAACTAAAACGGATCAAAGACAAAGAGAAAAAAAGGATAAAAAACTGTTTTGTATCAGCGCTCGAAAACAGTGATAAGCGGCTAACCTTTAGGGACGACAAAATATTTTTGAACCCTTCTTTGTTCGATTATACGGATTTGCTCAACTAAGATACATCGATGAAACAGATTCGTATCCAACGTACCGTTTCTGTCAAAGAGAGCGAACACTTTGTTCAAATCGAAAAATGGCTTTTGGATATCGGGGATACGTTAGAGTGTGATTTGTTTTTTGCAGTAGGACATGGTGAGGAAAAACTCCTTCTATTGGGTAAAAATGAACCGCTGGATAAAGAGACGAAAGTGAAGATTGATCGGCTTTCGGTTCTCTATATCCGAGAAAAAGATCTCCCTATTTATAACAAATTTATCGATATTGTCGTCCAAGCGGTAGCGCAAAATACTCAAATTACTATTACCAAAAAAGCAGCGGTTATTTATCGTCAAGCAGCGGTTATTCTCGATGAGATGTTTGATGATCCAGAGGCGCTGGAAAACGTTCCAAAATCGAAAAAAGTGGTCAATAAATTTGTTGATACGATTTTTAGTGATGCCCATGCGATCGAATCGCTGATTAAAATCACTGCATATGATTATTATACCCACACCCATTCGATCAATGTTTGCGTTTATGCTTTGAGTTTAGGCTCTTATTTGGGGATGAAAGCTCATGCGTTGGAAGATCTCGGCATGTCGGCATTGCTGCATGATTTGGGGAAAAGTAAAGTGGATCGAAATATTACAAATAAAAAAGGGCGGTTGAGCTACGATGAGTATGAGCAAATGAAGCATCATCCCGCGTATGGGTATGCGATTGCTTTGAAGATTGGTATTAAAGATCACCGTGTTCTCGATGGGATTCGTCATCATCACGAAAAACTTGATGGAAGCGGTTATCCTGATGGATTATCGGAAAATAAAATTACCCTTTTCGCCCGAATAATAGGAGTGTGTGATGTTTTTGATGCTCTATCGACCAAACGATCCTATAAAGATCGGCTAAGTTCGTATGATGCGTTGCATTTGATGAAAGAGACAATGAAAAGCCATTTGGATATGCATTTGGTCGATTCATTTATCCAAATGCAGCGCAGAGAGCAGATTTAGCGGTAGCTTCTCGCTCTCCCCTCTTTCGGCTGAAATTTACTCGGAGGTGATTGTCGTCCTTTTGCTCGGTTGAGGTTGTTAAAACACCCCTGACAGATGGCAAATTCGGCATTTGGAGCTAACGGTTTTCCGCAGGTTTTACAGCGCGGGACAAAATGGCTCTGCTGGAGTGAATGTTCGATAAATCGGTTCAGTTCTCCTCTAAAGGTGCGTGCTTTCTCCGCATCCACGAAAAACTCAGCCATACGATACGAGAGCCACAGATAGAGGCTGATCTCTTTGATTCGATCTTCCGCCTCTTGAAGCTCCTCCATCGACAGTGCATAACTTCCTAACCGTTGCGGCGGGATATAGGCAATCGGTTTTTTCTGCTCCAGTGCTCGTACATACCGTTCGAACGCGGCCATCACCAGCGGTGATGAGGTAGAAAGCGGTGCGGTGGCGAGGGTGTATTTGGTGCGCATATCCAGATCATAGCGATCGACGATGGTGGAGGCCTCCTGCATTGATTCGAGATTGGCGGCACGGAAGGGGCCTTCGAATTTCATGTTTTGGACGAAGAAATCGACGATTGCTGAGAGGGATTTCTCCTCCAAGATGTTCGAGACGAGCATGATATGATCAAAGTTCGCCATGACGTTAAACGGCAAAGCAATCGGCTCGATGTTTTTCGTAAAGAGATTGGAGATCGTTTTAAGTACATCGGGGGTGAGGGCTCCGACATACCCTTTTTCGCTGAGACCGTACCGCCCTGCTCGTCCTGCGATTTGGCGTACTTCGGTGGCGGTGAGATTACGCTGGTTTTGTCCGTCAAATTTATCGGCTTTGGAAAACAGCAGTGTTTTGATCGGGAGGTTCAATCCCATACTGATCGCATCGGTGGCAACGAGAATATCGGTCTCACCTTCGCGGAAACGGCGTGCCTCTTCACGGCGCACTTCGGGGCTGAGATTGCCGTAGATGACGCTGGTACGGTACGTTTTAGAGAGCTGTTGTTTGAGGCGCAGTGCATTGGATCGTGTAAAAGCGATCACGGCGGTTTTGGGCTCAATCGCGGTGATCGGTGTGGCACTTTTGAGAAGTTCGAGGGGATTTTTACGCTCAAACTCGACAATCTCTAGCGGTTCGCCAAGATATTCGGCGAGTGCGATTACCGCTTCACGAGCGTTCGGTGATCCCGTCATAATGACTGTTTTGGCGGGAGCGCCGATGATGGCATTTGCCCATGCCCATCCCCGATCTCGATCGTCGATCATTTGTACTTCATCGATGACACAGCAGTCCACTTCACTCTCGAAACTGAGCATCTCGATGGTGGAACTGATGTGGGTCGCATCTTCATCGAGGAGCTGTTCTTCTCCTGTGATCAGTGAGGCACTAACACCCTCATCCCGTAAGCTCTCATATCCCTCTAACGCTAACAAACGCAGCGGTGCGAGATAGTATCCTGTCCCTGCGCGTTTAAGGTGCTGGAACGCCGTATACGTTTTACCGCTGTTTGTGGGACCGGTGTGAAAGATGAGACGGCGGCGAAGTGAACGGGCGAGGGGGAAGAGATTTTTGAAATCGCGTACGGTTCGCGCTAACAATGCTTGGCGCTGACGTTTGAGCAATTCCCCTGCAATCCGCTGGTCAAAGGAAAAGAGTACCCGACGTGAGGTTTTGGAGCTGATATGGGGCGTGAGAGCGAGATAGGGGAGGAGCAGTTCATACACAATAGCATACAGTGACGCATCATCCATCTCTAGCAGTTTGGAACGCTCGCGGCACTCATTGGCGAGATGTTCCAGCTCTCCTAAAAATATCCTCTCTTCATCGGTGCTTTGAGCGGTGATCATCTCCGCGATACTCAACTCCTCTTCATTCCATATCTGGCGGCTCATTTCACGTGCGTCGAGGTGCATCGAGAGGGTGTATTCGAGTGGTTCATCTCGATAGGGGAGGATGAGCTGTTTATCGATTTCGATGATCAAATCCTCAGAACCAACCGAGCTAAGGGGAGTATTTAAGTGGTGTTCTAAAACATTGCGGACGATCTCACCGCTGAGGGTTCCATAGGTTTGGGTTGAGGGCGGTGCACTTTTGAGTGAGGCAATGATCTGCTCACGGCTTAGATAACGGTGGGAGGTGAGATTGAGTGAGGCTAAAAAGAGGTTTGTTTGCTCTTGTTTTTGGTGTGTTAGTGCAGATTTGAGTTCGGTTATCTCTGGAACCAATACTCCTAAGCTCTCTTCATGAAGCCGTTTCTCATTGAGCGGTGGAGTTTTGAGAACATGAATTTTGGTAAACGTTTCTGCTCCGATGGTGTAGGTAATCGGAGCGTAATACTCTAATGAATCATCAAAATTGAATTTCCCCTCGAGTGCTTTTTCGAGAGCCTCGCGTTTTTGGGTGTATCGGATATGTTCTAGTTTGGAAGCAATTTTTTCGGGAGTAATTTTACGGGTGCGAATGTCGATAAACGATGCGTGCAAGGCTTTGCGCTCATCAGATGTAAGTTCAAACGCCTCTAAAAGCTCATCGATTTTTTCTTCTCGCTCATGCGGCTTCTCTTTTGGCTTTGGGTTGGGGTAGATTTTCCCCTCATGTTTGAAAAAGGCGACGATCAGCTCACGGTGATCGCTTTCCCCCTCTGACCATAGACGACGGAAGGTTTTGATTAATTGTGCTTTGTCTGTGGTACCGTTGAATATTCCGAGTGTATGCGCCAATGCAATCAATACCTCGGTAGGGACTCGATCGATCCCCTCATCGAACCCTTCATCGCCGAAAAAATAGCGAATCTGTTGGTTAAGTTTGATCATTTTTTTCTTTTTCTTTGCCATAGTGTAAGTGTAGCCTAAAATCCTAAGGCTAAAGCATTTATAGTTTTGATAAACTTTCGCAAAATGAAAACTAAAGAGTCAGAAATGGTTGATTTGGACGCCGACGAATGGACGCAAGAAGAGTTTTTACGCAACAAAAAAGAGCTAGAATCGAACGGTGTGAAAGTTGTATTGATCGATACGATTCTGAGTCCGATCGATGGGGTAGAGACAACGCTCTATGCTCCACCGCTACTCAAAAATGAGCCTGAGGGGAGTGTGTTTGTTTTTTACTGTGATACAGGCAAAAGCTCCAAAGAGCGTTTAAAAGAGTTCCGAACCAAATTCCCAAATCATGTTTGTATCAGTTTACGAGGAGGGCGGGGGTATTGGCGCAAGAATCTACGGGTATAACAGAAGCGTTTGATGCGTTTGCTCACTCTCTCGCAGAAGAGCGTTATTATGATGCACATGAAGATTTGGAGTCTTTGTGGTTTCCTCGCCGATTTGAGGATGATAATGAGGTAAAACTCTGGAAAGGGTTTATCAATGCGGCGGTGAGTTTCGAGCTGATCAAGCGGGGACGCAGGGAGGCTTCGGAGAGGGCATGGCAAAACTATCTCAAATATTGTGAACTTTTGGGAAAATTTGAAACAGAGCATTATGAAATGTACGTTAAAATTATAAAAATTATTGAAAAGCTGGATTCCCGCCTTCGCGGGAATGACAAGCGGGAGGCTTAATATGTCCGAGTTCTTAAAAGCGATGGCATTTCGTCACGCGTGTAAAGCGTTTAATAGTGAAAAACCGATTCCGAGTGAGCAATTTGACTCGATGTTGGAAGTGGCGCGTACTTCCCCATCATCGTTTGGGATGGAGCCGTGGAGATTGATTGTTGTCCGTAATCCTAATTTGCGCAAAGCACTCAAAAGTGCGTGTTGGAACCAAAACCAGATCACCGAATGTTCCGAGCTGGTGATCTTTACGACCGATAACGACACGGTGCGCAGCGACACTCCGTATGTGCGAAAAATGTTTGAGCGTCGAGGGCTCCCTAGTGAAGCGGTCGATATGTATATGGGTGTTTATAAAAACTATCTCACTCCTATCGAAGCAGATGAAATTTTGCTGGAGAATTGGACAGCTAAACAGTGTTATATCGCTCTGGCAAACATGATGACCTACGCCGCGACACTGGAGATTGACAGTTGTCCGATAGAGGGGTTTGACAAAGAGGAGGTTGAAGCGATTTTAGACCTCGAATACGGTCACAGTGTAGCAGTTATCTGCGCATTTGGATATCGGGTCAACCCCCAAAGCGAGCAAAAGCGGCTTGAACTTAAGCAGATTGTCGAATATCGCAAATAGGGAGCTCTAATGCTATCAAAAATCGAACATGTTGAGGATAAAGTAGCCCATTACAGCGATCTGGTCTTAGGATATGCAACCGAATACGGATTGAAAATTCTTGGAGCCCTCCTCATTTTCTTTATCGGAAAATGGGTGGCTCGGAAGATAGTGACTTTGATGCGTCGTGGGATGGAACGGGCGCATGTCGATCCAACATTGATTTCGTTCGCGAGCAATGCACTGTATGTTGTGTTGATCGTTATGATCATTATCGCAGCGATTAGCAATGTGGGGATTGAAACAACCTCGTTTATGGCGATTTTCGGTGCAGCGGGACTTGCGATCGGTTTGGCGCTCAAAGACACCCTTGCCAATGTTGGAGCAGCGGTGCTCATCATCTTTTTCCGACCGTTCAAGGTTGGAGATTTCATTGAAGCTTCAGGGGTGATGGGAAATGTTAAATCGATCAACCTGTTCTCGACGACTCTCACTACTGCCGATAACCGTTCCATCATTATCCCCAATGGAGCATTGATTGCCGGTAATATCATTAATTACACCGGTAATCAAACCCGCCGTATTGATATGACGTTTCAAATCGATTACAAAGATGATTTGAGAGTGGCAAAAGAGGTTGTTATGAATGTTCTTCAATCGCATGAAAAAGTGCTTAAAGATCCTGAACCGATTGTTGCCGTCGGAGCATTGGAACGTGATGGAGTACAGCTTATCGTTCGACCATGGGTGGGGGTTGATGATTATTGGAGTGTTTCATTTGAAGTTACCGAATTAATTAAGCTCGAATTTGACAAACACCATATCACCGTTCCGTTCCCGCAAATGGATTTGCATGTGAAAAAAGGGGAGCTATGATTCGAAAAGGGATTTTCCCTTTTATATTCTTGGCTACCGTGCTTCTGGCGCAAGAATCTCCATTGCTTACCCAAAGCAAAGTTTCGTATATCAATCCTAAAAAAAGTACCGATATAGCGCTGGTCGCTTTTGACGGTGCCATAAAGAAGCAATGGGATGAACATGGATTGAATATTAATGTCAATTTATGCAAATCAACCGATATGGATAAAATGAGCAAAGAGAAATGGACAAGCGAGTTGAGCTATAAGTATCAAATCGGTTCTCGGATGTGCTTAAATTATTTAGTAGGGTACAAAGAGGATCGGTTTATCGGATTGGATTATCAACTTTACAGCAGACCGGAAATCGAAGTCAAAGCGATCGATTACGGTGTGCATAAGTTGGATATTAAGGCCCATCTTTTATATGGGGAAAATAAACCTGAAGCGCAGCAAAGTGATAGTTTCTCTTCGAGCAAAGTCGGTGCTATCTACCGATGGCAAGCAACCGATGATTTAAAATTTACCCAAGAATCGTTTTATCGAGTCAATTTAGAAGACACGGAGTATAGTTACATTAACAGTAAAATAGCGATGGAAACTAAACTCACTCCTCTCCTCTCGATGGGGCTCAATTATAAAATCGATTATATGAATATCCCTTTGGCTCCATCGAAAACGGATCGAACATTTTTCGTCTCATTAATAGCTAAACTTTTTTAGCGTTTGTTGTTGATCCAAAACGCTGCTGTTGCACCGAGTGCAGCAAGAGAGCCTCCGATAAAAAGCATAGCAGGGATGTGTTGATAGATTAACCCCGCTCCCAATGCCCCCACAAATCCCCCCAGTCCATACGATATTCCGAAAAAAAACTGTTGAGAGAGGCGACGTGCATGATAGAGTGAAAACAAAACACTTATCGCGGCGGTATGAAAAAGGGCAAAACTAAAAGCGTGCAAACTCTGTGAGGCAAATAAAACAGCTAGAGAACTTGGGAAAAGTGCTACTAAAAGCCATCGAAGTGCCGTCACTAATGCCGTTATCCACAGCAGAGCGTGGAGATTGCGCATTAGCAGTTTTCCTTGAAAATAAAACATGATGATCTCAGCAATGACCCCAAAGCTCCATAACCATACCGTCGTTTCCAAAGATACCCCGTGATCGGTCGTATAGATGGTAAAGAAGTTGTAAAACGGGCCAAAACTAACCTGCATCAGGAAAAAGCCGATCCAAAGCGGAATATGCTCACGTACGGAAAAACGGCACCCTTCATTGGATGCATCGCACTCATTAGAAGAAATTTTCCCCTCTTTGAATCCGATCAATGCACCAAACAGAAGTGTTGCTACTGCCATCGCGATTAAAAAGAGGATTCCGATAGATGCGGCGGTGAGAAATTTCACCAAAATAAGAGCGACGGCGATAAATCCGAGTGAACCAAAGAGACGGATTTTTCCGTAACGTTCTTTGCCGATTTGCTCCAGCGCGATGACCTCTATATAGGGGAGGATGAGGGCAATTCCGATTCCAAAGAGGATATTGACGGTGAGTAGAGACCAAAATGATTCTAATGCGGGATAAAAACCGATGGCACCTAATGCCATCAGTGCCAGTGCGCTGAAAAAGACTCGCTGACTGAGGCGAAACCCTCTCAAGAAAAGAAACGGGATAGCAAAGCGTACCAGCGGAGCCGATGCGAAGATGATACCGATAGCGGTAGGTTCAAATCCTACCATGGAGAGGATTTTAGGGACAAAAATAATATGTACCCCGATCAGGGCAAAATAGAAAAAATAGAATAAAGCGATTAAAACAGCCATGTTAGGCTTCGCGGATGACGGCAGTACCGCTGAGAAGATCGTGAAGAGCACGTTTATCCCTGCGAAACAGACCGATAAAAAATCCAATCAGAGTAATGAGGGAGATAAAATAACCGATAAAACGGAGTGTTAGTTTTAAAACAGAGGCATTTTGGAGCGTTGTGGCATCGACGACACGGATGCGGGAGAGTTTTTTTCCCGGAGTTTGTCCGCTCGTGTGCCAAAGCCATACATAGGTTACAAGAAACAGGGTGATTTGAACGATAGATGCGATCGGGTTTGGAGGGTTGCTTTGCGCTTTCGGATCGTGCACTAACACGTCCAAACCACTGGCACTGTGCATCTGATCGTAGCCGAAGATCGCCATAGTAAGGAGGGAAATCGGCAATCCTATCATGAAAATATCAGTCACAAATCCAGCCGCACGAGGCCAAAAAGGGGCAAACAAAGTTTTGGGTTTTTTCAGTTGCGGATAAGATTGTTTTTTAGTTTTAAGGGTTCGCCATCTCATAACACAATTATAACCTTATTACCATTCGTTTACCAATTTGATTCATAATTCTTTTATCCCGATTGACCGCAGCAAGTCAATAGAGATTTTTTTCATTCATCACTCACTCCTTAAGTTTCAAAGTGCCGGCGAGACTCCTTACTCGCTGAGCCTCTCTTCCTAAACAAGTTAACAATAAAAAGAATTTGATTAAAACATGGTTAACACGCCATGCGTGTTAACGTTTGAGACCGATAAGGGTTTCAAGGAGGGTATCAGAAGTGGTAATCGTTTTACCGTTGGCTTGGTAGCCGCGTTGGATGATGATGAGATTCGTTAATGATTTAGACAAATCGACGTTTGATGCTTCGAGAGCAGATGATTGCATAAATCCTCGTCCTGCCGTTGCTGCCGTACCGATAATCGGATCACCTGAGTTTGCCGATTGGAGATAGACGTTTCCTCCATCGCTCACTAACCCTTCGTTATTTGAGAATTTTGCCATCCCGATTTGTGCCAAACCGAACGAACGTCCGTTCGAGAACGATCCGACTAACGTACCGCTTTGGTCGATTCGGATACCGACGAGATCCCCACCCGGGAAACCGTCTTGGGAGATACCGCTGGTAGCAGAGTCGTTATCAAAACTGGTAATACCGTCAAATGCCCCGATAGTTCCAAAATCGAGATTAACCGCTTGGTTTGGTGCGGCACCGTTGTTTGGAGAGAAATCGATACTTGGAAGATTATATCCGGCGAGTTGACCGTTACTTCCAAACTGAATGATTCCACCTTCTAAGATATTTTGATTGGGCGCAATACCGCCGATTGAAGCCGGTTGCGGAACGGTAATGGTGTAAGCCCATTCGGTAACACCGTTAGTGGTATTGACGGTTTGTTTACGGAAATCCATTTTAACCGTATGTTTAGATCCGAGGGAATCATAAATATCGATACTCGCAGAGTGGGTGGCCGCATTAATCGCTTGAGATTGTTTGACGGAGCTTCCGATAGGCAAAGCTCCTGCCATGGTAGCGAAGTTTTGGGTAAAACGGGTGTTTTCTACTGTATTGGCATCGGTAATTCCTGTAACCGTGATATCAAGAGCTGAACCAGATGGGTTTTTTACAATAAATTTACCTTGTTCATTCACGGTAACTGTAGCACCTGCTGATGCAGCTGTCGCCATGGTTTGTAATCCGGCACGAAGATCTTCAGTAGATTGGAAATAGTAGACACCCCCTGTGATTCCGGGTGCAGGTGTTCCGCTGGTGTATCTAAACTCTTGAGTTGTTGTCCCACCATCAAATGATACGGCGATCCCTTGTCCTCCGACTGGACCTGCAGATGCAGGAGCTAATTGGAATGCTTCACCACTGGCATTAAACATAACCCCCATATCTTCGGTTTTTTCACCTGCGCCAAGACCTGCTGTTGCGTCTAGTACGTAGGTTGGGCTATATTGTTCTACGGTTCCGCTAGAGCTGAGATTGGCTTTGACAACAACCTGTGTACTCGCATTCGCAGGGGTTGTAAGCCCTGGTGGGATTTGGATGTTAGCGATCGGTGCGGTGGAATCCACTAGCCCCGTATCTTCATCACGTACCCATCCTTGGACAATAAATCCGTTGTTATCAACGAAATTTCCGGCAGCATCAAATTTGAAGTCCCCTGAACGGGAGTACTTATAGGTATTCCCACCATCGGAACTGACGATAAAGAAACCGTCACCTTGGATAGCGACGTCGGTATTTTTATCGGTATTTTGGATCGACCCTTGAGAATGGATACGGGTAACCGAAGTAACCGATGCCCCTAGACCGATTTGAACCGCATTTTTACCGCCGAGTTCCCCTTGAGGAGCAGTAGCGATTTGATTGGTTTGCGCTAACAAATCAGAGAAGTTAGCACGAGAGTATTTATACCCGATGGTATTTACGTTTGCAATATTGTTAGACTCAACGTCCATTGCGATTTGATGCGATTGCAATCCGGTAACACCTGCGAAGAGTGATCGTAACATAATATGTCCTTTATGACAAAGTAAAAGTAATAAGCAAAAAATGGTCCAAAATTAGCGATGCATTGCAATGGCTTTTTGGATCATCTCATCGACTGTCGTAATAATTTTTGAATTGGCTTGATAGGCACGCTGCATGATGATCATGTCGGTCAGACCCACATCAACGCGAACGTTAGAAGCTTCTAAATTCCCACTTCGTACGAGTGCACCATTGATAGCTTTGCCGTTTTCATCGGTCCAAAAGGTGGGTTTTCCACTATCAGAACTCTCTTGAAAGTAGGTTCCCCCTTCTCGATTTAGCCCTTGGTCATTTTGAAAATGAAATACGGCTATTCGTCCGATAGCACTTTGGCGCCCATTGGAGAAGTCGGCGACGATAACCCCATTTTGGTTGATGCCGTATTTGGTGAGGGTTCCCCCTGAAACTCCATCTGAACGGGATGAACCGCTGGTCCCGACTCCATCGATAGAGATAACGCCGCTAAAACCTGTCCCGAGATTAACCGATACGGGTGTTCCGTCATTATTCATAGAGGTAATATCAAAACTGGCAAGAGCTCCTGATTCGCTAAAAATGGCTTGGCCTTCTTTTGTATCATAAATCGTACTGCCATCATTTGAGGTAACGGTTGCATGAACGTCCCAGGTAAGTCCATCCCAAGGGAGAGATACTTCTGTCGGATTTCCATTAATGATTTCCGTGGATGTTTCAATGTGTTGTTCAAAAGTTAGTTTGAGACGATTGATATCATTGTTGCCGCTAACAACGTTGGCACTGATGGTTCTTTGTTCGTTCTCTCTTCCCAGATTTCCGAAAAAAGTAGTTTCTGTAGTAGGAACCACGGGATAGGCCAAGCGGGTTGGAAATTCTAAAATTCCTTGTTTTCCTGGAGAGGTTAATTCAGCTTCACTGGTAGGATTATTGACGACATAGGCTCCAGGTGTTGCATTGGAATCGGTATCACCGTAATCAAAGGTGCTGTTATAGGCAAAATTACTCAGCATTGTCCCGCGAACAAACATCCCATCAGCAGTGACTAAACGTGCAGCAGAGGAATTGACATCGCCTGCTGTTTGTTCGTAGGTGTCAAACGAGAAGCTTCCATCCCGAGAATAGTAATACTTGTCATTGGTTGTCATAACACCAAACCATCCATTCCCTTCTAATGCCAAATCGGTATAACGATCTGAGGGCATAAGGGCTCCTTGTTGAAACTGAAAACTGGTCGCTTGAAGTTTAACGCCGTATCCGATGTCATCACTGGTTGGAGTTGATGTATTGCTATTGATCACTTTACTAAAAAGATCGGCGAATTCAGTGGTTGTACTTTTGTACGCCGTAGTGCTGGAATTTGCTAAGTTATCAGAAATAACATCCAACCCATATTGGTGGGTTTGTATCCCCATGATCCCTGCATAGTATCCTTGTGTCATGATTATTTACCTGTCACTTCTTTGATGGTGCTAAAGTCGATATAGCTCGATCCGAGTTTAGCGTAGGTTTTTCCGCTATCAAATTTGATCGATTCGATTGGATAGAGTCCGAGACGTGCTGTTGCGGTGGTACCGTCTGTTTTGGTGTATTCCGATTCGACGTAATAAACACCTTCATCGAGTGTTATACCACTATTATTGGTTCCATCCCAAGTATATTTAGCGATACCCGCATCGGTTGCTCCAATATTCATAGTACGGAGTTTATTACCGTTTTTGTCCAAAATATTTACCGTTCCTGTACTGACATCATCTGGAAAATAGAGTTCAAAATCAACTTTTCCCCCTTTTTCGAGGATAACCGCATTGCTCCCGGTATCGGCGATTTTACCAATTGCGGCAATACCGGAGTATTGCATGGATGAGGTGAGGGATGCGGCTAATGTTTCGAGTGCTTTATTGGTATTTGAACTTGCTTCCATCGTCGCGAGTTGAGAGGTTTGGGTCAAAATTTTCTCACTATCCATCGGGGCGGTCGGGTCTTGATATTTGAGCTCTAAGAGTAACAATTTGAGAAAATCATCTTTCCCTAATATACTGTTTGGATTGACGGGACTGGTTGCCGCTGTTGTTGCGGTAGAAGAGGCACCTAAAGTATTGCCGTATGCGTCGATAGCCATAATAGTCTCCTTGTGTTACGCGTAATGCGGGATAATGATTTCAAGAGCCGATAGCTGCTCTTCATTCAGGGTGAGTTCTTCGAACGACTCATAGGATTTGAATGCATTTTGACGTTGCTCTTGTTGATGCTGATGATTTTGAGCGTTGCTTTGGTGTTGATTCTCTCCGCCGGACATAAAGTTCATGGTTGCATTGGTGATCCCCTGCTGTGCCAGTTGGGCTTTGAGCTCCGTGGCATTGTGGGCTAAAAAGGCGACACTGGAAGTGTTGTTGGATTGGATATTGACATGAACATTATTACCGCGCTGAACCAGGGTCACCTCAACTTCTCCCAGTTTTTCAGGGTTGAGTTTCATTGTGAGACGGGTAAATGGGGGCTTATACTCTTGAACCGCCTCTTTGAGCTCGCTGGCAAAGAGTCGCATACTTTGTTGCGCTTCTTTCGATTTTACTTCGATCGAGTCAGCTTTAGGAGCGTGTATCGCTTTCGGCGAATCGGTATCGAGTTTGAGAGCAGAAGAGTTTTCATTTTTAGTCTCTGTTGACTCATCTATCCCTTTTAATAGGCTAATTAGCCCTTCTGCATTTGGTGTGATCGGGGTTTGCTGATGTCCTTTTTCACTTTCAGGAACAGTAGATACTGCAGCCGTTGAAGAAACTACAGCTTCATTTTTATCAATAGTTTGTAAAAGGGCTTTTAACGGCTGTAATTCAGATTTCTCCGTTACAGCTTGATGGGCTGTAGCTTCCGATTCACTTGTTTTAGTGTTTTTTTGATCTTTCCCTTTTATCTCACTGAGCAGTTGGGTAATCGCTTCAAACGGAGTCTCTTTTGATGCTTCTGTCATCGGCAAAGCAGCGAGAGTTTTTGTATCCAAAAGAGGTTTTGTTAAAAAATCAGAAGTAAAGGCTGAGAACTCTTTTTCGTCATTGATGAGGGTAGAGAGGGAAATACTTTGTGGTTCTAACCCCAGTTTTTCAGCCAATTGAACCAGCCCTAACAGTGTTTTAGGGAGGGATTTCGCCTCTGTTTGGTATTCAGGTGCTTTAGTTGTAATCTCATTTTTAAGATACTCTTTTGCCCGATTGATGAGGGTGCGGACCTGATCGGTCGAGAGGGTTCCTACAAGCTCTTTGGAGAGGAGCGCCGATTCTTTTTCATCACTTCCGCTTAACAGAGACTGCAACTCTTTTAAAACAGAGGATTTGGTATCACTGTTTTTTGGACTAATGGTTGTGGATGATTTTTTGGGATCGATAACGGTTTTAAAATCATTGGCACTGACGATGGGTGATTCAACCTCTTTGCTCTGCATTCCAAATGAGCTTAACAGCTTGGAAAACAAATCATTCGATTTTGTATTAGCGTTTTTTGCATTCCCGCCCAAAAGATCGATAAGGGTGCTTTGCGCTTTCGTCTCTTTGCTTTGAATGATCATGGATGATCCTTGGGTGAGTGCCCATTGAACACTCTTTTGTTTAAAGTAGATAAGCAAAGCAAAAAATATTCCAAATAGATAATAGTTACCAAACCGTAACAATATCTTTTTGCCTTAACATTTCCTTAACCTTATCTAAGATATAATCCGCGAAAATCTTTGCCCTCACTCTAAAGGACAGCAATGCAAAAAATTCGTAATATCGCCGTCATCGCGCACGTTGACCACGGTAAAACAACTCTTGTTGACGGATTGCTCAAGCAATCTGGAACGTTCGGAAGCCACGAACAAGTAAATGAAAGAGCGATGGACTCTAACGCACTCGAAAAAGAGCGCGGGATCACCATTCTTTCTAAAAATACCGCGATCCGCTACGGCGATCATAAAATTAACATTATCGATACTCCGGGCCATGCCGACTTCGGCGGTGAGGTTGAGCGTGTTTTGAAAATGGTTGACGGTGCGTTGTTGCTTGTTGATGCCTATGAGGGTGTTATGCCTCAAACGAAATTTGTTGTTAAAAAAATGCTCGGGCTTGGAATCAAACCGATCGTTGTTATCAACAAAATCGATAAACCATCTGCTGACCCTGAGCGTGTAGTAGACGAAGTATTTGACCTTTTCGTTGCAATGGACGCGACCGAAGATCAACTTGATTTCCCGATCGTTTACGCTGCTGCGCGTGATGGTATCGCGAAAATGGACATGGCTGATGCTGATGGTGACTTCACTTGTATGTTCAACACCATTTTGGAAAAAGTACCTGAGCCTACCGGTGATCCAGAAAACCCGACTCAGTTGCAAGTATTCACCCTTGACTACGATAACTATGTTGGTAAAATCGGTATTGCCCGTATTTTCAACGGTAAAATCGCAAAAGGGGATAATATCCTCCTTGCAAAAGCTGACGGTGAAATGGTCAAAGGTCGTATCTCTAAATTGATCGGCTTTATGGGCTTGAACCGTATGGAGATCCAAGAAGCGGAAGCGGGTGACATCGTTGCGGTTGCCGGTATCGAAACAGTAGACGTTGGAGATACTATTTGTGATCCACAAAACCCTATGCCACTTGATCCGATGCACATCGAAGAGCCTACATTGACCGTTGTTTTCTCGGTAAATGACTCTCCGCTTGCAGGTCAAGAGGGTAAACACGTTACCGCGAACAAAATCCGCGAACGTCTTGATGCAGAGATGAACACTAACGTAGCGATGCGTTATGAGACGGTTGGAGAGGGTAAATTTATCGTTTCCGGTCGTGGTGAGCTTCAAATCACGATTCTCGCAGAAAATATGCGTCGTGAAGGGTTTG
>CAZKJU010000053.1:0-16049 GCA_964553185.1 uncultured Sulfuricurvum sp.
GATAACGTTGAAACGATGCAAGAGCTTCTCTACAAACACAAGCAACTGATGGAAGAAGAGGAGTAAATGGCGCAATGCACCGCTGTTATCGACATCGGAAGCAATTCGATGCGGATGGCGGTCTTTCAAAAAACCAGCCGTTTCGCTTTTCATATCTTGCATGAGGTCAAAAGCTCTGTCCGTTTAAGTGAATCAGCCTATAAAAATGGGGGAAATCTCCAAAGTGAACCGATGGAGCGTACTGCTTTGGCTATCGGTGAGTTTCTCTCCGTAGCCAGCTCTTACGGCGCACGTAAAATATTATGCGTGGCCACCTCTGCTCTGCGTGATGCTCCTAATGCTCACATTTTTCTCTCCCGTATTAAACGCGAATACAATCTCTCGATCAAAATTATCAGCGGAGAAGAAGAGGCCTATTTAGGGGGGATGGCATGTGCCAATCTCCTTCCTGCAATGCAAGAAGCCATTACGGTAGATGTAGGGGGCGGTTCAAGTGAATTTGCCCTGCTGCGCAACGGAAAAGTAGAACAGCTATATTCGCTGAATATCGGGACAGTGCGTATCAAAGAACTATTTTTTGATAACAACGATATGAATGGGGCAATCGCCTATATCGATAACGCGCTCAAACAACTCCCTGATTTTGGAACCGATACCCTCGTCGGTATTGGAGGAACTTTTCGTGCCCTCACGAGAGCCATGATGAAAAAAGAGGAATATCCTCTCAAAAAACTCCATGCCTACACCACCGATAGTAATAGCTTGTTCCGTTTCACTGCGCAAATTCTCGATGCAAGCCCTAAAAAACTCCGTTCCTTATTTATTAAACCTGATCGTTTTGACACAATCAAACCCGGAACTCTCATTCTGGAACGTATTATCCGCTATACCAAAAGCCAAAGACTTTTGTGCAGCGGGGTCGGGGTACGTGAAGGGGTGTTTTTAAGCGATTTACTTCGTAATAACGGAGATAAATTTCCCGCCAACTACAATCCAAGTGTCCGCTATCTGCTCGATACCTATGGAATTCACAGCGATCATCCCCTCCAATGCGCTCATCTAAGTAAACGTATTTTTGATCTGCTTCATATCCAATTAAAAATCGATCCCCTCTACCGACGCGAACTGAGTATCGCAGCCAAACTCCTCTCTATCGGCGTGGGTATCCGCTATTATGCCTATCAGCGCCATAGCCATTATCTAGCGATGAGTGCTCTGGATTATGCCCTGAGTCATCCGCAAATTGCCTTGATCTCCCATTTGCTGCTCTTTAAAAAAGGAAATACCTCCTCGGATCTCGTCCCTAAAAATTCGTATGGCTCATTATTGCCCGATGAAGCTACTCTCGATGCGCTGAGTGCAATTTTATGGCTCTCCCATATTCTCTTGGCAGGACGTATCAACGCGGCCGATATCACACTCGAAATGGATCCTCAAAGCAATGCATTAGTTGTCGGAGGGAAATCTCTCTATTTAGCGCGTGAACAACTCAAAAATATCATTTTGCCTCCAAACTTTACCCTCACACTCAAGGATTAATCTATGGCAGGAAGCAGCCTTCTTATCCTCATCGACGATATTACCCTCCTCCTCGATGATGTCGCGGCGATGAGCAAAGTCGCCGCCAAAAAAACGGCGGGTGTCCTCGGCGATGATCTCGCTCTTAATGCACAGCAAGTTGCGGGAATACGAGCCGAACGAGAGCTCCCCGTTGTTTGGGGGGTGGCCAAAGGGTCGTTTAAAAACAAACTCATCCTCGTCCCTGCGGCGCTAGGGCTCAGTGCTTTTGCTCCATGGTCTATTACCCCAATCCTCATGGTCGGCGGTGCCTATCTGTGTTATGAGGGATTTGAAAAAATTGCCCACCCGTTTTTACACACCAAAGAAGATGATGAACACAACCAGGAGCTGATCGAAGCATTCCATAACCCAGAAGTTGATCTTGAAGCTTACGAAAAAGAGAAAATCGAGGGGGCTATCCGCACCGACTTTATCCTCTCCGCCGAGATCATTGTTATCGCTCTGGGGACGGTAGCCGATAAAGATATTATGACACAGGCAATGGTTGTCTCTGGAGTCGCCGTAGCCATCACCATCGGAGTGTATGGAATCGTTGCCGCTATCGTTAAAATGGACGATGCAGGGCTGCATCTGCTTCAAAATGCCCCTGAAGGGAAAAAAGGGGCCCTGCAACGAGCTATAGGACAAGGGCTTCTGAGCTTTGCACCTCGCTTGATGAAAATCCTCACTGTTGTTGGAACGGCGGCAATGTTCCTTGTCGGAGGCAGTATCCTCCTGCACGGACTCCCTAACGCTCACCATCTTGTAGAGAATGCTGTACACACTGCACAGAGTATTCCAACCCTCGGCGGAGTTCTCGGATGGATGACTCCGGTATTGATCGATGCGTTAGCGGGTATTGTAGCTGGTGGAATCGTGATGGGAACAGTGGAAGTAATTTCAAAAATAGTTAAAGTGTTTAAGAAGTAGTATTTCGTCATTCACCCAATGGGCACTCCGCCCGCGAAGGTGGGAATGACATTATTAAAATCGTTGTCCAATCGTAAACTCAAATGCAGCCGTTTCATCACCCGGTTTATCAAACAAAGGGTTAGCAAATACAAGCTGTAATGGTCCAACCGGGCTGAACCACTCAAGAGATATCCCATAACCGCCCCGCTTAATCTCATCGAGTGAATTGGCACCAATCATACCATAGTCAATAAATGCCGTTGCACGCATACGCGCTTCAGGGACCAACGGAACACTGAATTCCAACGAGTTGGAAAAAGTTTGGGTACCCCCAATTTTTTGATCGTCGCCATTAGAATCAAGCAATGGTGTTCCATCTGATTGTCTCATGATAGGAGAAATAGAATAGTTTTGATATCCTCTGACCGAACCGATCCCTCCCATATAAAAGCGTTCATTGAGAGGTAAATAACCTGTCTCTTGAACATAGTTAAAGCGAGCTTTATAGCGTAAAATCAAATCAAAGTCGGTGAGTTTTTGAAGCCCTTGATAGATTCCAAAACTCGTACGGCTTTTCCAGAAATTAGCATCCCCACCGGTAGCGGCCTTTTCAAAACTTTGAGAAATTGCCATCCCCTCACGCGGAACATAATAATCATCGGTATTGTCATAGGTAGCTGAAACTATAACCGAACTTTTAGAATAGCTTTCATAATAACGAAGCTCATCAGCAGTGAGTGTTGTAGCATCAAAATTACTATAATTATTGTTTGAATAATTGTATCCTACATAACCACTCAAATATCGGTTAAAACGATGCCCCGTCCCAATGCTAAGCCCTGTTGATTCTATCGTGTAGGTATCATATTCAGTTGAACTTTTATAAATCGAAAAGTTCCCGCTAAAGTCACTGTCATTGAGACGCGGATTAGAAATATTGAATGAGTAATTGCTCGTGCGCTGTGAACGCTCTAAATTTAATCCTACATTGATCCCTGAACCAAAAATATTACGATCGCTCACGGCAACACTAAGCAAAAGGCCTCCAAAACTTCCGTATCCTCCACCAAGTTGGATATTTCCTGTCGGTGCCTCTTTGGTTTGGACGATCAGATCCATCGATTCATCATCGATCCGCTTCTCTTCGATCGTATTACTCTCAAAATATCCGGTACGTCCAATCGCGTTACGAGAATCTTTAAGATTGCTTAGACTGTACACATCACCTGGTGCGAGGAAAAGTTCACGACGCACAACTCGGTCTAATGTTCGATTGTTTCCTGATACTATAACATTACGGATGTGTACTTTTTTACCCGGATTGATTCGGTAAACAACATCAACACTTTTACCCTCTTTGTCTTTTTTCAAATCGGGTTGAACCTGAACATAGGCGTATCCCAAATCGGCAATTTTAGTTTTGATACGATCAGCATCATCACGGAATGTTTTAATGTTAAAGGGTTTGTTTTTTTCTAAAGCAATAACATCCAAGAGTGCTTTGTCATCAATTACCGCAGTATCTTGAAAAATGAGGATATCGCTCACACGATAGACATCCCCTTCAAAAACGTTATAGCTCATCTCGGCCGTATAATGGTCAAAATCGACCGCCACAAACGGCTCATCGATTTTCGCGTCCAAATAGCCGTTTTGCATGTAAAAATCACGGATGCGAAGCGGGTCGTATTGGAGTTCGGCCACTTTCATCTTACCGTCGTTACGGCCCCACATCCAGCCCATCCACTGCTCTTCTTTATTGGCGATCATGCTGTTAAAATCATCGCTATCTTGTGTTAGAACACCTGCATAGGTAAGTTTTTTAATGATAATCTCTTCACCTTCATTAACGATAAAGGTCACCTGCATACTGCCATTGTCAAGTTTTTTAGTATCGATTTCGACAACGGAATCGATCTTACCGTCGGTACTCAGTGCATCGATAATCCGTTTTTTCGCCCCTTCTAGACGCTTTTCGTCATATAGAGCTCCTTTTTCGATTTGCAAAAGAGTTTTTTTAGCCTCTTCATCGTTCTCTTTGTACCCTTTGAGCTCGATTTTAGAGATGATCGGTTTCTCTTTGAAATGAAAGGTTACTTTCCCCTCATCCTCATCTGCCCATACATCTTCAAAATAACCTTGGTCAAAGAAGTTTTTGACGGTTTTATCGACTGCCATAGGGTCTAGAGGTTCACCGATTTTCACCTCATTAAGCCGTTTTGCAACTGCTTCGGAGATATGGATCATCCCCTCATACTGTATTGATTGAACATTTTGTGTCGATCCGTAAACAAGAGCGCTCGCTACTGCTAAAGAGAGGGTGATTTTTTTCAAGCCAAAGTCCGTTGCGTTAAAATAGTCCCTTATTCTAGCACCGTTACGATTAATAGGAGCGTAAATTAAACTTAAAAGGGCTAAAATAGCACCATTATACGCAAAGGGCAGTTATGAAGATCGGTATTGTAGGGTTAGGATTAATGGGGGGATCGATGGCACTCGCCCTCAAACATCTCTCATTTATCTCCTCTATAATCGGTTGTGATCATAATCCAGATCATCAAATAGTTGCTCTTCAACGGGGGCTAGTTGAATCTTTTATGAGTTTTGAAGATCTCAAGTCACAATGTGACGTTATCTTTTTGGCTGTCCCTGTTAACGGTGTCATCGATTTTTTGCAGCGATCTACCGATTTGGCTGGAACCGATAAAACGATGATTGATTTAGGCTCTACCAAAGCACTGATCGTTAATGCCATTCCAACCAGTATTCGTGCCAATGTCGTTGCCGCACACCCGATGACAGGGACGGAGCAGTTCGGTCCGAGTGCTGCATTAGAGGGGCTATATGCCGAAAAAGTGGTCGTATTGTGTGATTTGGAACACAGCGGTGACACGCAACGCGATATCGCATTACGAATTTTCCAAGCGATAGGGATGCAGATACGTCGTATGGGGGCAGAACAGCACGACCGTCATGCCGCGTTTATCAGCCATATGCCCCATATCATTTCCTATGCTCTTGCCAATACCGTTTTAGCCCAAGAGGAAAAAGAGAATATCCTCACCCTTGCCGCAGGGGGATTTCGCTCGATGAGCCGACTGGCAAAAAGTTCGCCGGCAATGTGGGAAGATATTTTTCGCCAAAATCGCTCAAACGTCCTCGAAGCAGTGGAACTCTTTGAAGTGGAGTTGCAAGCCCTTAAAAATGCTTTGAGATATGAAGATTACAGTGAACTGCGCCGTGAAATGAAGGGCGCGAATAAACTCTACGATATTTTCAAATAATCACCATTCAAATAATCTCGTTTCCCTCTGTAAATGCTTCGTCTTTACCGGAGAGTTTACCCTATCAATATGAGACTCTTCATCCCTCTTCTCAGATCTATTTCTATCCGCTTTAGTCACTTCGATCTTAGCCTTACTCCGCTCTAGATTATAATGCAGACGTTTTTGCAATATCGGATCGGTTGTATAAACCCTCTCGTACCAATAACGCGCCCTCTCATATCGACCACTCATATAAAGGGCATTGGCACGATTATAGCGCACCTGAGGCGAATCATGTTTCATCTGATAGTATGCAAACAATCGTTCTGCTTTTTCATATTCACCCGCTTCATATGCCGTTCTAGCAGAAGCAAGCTCTCTAAAATCCAAAATCCCTGCATGAGAGTTCACAGGGGAAAGATTCAACGTAAAAAGAGCTACACCGACACTCACGCTTTGACGCTTGCTCATCGAAGAGAGGGCAAAGAGGATCAATACCATCGCCAACCCCAACGGATAAAAAAAGAGGGGAATATGGGCTTGAAGGCGACGATTATTTCTAAGTTCCACCAATTTTTCATGGACGATAAAGATATCGGATTGCGATGTTACGCTCAAACAGACTTCACTTCTCATGGGGATAGAGGTCACTACGATCTTCATATCGGCATCAATCTGTTGGAGTTTTTCCTCCAAAAAAGTCTGATTGCTATTTTTTAAAGAAGGGGATAAATGTTTAATCAGATCACTTAAGATTCCTCCGTCCTTGCTCCGTGGTGCAATCCTATAGAGCTGATCATCATACGCTATCACTTCAATCTTTTCACCCGAGAGGGTGTGGAGTGTTGAGAGTGCCAGTGAACGCCTCTGTTCAAAATCATCTCCGCTCCGATCAATCGCAATAACTATATGCAGCTCTTTTCCCTCGATCGGAGTTGAATCGATCACAACCGGCTGTGCCATTGCAATAATAATGAGCACGGCAGAGATAAGAAAGAGAAAATTTCGCCCCTTTAACCCCATCGTCGTCTCCGGTGCGCGGAGTTTTGCAAGGACGGAATCATTCAACCACCGATTTCTCAGCGGTTTTTGGGTGAGCCAAAAGTAAAAAAGGACTACGCTCGGGAGCAACAGCCAGAACAAGAATTCGCTGTGTAAAAAGCTCATAAAAGACCCTTTTGATTACGTCCATAGAGATAAAGGAGCATCGATAAAAAACCGATAAAGAGAGGATAAATGTAGTAATACTCAAAATACTTATGCGTCGGCATCGTTCTAAAGGGTGGGTGGGAACGATCACTCACCTCCACCCACTCCTCATCCAGTTCGATGATACTCACCTCCACTCCGACGGGGAGAGATCGAACCAACTGTTTCGGTTGATTCGAGAGGATAATGACCCAACCACGAGATTCAGGGAAAGTGGAAAAAAAACGCTCTATATCTTTGGTTACCTTTTCATCGCTGTTTTGCATAGTGAGCTGTGAAAGAATTTTGATCAACGCCTCATGATCATCACTCAAAGGGATCATTACGGGTGAAACAGCAGGAACATAGAGGGCAAAACGATCATTCTGTCGCTTCTCGATAAACGTGTGGATATTATTTAGCATTTCACCATTAATCGATTTGGCATCCAACACCAACAAGATATCATACCCTCTCGCCTCCTCTTTAATCTCCCGTACCGGAGACATGAGTGCAACAATGAAAAGAGAGATCATTGCCCATTTGGCAACCCACATCCAAAGAGGCGATTTTGTTTCATCGGTTCCAAAGAGGAATGTGCGGGGAAAATAGATCGGATTAGTGCGCAATGGGCAAAGTGCCTCACACGCTAAAAAGAAAAAGAGGATAAATCCCAGTTTCGGAAACTGGAAATAGATCCCATCAAGCATCGATAATCTCTAAATAGAGGCGATAATACCCCAACGTCTCCTCATCAATCATCGCAACATGCGGAGCATATTTGTAAGGGTTCAAACGCTCAAAGAGGTTATGATACGCTTTTTCGGTTCGCTCATTATCGGATGCAAAGTGACGACCGAGTTCACTGATTGCATACGCGGCACGTTTGGGGTCGGAAAAATCGATGGCAGAGAGTGCTTTGAACTGCTCTCGACGAACATTGATGCGACGTTTTCGTATCTGCTTCAGCAATGCCAAAATAAGGGCCAGACTCAAAGCAACCGCAATGACAACGACTGCCATAAAATAATAGAGTGAATAATCGGGGATCTCGACAAGCGGGGCAATGTCATTTACGGGAATGTTCAAGTCTTTCATACTCTCCCCTCAAACAAACGTCGCAATGTCACCACCGCATTGCCATCGGTATAGAGCTTCGTCGCCCGTACTCCTGCTTTGCGAAATGACTCAAAGAGTTCTATATCATGAGCCCGAACACGATCATGATAGCGCTTCACACTTCGAGCGTTAAAATCCCCCTCCAACACCGCACCGCTCTCAGGATCGATCAATGCGCTAAATCCCATCACAGCTGGATTCTCTTCGGCACGATCGCGAATAACGATAGCGACCACTTCGTGCTTTCGCCCTAGGAGGCGCAGATCGGGAATCTCAAAAAAATCGCCGATCAACACAATCAAAGAACGCCGTTTGGTCCGTCGGTAGAGTTCTTTGATGGTGAAGGAGAGATCAACACGGTGATGCAAAATCTCCGCATCCAAAACGCTTTGCGTCGCCTGCTGTACCGAAAAACGCTTTTTCGCGGGACGAATTTCACTCCGCAGATTTTCCGAAAAATTACAATGCCCAAACACATCGCCGTTTGCCACCGCAGAGTATCCGATTAACGCTACCGCCTCGGCAACACTCTCGATTTTAAACTTCTCGGAACCGAAATGAAGCCCTCCGCCGAGCAGTGCCACGGTGAGAACATTTAGCTCCCGTTCTTCCCGAAACACTTTGACAAACGGTTTTCCCATTTTCGCCGTGACGTTCCAGTCGATGTGGCGAGTATCATCGCCGCTGACGTATTCGCGCAGTTCGATGAAATCGTATCCTTCTCCCCGAAACATCGAGGGGTTGTTTCCGATTCGATCTCCGATAATCTGGCGGCGGGCTTTGATGAGAATTTGACGAGAGTTTTGCATTACGGTATCGGCACCGCTTTAATAATCTTCTCGATCAATTCATCGACCTCAATCCCCTCTGCTTCAGCTTCATACGAGAGGACCAAACGGTGACGCATCAGCTCTTTGATGATGGTGGCGATATCGCTTGGGCTTACAAAATCCTTGCCTCGTAAAAATGCAACGGCACGCACTGCTTTGAACATATCGATACTGACACGCGGTGAGGCACCGAACTGCAAAAATCCTTTGATTTCACCCAACCCGAACCGCTCCGGCTCGCGGGTTGCGGTGACAAGATCGATCATGTATTTCTCTACCTCTTCATCGATATGGATCGCTTTAACCTTCTCTTTGAGCGCCATCAATGTCTCTGCATCAATCACTGCATTAATCGCTTCACCCAATCCTGATCCAACACGTCGTGCGATGGAAAGCTCCTCTTCGGGTGTGTTGTAACCGACGTTGATTTTGAGCATAAAACGATCCAGTTGCGCTTCAGGGAGCGGATAGACCCCCTCGTTTTCGATCGGATTTTGGGTCGCCATAACGAGAAACGGCGGCGAAAGTTTAAAACTCTCATCTCCCAATGTCACTTGCCGCTCCGCCATCACTTCCAGCAATGCCGATTGCACCTTTGCAGGAGCTCGGTTGATCTCATCGGCGAGGAGAAGGTTTGTAAAAATCGGCCCCTTTTTGATCTTGAATCCGTTGTTTTGCGGATCATAGACCTCAGCCCCCAAAATGTCACTCGGAAGCAAATCGGGAGTAAACTGCACCCGTTTGAATCCCAATCCCAATGATTGAGAGAGGGCTTTTACCGTCGTCGTTTTCGCCAACCCCGGAATCCCCTCGATCAGGATATGCCCATCGCACAATAGCCCGATCAGCAATCCATCGATCATGCTCTCCTGACCGACGACCACTTTCGCAATTTCAGTGCGGATTTGTTGCAATACATCACTCATTATTTCACCTCTTTTTCTAATGTGAGTTTATCCAGTTTCATTTTAGTTACACCATTGTTTTTCACACGGAACTCCATCATGATTTCCGTCCATCTTAGTATTTGGGCAATTATTAAGAAAAAATGTGGCTTCCTCGCATGATCTCATTTGAGAGCAATGCATCCTCCCATCACATTGGAATCTATTTGTTTCTCTTGCTTTAGATGTCAAATTTGCTGATGGTTGATATTTTTGATTACTATGTTGTTCTAAAATGCGATTTTGGTGTGCTTCTGTCTTTGATCGATCTTTTTCCGATTCTTTTCGTTTTAAAACACGTTCGTAATATTGTTTACCGTCATTTGGTCTAAAAGCGGTACCGCAATCATTACTGTACGGATCATAAAAAACGATTGTCCCGGTATTATCGTCCCAATAAACTTTACGATTACCCGGAATAATTTTAGGAGCCTTGGTAATCATAATCGTACTAATATGATTTTGAAACTCTTCAGGATTAGCAATTTTTAGAGTCTCAGGCATTTCTAAATTTGCAATTCTTTTTTTTTCTTCAAACTCACTCGAATGATTTATCCAAGCATGACCATGTGCAATTTTGTTAGCTATTTCTTCATTCGTCGTTACTAAACATTCTGCATAAACTGAGGTAAATATTATAAAAAACATCGTGATTAGTTTTAGCATTATTTTACCTCTTTTTTTAATGTGAGTTTATCCAGTTTGGTTTTGGCTTCGCTTAAGCTCATTGTCTTATTTTCCAGCCTATCGATCACTTCTAGGAATCGTTTATCCCCCGATAACGCCAACAGCGTCACGAGTTCTTTGGGCGTTTTGGCACCATCATAAAACTGCGACGATCGGCGGCGGGGACGGATTTTCCATAACCGTCGCCCAGCTTCGCCCAGAACAATACCCAACACCACTAATCCCCCATAGAGACTGTATCGCATCCAACCACTCCAATCCCGTAAAGTGGGAGGATCTAGGAGGTTGGAGCGTTCATACCCCTGCACCACTTCGATCGCAACCGCTTCGCTCTCCAGTCGTTTCATCTTTTGGGTTGCTGTATCCAATACCTCGATGGTCATTTTTGGGATCACGAAACTTTTTTCACCAACCAATGCAAACTCTTGGCGAATCTCCCCTTCATATCCTGCGGATGATGGGGTGATATCGATTTGAGGCGATTCTGCAAAGACGTTAACCCCGCTGATGTTGAGCTCATAGGGGACGAACTGATCGAGGTTCCCTTTTCCACGTACATAGAGACTTAGGTGTACCGGTTCATGGGAAATGACACTGCGTTTGTCGATTTTCACCTCCATCGTGATCTCACCGCTGAGGCTCGCTGCATTGGCCTTGGCATTGATGATTACTTTAGGCAAGTGGGCAGTTTCATCGTCAAAATCGTATTTTTTAACATTATCGCGCCCGATGGAGGCATTTTCGATCGAAGCAAACGTCGTATGGCGAATCAACGCGTCCAATGCTACCTCGATATTACCCTCTTGACGCGGTGTAATCAAGACATCAAATGTCTGAACCCTCTTCCCCTCCACGATACGGTCGCGTTGGGTTAGGACAGAGGCTTTATAGCGCTCATTACCCGTCGGCTTGAAAGCAATCGTATATTCAGCGGCATTGGTCGAAAATGTACACTCATACCGAACGACACCACTTTGGTTGACGTAGAGACTTTGCGGCGCTTCGAGCATTTTCCACTCATACGTTGCCCCCCAACCGCTCAGGCTGAGAATCATCAGCGCGATCAGCCTACCAAGGTTTTGTTTCATGGACACTCCTTTGGTTGATTAACTCATACTGTTTGGAACTAAGAGAAGCTTTTCCTTGTGATGTTGAAAAGCGCGGATCACCCTGTGTCTTTTTCCCCGCATCTCCGGCACCCGAAGAGGCTATATCGCTTTGCATATTTGATCCGCCCCCCTCTTTGCCCTTCTTCCCCTCACCCGTCGGTTTGTTCTCGTCGGATGAAAATTTGTCTTTTTTCTCTTTGCGGACATTGAGCGATTTTTGCTCCTCGGCACGTGCAATGGCACGAAGATTCTGATCGGCTTCGCGGCTGTAGTTTAGGGTGAGTGATTTGAGCAGGGCGTTCCGGCCGTTTTCAAACTCACTCAGACGGATATGCGTATTGCCCATATTGTAAAATATTTTGGATTTAAACTTTGGATCGTTAGAACGAATGATACGGTAGATTGCCAGAGCCTCCTGATATTTTCCCGCTTTATAGAGAGCATTGGCACGATTGAATTTACTCTGCTCCGAATCGATCCGTCCATACCATTGTGCCGAGCGTTCATAATTTCCCCCCGTATAATCGGCTTTCCCCATAACCTGATAAGGATAGTCAAGCACTCCCGCATGGGCACTCAGCCCCAAAAGTGCCAGCAATGGTATCAACCCTTTATTCACCCTCTCTCCTATCGTAGTATACGCTAGTACAAAAGCGATCAATGCGAGCACGAGAGGAATATAAAAGAGCTCACTATAGCGCGTCACCGTCGTCGAACCTGCAAAATCTTCACTCCGTTCACGCTCGATCCACTCGATCACACTCGCCGCATCGGCTCCATCGATCACTTTTCCCCCGCTTTGTTCTGCGATGGCATTAATCGCCTCATTGCGTGAGCTCACTACGATGTGACCGTTCTCGTCTTTGAGTGAACCATTCTCTGAGGGGAGAGTGCTTCCCTCTGATGATGCCAACATTACCACACACACCTTCAGAGCGTTCTCTTCCGCATATGAAGCCTCTTTCTCATAGGAGAGTTCATCTCCTCCGTCGGTGAACAACACGACAAGCGGACGAGCGGCATGAGACATTTTACGGGCAAGTTCCAATGCACTCATCACTTCCGTCCCTTTGGTGATAATCTGCGACTCATCGAGTGAGGAGAACAGATGGGTGAGCAATTCCGTATCTTTGGTAAGCGGTGAGAGGATAATCGCACTCGTAGTATGGGCGAGCACTCCGAAGCGATCTTTGGACTCCGCTTCTACGATTTGACCCAACATCCGCTTCGCCGCATCCAACCGTGTCGGAGCAATATCAGTTGCTCTCATCGAGTACGATACATCGATGGCTAAAATCACATCGCTTCCCGCTTCTTCGACGCTGATCGGTTTTTCTGCTATAACCGGACGAGCAAGGGAGAGGATCAAAAAGAGAACACTTACCAACAGCCACCCTGGGGTATGCCACCCATAACGGCGCGCACCCCAGAGATAAAGTGGAAGAATCAAAAGAGCAATGAACCACACTGGAGTAAGGAAACTCATCCTTTCACCCTCCTTCTCCAGATCAGCCACATTAGAATCACTAACGCTCCCGTAACCGCGTACTGATAGTAGTGCTCGAAAAAAGTGTGCTGTGCACTTTTGATACGAGAGCGTTCCAACGTATCGATTTGAGCATACACCTCGCGCAGCTCTTTTTCATTGGTAGCACTGAAATACTCCCCGCCCCCATCACGTGCCATTTGAGAGAGGAGTTTGCTGTCAAATTCCCCCTTCTCACCAATCCCGATAGTGTAGAGTTTGATACCTGCTTTGTGCGCCATTGCCACCGCCTCTTTGGGGGAGACTGCACCGCTATTGTGCTCCCCGTCGGTGAGGAGGATAATCACTTTACTCTTGGCTTTGGAATCACTTAGCGCCCTTACCGCTTGCGCTACCCCCTCACCGATCGCGGTATTCTGCCCCGCCATTCCAAAACTCAGATAGCTGATCATCTCGGCAATAATCTCTTTTTCATAGGTCACGGGAGTCGCGATAAAAGCAAAATCCCCAAATACCACCACACCGACATTATCTTCACGCCGTTTCATCACGAAATTAGAGGCGATTTTTTGCACCACCTCAAACCGCGTTGCACGACTCTCTTCACTCGAAAATCCCGACGCGTTCATCGAGCCGCTCCCATCGAGTGAGAGGACGATATCGATCCCGTTACGATTACGCGGGTCGGAATAATCAACCACTACAGGAGTCGCCAAAGCCCCGACCATCAGAGTGAGAGCGAGTGCTTTGAGGAGCCACTCCATATTGCGCCATTTACCGGGATTTCCGAAAAATTGCAGATGGGGAAAGTACCGTTTTTGGGGGATAATTTTACAGCGGTAGAGACAATAGAGGATGGGTGGGAGTGCTAAAAATGCCCATACAAAATCAAACGACCAAATATTCATACGTTAATTATAGCCTTTTTAACGGCACGTCACGTTTGCGTCGATGATTGCCTCTTCCTTTTTGGCAAATGTACATTGGGATTTGCTCATTACCGAATTACTAAAATAGGTTTGCCATAACAAGCTATTTTTGAATTTAACGGTGCGCAGATCATTGTGTATAAACTTGGCATCGCCTAACTCAGCATCCGAAAAATCGGTTTTAAATAGTATTGCATCGGAAAAATTGGCTTTCCAGCTTTTGGTTGAGCGGAAATCGGCATGACTCAAATTCGACTGTTCTAGATGCGTTCCTTTGAAATTGGCTCCCTTTGCACGGAGACCAGTTAGATCAGAACGCTTCATCGTCCCTTTCCAAAATAATGCTCCTTGGGCATTTGCACCGCTGAGATTGACATCATTAAAATCCCCCATCTCAAACACACTTCCGTGTAGGTCGGCGCTGCTTAGATCACTGCCGTGAAAGTCCCCGCCGCTAAAATCCATATTCGATAAATTCGCCCCTCGCAGATCACATCCGACACACTCTTTCTCGTCCAATGCTTTTTTTAAATGCCCCGCATCGTAAGCACTCAACACCACTCCTAAAGCGATAGCCAAGAGAAGCGTTCTCATTTGATCTCTCGAATCCGGCGAAGCTCTTTGTGAAACTCAGCTGGGCGTTTACTCCCCACAACCGTCTCTTTTTTATTCCCCGCTTTATCGATGAAAAACATCGTTGGAATCCCGAAAAAGTCGTACCCGTCAGGGAGTTTGCCCTTATGGACGTTTTTTTCGATCACCACAAAATTTCGACTCAAATAGGGTTCCACCGCTTTGTCATGAAACACTTTTGTTTTCATGTAGGCACACTCGGGACAGTCGTCGGTCGTATAGATCATCAATACCAGCTTATTCTCTTTCCCTATCCCCGCAACGGCACTCTTAAACTGCTCATCATTTTGGATCAATCCGCCCCAGAGGCTTAACATCGTTATCCAGATAACCATAATAGCTTTAAGCATTCACAAAATCCTTCTTATCAGTAGTTAAATCATCCCATATTCAATTGTAGTTTTCGTATAAAAAAGGTTTGGATTTTCTGTTCGTAAACACTCGAAGAGTTTATTGCAAGCCTCTTCATCGGCAATCATAATAATTTCGAGAGGTTGATCGGTAAGCTCGAAAAAAGAGGCAGAATGCCATATCCCATCATGTCCCAGCCCTTTGGAAGCATTGGTTATCGTAATCCCTTGAATTCCTACTTGCTGTGCAATCTCTTTTAACCAATCAGCAATGTACATACCGTTATGACGACGGCTTTGGAGCGTAAAAAATGTTAGTTGATATCCTGCTTTCATAGTGTTCCCCTGTTTTGTAAGTACATCATACTTGCAATACCTAAAAAGGTCATGACAAGTGACCCTCCGACGTGCAATAGTGTCCCCATAGCGGCATGACTTAATCTCCCCTCTTGGATTGCGGTAACGATCTCAGCGCTAAAGGTACTAAACGTTGTCAATCCTCCCAAAAATCCGGTAATAATAAAGAGCCGCCACTCAGGGGACAGTGCCGTATTCGTTGAAAAAAAAGCGATGGCGATACCAATCAGATACCCACCTAAAATATTGGCACCAAGCGTTCCCATGGGGATAGCGGGGTAAAGAGAATTGAATTTTAGTCCTAAAAACCATCGTAACAAAGCACCGAACCCAGCACCTGCAACGATTGCGGCTATAGAGTAAATCATTGATTTTCCTCTTAAAATTTTAAAGCTATTGTAGTGTGTTTTTTATTTACAATCACTACGGTTGAATTCAAAAACAAAGCCTATAGCGAGAGCAATGTGAGGATTATCCCCAATGATTTACCCTTAATTTCACTATTTACCCTATTTTTATCTCCACACTATTGACAAAAAAGCTCTTGTCCGCTATAATTCCCGTCCACAAAACGTTGCTGGAAACGGTTTGTTGTTATTTCACGTCTCGTTAGCTCAGCCGGTAGAGCATCTCACTTTTAATGAGGGGGCCGATGGTTCGAATCCATCACGAGACACCA
>CAZKJU010000054.1:0-9882 GCA_964553185.1 uncultured Sulfuricurvum sp.
TCTTTTGCAAAATCATGAACGAAATCATAGTAATGTAATTCAAGTTTTTTGAATTTGTCACTTTCAAAATAGGCTTTTCCTGCCGGACACGCTTCAGTCATTTTTTTATCTAAAGTACCTGCTTTGTATGCTTTATCCCAATCTGCTTGTTTGAATTTAGCAGCAAAGACACCACCGCTGAATCCACACACCTCTTTGAGGTTTTTTTGATAAAGTTTTTTCCCTTTTTCTGCATCAGCAAACGCTGAAGAACTAAGTACACTTACTGAGAGGAGTGCAACCATGGCTGTTTTAGTGAATGTTGTCATTTTAAAATCCTTCTAATGAGTCGAGGTAAATGTCCTCAAATGCTCTGAGCGGAAATAATAGCCCTTTGAACATAAAAATAATCTAAAGTTAAGTAACACATTATATGACATTATAATACTATATTAATTCGTCAAATAATATTTATTTATATTCTATATATAATGTATGCGTAAAATTCAAAAGTTATTTTTTCTATGCAAAACAGGTTGGGAATAAAAGTAACACTTGCTCCTTTTCTGCAAATTTTAGTTTAAATTATAAGGCTTCTTTTAAGGATGTGATATAATTGTGATATATTGGTACTATAATCGGCTTTTATGGAATTTATCGAAGGAGAGAATATGGCAAGATTAGTTGTTCTAGGCGGCGGAGTCGCTGGACACACAGCCGCGACATTTGCGGCAGATTGGCTAGGTCGTGAGCATGAAGTGGTGGTAGTGACCCCTAACTCAAAATGGAATTGGATCCCTTCCAATATTTGGGTCGGTGTCGGCGGAATGACAAAAGAGGACGTAACGTTCGATCTTGCTCCTGTTTATGAAAAAGCAGGTATCACTTATAAACAGGCTAAAGCAGTGAGCCTTAACCCTGAGGGTAGCGCATCTAACGGTAAACCGTTTGTCACTATCGAATATACCGGTCAAGGCAAAGCGGGAGAAAGCGAAGAGGTAACGTATGATTACCTTATCAACGCTACCGGACCAAAACTTAACTTTGGAGCAACTCCGGGATTGGGTGAGGGTTCAAACCTCGGTGAGCATACTGTTTCAGTATGTACAGCGGATCACGCGGATCACGCGGCTCATGAATTGACGAAAATCATGGACAAAATGCGTAAAGGTGAGCGTCAAAAAATCTTGATCGGTACCGGTCACGGTATGTGTACGTGTCAAGGTGCTGCGTTCGAATATATTTTCAACGTCGAACATGAAATCCGCAAAGCGGGTCTCCGTGATATGGCAGACATCCAATGGATCTCTAATGAGTCATTCATGGGTGATTTCGGAATGGGCGGATTGCACATGAAAGTGGGCGGTTACGTTGTCAGTTCACGTATCTTTACCGAATCATTGTTCGCAGAACGCGGTGTAGGTTATATTACCGGTGCGCATGTCAACAAAGTTGAAAAAGGTAAAGTGTCGTATGAGCTTCTTGACGGTACAACCGGAGAAGAAGAATTCGATTTTTCAATGCTTATCCCTCCGTTCGCCGGTGTTGGCCTTAAAGCCTATAACAAAGCAGGGGAAGATATCACTGATACTATCTTTGCACCGAATGGCTTTATGAAAGTTGATGCTGATTATACCCCTAAACCGTATGCTGAGTGGAAAGCCTCCGACTGGCCTCGTACGTATCAAAATCCGACATTTAAAAATTTGTTCGCAGCAGGGATTGCATTCGCCCCTCCGCACATCATCTCTAAACCGATGAAATCACCGAACGGTACCGTTATCAATCCAACTCCTCCGCGTACCGGTATGCCAAGTGGTATCATGGGTAAAGCAGTTGCCCACAGCGTGTGTGATTTGATCAAAAAAGGGCCGGATGCTCATTTGCATGAAGCATCAATGGCGGAAATGGGTGCAGCATGTGTTGCATCAGCAGGTAAAGGTTGGTTAGATGGACAAGCGGCAGCAATGACTGTTTATCCGGTTGTTCCTGACTTCGAAAAATATCCGGGAACAGGCCGTGATACCGATTATACTTTCGGAGAAATCGGACTTGCAGGTCACTGGATCAAACACATCTTGCATTATTTGTTTATCTATAAAGCAAAACTCAAACCGTTCTGGAAAGTTATTCCGGAATAAAAATCGATTTATATTACAAGTAACCAATAGGAGACAAAAATGGCAGTAAAACCTGAAGAATTCAACTTCGCGAAAAATGATCAATTTCAAACCGCGATGATCCCTGGAAAATGGGCACGTTTTTTCCGAACATGCAAAATTTGGCAGTTTATCCGTTTCGTAATCATTAACCTTAAAATGATTATCGTTGTGAGTAAAAGTCACTAACATATTTTCCGATGGCTTTTATGCCATCGAGATCCTTCTTTAAAGTAATCATTTATGGTTCAACCACTACTCAAATACCCCGACCCTGCTATCCGTTTAATTTCGGCTAATGTCCGTTTCTTTAATGATGAACTTCGTACCTGGATCACCGATATGATCGATACGATGGAAGCGAATGATCTGGAAGCTTTGAGCGCGATTTTTATCGGCATTCAATACAGTGTTTTCGTCCTTAAAGAAGCGGGTATCTATACCCCCTATATCAATGCCAGACTGATCAAGCACTCTGGAACATCAACTCAGACAGAGCGGAGCGTCTATTATGAGGGGATCAGTGTTGATGTTGATCGTTATGAGAGTGTGACGGTTGTTTATGAAGATGAAAACGGTGAACCCCACCATCGTGATCTCACTGGAGATCTCGCTCGCATTGTTCAACAACAGATCGATTATTGTTTCGGCAGTACATTTGTGGATCGGGTTGATAAAGAGATGAAGCAGAGGATTAATGATTATTTAGAGCATGGTCTTGTTGCGGGTGGCGGATCATGCCCTATTGTGTTTTATCGCGATTACTTTAAAATGGGGGTGAGATATTTGATTTCAGCGATATTTTTATCGATGATTACCCCTTTTTTCGTCTCTGAGAGTATTCAGGACTGGATTTACCGCATCGATCTAGTTGCATTGATCATGGCAGTAGTGTTGATGGTAGGTTATTTTTTCTATGCCCAGTATGAATCACGATTGTACAAACAATGTACCAGTTGTCAAACCGGCAATATTATTGGGACGGTTGCAATTTTAGCGTTTCAACTTCTACTCGGTGCTATTGGTGTTTTTTACTGGATAGCACCTTAATAATAAAATATTATACTTTTAACCCCTTTTTGAGTATCATACAGCAGATACAATCCCATATTCTGCTCTAAGTGTTAAGGAGTGGAAATGGTGTGGAGAATACATGCAAAATAGTGTTTTTAAACCTCTTTACGAATCTCGAATTATATTAATGAACGCGAAAGAGTCGATTTTACAAGAGTGGGTTGATGAAGAGCTGTGCGCGGAGATTTTGAAGCGGCACGAAATTGATACGGATGTTTTTGTTTCCCGATATGCTGCGAATGTCTTCGATTATTTTATGGGGGTTGTTTCGGGTGCGATGGCGATCGGGGAGTGCCCCGTAATTGCAGAGTTGATTGAATATCTCAAAAATAAAGAGCTTCGTGCGGATGAGCTTTTTATCCTCTGTACCCACTTTAAACGCGCTGTTTTGAATGCGACGTATCGTTTAAATATCAACAATCAAGCTATATTCTTTGCCGTAAGTTATCTCTTTGACCGCAATTTCGCGGGTGTTTTGAAACTCTATACCGATACGATTTATCAAAAAGAACAAGAAGCCATCAATGCTTCCAAAGCCAAAGAGTATTTTCTCTCCAATATGTCTCATGAGATACGAACGCCTCTCAATGCTATTTTAGGCTTTGTATCCCTCTTACGTGATGAAACGACCAACCCCCGCTATCAGCAGTACCTCGATATTATCTCCAATAGCGGTGAGAACCTTCTCCATATTATTAACGATATCCTCGATTTTTCCAAACTGCGAAGCGGAGAGTTTACCGTTGATCCGCAACCCTTTAATATCCATGATGAAATTTCCCATACGATGGAGCTTTTTGTCCCGAGTGCTAACTCCAAAAATATTACTCTCACCAGTTTTATCGATCCCGCTATCCCTTATGAGATTGTTGCCGATGCGTTACGAATTAAGCAAATTGTTGGCAATTTTTTGAGCAATGCGATCAAATTTAGCCATCATGCGGGGGCTATTCATGTTGAGGCGCGGTGTGATGAGGGGATACTTTCTCTTGCTGTACACGATCAAGGTGTAGGGATTGCCCTTATCGATCAAGAGAGGGTATTTGATGCTTTTTCCCAAGCACAAGAGGGGAGTATGAAGATCAATGAGGGAACGGGACTTGGGCTTTCGATTTGTAAGCAGTTAGCGGTACATATGGGAGGCAATATTGAGCTTGAATCGGTAGTAGGAGAGGGGAGTGTTTTTACTCTCAAAATTCCGGTAATTGTTAATCGAGAGTGCGAAATTGCCAAATTTGATGCATCAATGTTCGATGGGATCCGTTTTGGATTACTGGCTTACGATCCCGCTGAGGGATATAAACTTGAGGCACTTCATCGTTATTGGGATCATTTCGGCTTAGACGTTCATGTGGTGGATCATGTTCAAGAGCCGTGTGATTTACTCATCTTTTTGGAGAGTTCAATGGATGATTCGGCACGCGAGTTGATTATTGAACAACGGATACCCTCGGTTGCGATTTTGGATTTTTTAGATGAACGATACGACTCTATTGATACTATCGCTCCTCTAACATTTCCAATTTATTGTACAAAACTGCAAAGTGCTTTGAGCGAAGTGATGGGGATGAATAGCCCTCAGCCTCCTGTCGTCGAAGGGGTACTAAAACGGCGGGGTTTTGAGGGGAATATTCTTGTAGCGGAAGATAATCAAGCGAATCAAGAGTTGATCAAAATTATCTTAGAACGCTATGGTCTTGATTATGCTATCGCTTCTAACGGTGCTGAAGCATTGAGACGATATCAATTAGAAATCTTTGACATGGTGCTGATGGATGAACAAATGCCACTCATGAACGGCAATGAAGCAACGGCTGGCATATTGGCATATGAGAAAGAGTCAGGCCGTCATCATGTACCGATTGTTGCATTAACAGCGAATGTCATCAAAGGATCACGGGAACGCTCAATCCAAAACGGCTATGACGCTTTTTTAGGCAAACCTATCGTCCTCAAAGAGATTGAACAAATATTTGAGCGTTATTTGAAACCGACTGTTTTGTTGATCGAGGATATGAATGCAAAAATTGATTTTAAATGGAAAAATATCGATATGGAACATCTCAAGAGCGCACTGATGCTCGAAGAGGATCAGATTGAGTATCTGTTGAATATCTATCGAGAAAAGATGGAGCACTCACTCCAAGAGCTTTTTCAGGCTATTGAAAAAAAGCGTTATGCGGATATTGCTTTTATTGCTCATGCGATTAAGGGATCAAGCGCTAATTTCCGTTTTGATGAGCTCTCACGTCTTGCGTATGTTATTGAAGAGTTTGCGAGTGATAAAGATGAGGAGTTTGATTATACCGAAGCATATGAAGTGCTTCGGCATGAGTTTGAAAAACGGTTCTTGTAACGGTTACTCTTCGAGATAGTAGCCAACTCCTGAAGCATTTTGGATCACGTCGGTAGGGAGTTTACTACGAAGTCTCCAGACGAGGGTTCGTACACTGTTATCGGTTGCCCCTTTACTCTCCCAAACATAATTGATTGCTTGTTCGAAATCGACGACACTTCCCAGCTGAGCGACCAAAAGACGGATAAAAGCGTTCTCTTTTTTGGTCAGTTTGATTTTTTGGTTTTGGTAAAAGGTCTCTCCCAAACCGGTATCGTGTCGATACCCATCTCCAAATTCTACGATCGGTTTATCGGAGAGTTTTTTGGCGTAAACCAGTTTTTCGAGCTCTTCACGGTCTGATTTGAGTTCATCGATATTGGAATTGCGCTTTTTTTCCTCTTTGAATCGGTAAAGTGCCATTTGAATTGTCGTGTGGAGGTTAATGGGGTCGAACGGTTTAACGATATACCCGTATGGCTCTGTTTTTTTGGCTTTAGAGAGCATTTCGTTATCCGAATGGGCGGTTAGATAGATAAACGGGAGAGGGTTTTTATCCCGGATATATTGAGCCAGTTCGATACCGTCCATCGTTTTTTGTAATCCAATGTCGATGAGGGCGATATCAGGGTTGTAGATTTTGATTTTGTTGCGCGCAGTGACCGCATTATCAGCCAGTGAAACGACATCATACCCTTGCTTTTCGAGTGACATTTTTAAATTCATAGCGGTTACTTCATCGTCTTCTACAACTAGCACTTTGATGGCACTCATGAGACCTCTTGAATTATCATAATTTGTGATGATTTTATCACAAAAAATTTAAAAATCAAGTACATGACGTAGAATATTTTTATTTTACCAGCCATCTATTCTCTTTCGTAACATCGGAATTTTAGGGGACATTCAATCCAAAAGGGTATAATCGCGATAATATACCTATCTTGGGGACACGCACAATGCTTGATTTTGATAAATTTACCAAATATTCCAAACCGGGACCTCGCTATACGAGCTATCCGACGGCGTTAGAGTTTAGTGATGCTTTTGATTATGAGGGGTATCTCTCTAAGCTTCATGCGCAAGATCCTGCGCGTCCATTGTCCCTTTATTTCCATCTGCCGTTTTGTAAAAATGCCTGTTACTTTTGCGGCTGTAACGTCGTGTTTACCTCAAAAGAGGATAAAAAAGAGCGCTATATCGATTACATCACCCGTGAGCTTCAAATCCTCTCACAACACATCGATATGAATCGGAGTGTCATTCAGCTCCATTTCGGCGGAGGAACTCCGACGTTCTTTGATGCGGATCAGTTGAACCGAATCATCAGCGCGATTAAAGGCCATTTCAAAAACTTTACTGCGGATGCCGAAATCAGCTGTGAGATTGACCCCCGCCACATCAATGAAGAACAAATGCGGGTGATGAGTGAGGCGGGATTTAACCGTGTCAGCTTCGGTATCCAAGATTTCGACGACAAAGTTCAAGTAGCCGTTCACCGTGTGCAACCGTATGACATTACCAAAGCGGCGATGGAGTTGGCACGTAAATACAACATGGTGAGTGTCAATGTTGACCTTATCTACGGGTTGCCGTATCAAAGTTTAGAGACCTTTAAAAAGACCCTCGATCTAGCAATATCTCTCGATCCCGACCGTTTTGCCGTATTTAACTATGCCCATGTGCCGTGGCTCAAAAAAACAATGCGTAAAATCGATGAGACGACGTTGCCTACTCCGGCTGAAAAACTGGCCATTATGCGTTATACGGTTGATCATATGTCTGAACTCGGGTATCGTATGATCGGGATGGATCACTTCGCTAAACCTCAAGATGAACTCTTTAAAGCGATTGAAAAAGGGGAGTTGCACCGTAACTTCCAAGGCTATACGACCAAAGGGGGAGCGGACCTGATCGGAGTCGGTTTGACCAGTATCGGTGAAGGCTCTGATTATTACGCCCAAAACTTCAAAGATATGGAGAGCTACGAGGCGGCCATCGATGCGGGTAAATTGCCATACGAGCGGGGTGTGAGTCTAAATGAAGATGACCGCATCCGTCAATACGTTATTATGGAATTGATGTCTAATTTTAAACTCGATATTACTCGCTTCGAAAACCTCTACGGAGTGAAATTCGCCGACTATTTCGCCGATGCCATCGAGGCATTGAAACCGTTCGAAGCGGATGGATTGTTGAGTATGAGTCCTACGTCGATAGAGTGTTCGGTAACCGGAACTCTGTTAATCCGAAATATTGCGATGCCTTTTGATGCCTACATGAAACGTCATGCCGCTTCGGATAAAGCGTTCAGTAAAACGGTGTAAATTATGACAAGAACTGGCGAACTTTTCAACTTTACCGAGACCTCGGATGCGTGTATCAAATGCGGAAAATGTATTCCGGTTTGTACGATTCATAACGTCAATGCCGATGAGGTAACCTCTCCGCGTGGGTTTATTGATCTTTTGGGTGCGTATGAACGGGGGCAGTTGGAATTAGACAAAAATGCCAAAGCGATTTTTGAGAGCTGTTTTCTGTGTACCAATTGTACCGATGTCTGCCCCAAAGCACTTCCAACCGATATGGTGATCGAACAGGTACGTGCTGATCTCGCCGATAAATTTGGAATCGCGTGGTTTAAGCGGGCGTTTTTCTATCTCCTCCGTCACCGTACAACCATGGATATCCTCTTCAAACTCGGATATGTATTTCAAACCTGCGGGTTCAAGATCAAAGCCGAGATCAACTCGATGCAGCCGCGCTTTAATCTCCCGATTATCAAAAAAGATCGATTGCTCCCCTCTATGGGGAAAACGTCGTTTCTCAATAGCTACCCTGAAAATATTCCCAATGGCGGTAAGCGTCGGGTTGCCATTTTCATCGGATGTTTGGCGAACTACAACTATACCGAAATAGGTAAAGGGCTTTTGGAGATTTTAGAGGCATTGAACGTTGATGCTTTTATCCCGAAAAAACAGCTGTGTTGCGGTGCACCGGCTTATTTTACGGGTGATTTTGCCACAGTCGATCATAACGCCAAAAAGAACATTGTCTATTTCGAGAGTTTTATCGATGAGGTCGAAGCGATCATCATCCCCGAAGCGACGTGCAGTGCGATGATCAAAATCGATTATGAGCATTTCTTTCATGATCAGCCTGAATGGTTGGAACGTGCCCAAAAACTCAAAGGCAAAATCTTTATGGCAACCGAGTGGCTGGAGCAAAAGACAGAGCTAAAACAGCTTTTAGCATCCAAAGAACGCAGCGATTTGAGCGTCACCTATCATGACCCGTGTCATGCTCGTAAAATGCAGGGAGTTTACAAAGAACCGAGAGCCTTGGTGGGACAAAACTATACGATCACCGAAATGAGTGATCCGAACGCGTGCTGCGGATTCGGCGGGGTAACGATGCAGACGGAGAATTTCCATTTTGCTCAAGCGGCTGGAAAACCGAAAGCTGCCATGATTGACAAAACGGGAGCACAAATCGTTACTGCTGAATGCAGTGCGTGCCGAATGCAGATCAATAACTCGATGAACGAGGCAGATCTCGATGTCGTTTTCAAAAATCCGATCGAGCTGATCGCTGAAGCGTTGCGAAAATGACAACCCTAGAAGTAGAATCGTTTTTAGAGACATTTCAAACCCTCATTATGGCTTCATTGACCCCTGAGGGGGAAGCGCACGCCAGTACAGCACCGTATGTACGGTTGGAGAATGATTTTTACATCCTGATCAGCACCGTTGCCCAACATGGACGCAATCTTCTCATAAACTCCAAAGTTTCGTTGCTCTTTGTCGAGGATGAATCACAGTGTGTTCAACCCTTTGCCCGTAAACGGGTAACCATTGAGGCAATAGCAAGTGAAACGCTCCGTGAAAACGATCACTACAGTACTGTTATCGAGCGCTTTTGTGCCCATTTTGATTCTGAATTGGTGGGATCACTCACGCAGATGGGGGATTTTCATCTTTTTAAACTCTCTCCTCAAAGCGGCAGTGTCGTTATGGGATTCGGCAGGGCGTACCGTTTGGATGAAAATCTCGAAGTGATGACACAAATTATGGGTCAGCATCAAAGGAAATAAATGGAATTTTGGCAACACATTTATGAGCATTTTAACCCCGTAGCCTTTAACATTTTTTCGATTCCCGTCCATTGGTATGGGTTGATGTATGTTTTGGCTCTCCTAAGTGCGCTTGTGATCGCCAAATGGATCGTTACGAAAGACGCTATCGATATCACCAAAGATCAGCTTGATGATTATTTCATTTATGCTGAGATAGGGGTTATTTTGGGGGCGCGTTTGGGGTATATCCTCTTTTACGA
>CAZKJU010000054.1:9892-15602 GCA_964553185.1 uncultured Sulfuricurvum sp.
TGTATTACCTCACGCAACCGTGGCAGATTTTTAACCCGTTTATCGATGGGCAGTTTGTCGGGATTCGGGGAATGAGTTTCCATGGGGCGATACTCGGATTTTTGATCGGTTCGTACTTGTATCATCGCCGTCATGGGATACCGTTCGGTCGGCTGATGGATTTGGTTGCGGTGTCGGTTCCGTTGGGATATGTGTTCGGACGGATCGGGAATTTTCTCAATCAGGAACTCGTCGGGCGTGCCACCGATGTACCGTGGGGAATCTATGTCTATGATACCCTCCGTCACCCATCACAACTCTATGAAGCGTTTGTAGAGGGGATCGTGGTTTTTGTGATTATTTACGCCTACCGTCACCGTAAAGCTTTTGAGGGTGAATTGATTTTGTTGTATGGGTTTTTATACGGAGTCGGACGGGGATTGGTCGAGTTTTACCGTGCTCCCGATGCGCAGATCGGTTACATAGTAGGAGAATGGATGACGCTGGGAATGGCGCTCAGTTTTGCGATGGCGGGTGTTTCAGCGATTTTGTGGGTAATACTAAAACAAAAACAACACAGACTTTTTAGATAACGAGCTGGAATGATGGTATTTGATATCGCGGATTTAAAAGAACACAATGAAAAATTACTAGAACTCTTGAGCGAACACTTACCTGACATGTTATGGGTTAAAGAATGTAATGGAAATTATCTGTATGTAAATCAAGCTATATGTGACGGTTTGCTCATGGCAAAAGATACGAGTGAACCTATCGGGAAAAACGATCTTTTTTTTGCTGAAAGGGAGCGTAATGCTCATCCTGAAAATCTGCAGTGGCATACGTTTGGTGAATTATGTTTTAATTCTGATCTGGTTGTCATTGAAAACAACAAACCGATGAAGTTTGAAGAGTTTGGAAATGTCAAAGGAGAGATGCTTTATTTGGAGGTATACAAAGCTCCGTTTTACGACAAAGAGGGAAATATAATCGGAACTGTTGGTGCAGGGCGTGATATTACACGGTTAAAACAGGTACAAATCGATTTAGAACAGAGTCTTCAGACTCTGAGTCAACAAAGAGAGCAGTTGGAATCGTTCAACAGTGAACTCGAAAAACGTGTAGAAGAAGAGATTGAAAAACAGCAAAAACAAGAAAGATTGATGATCCATCAATCCAGACAAGCTGCGATGGGTGAAATGCTTGAATCGATTGCTCATCAGTGGCGGCAGCCTTTAAATATCATCGGTTTGGCAACAGCAAATATTGAAACACTTTATGGACTGAATGCTTTAGATGCACAGCAGTTCTCTGAAAAGATGAAAATTATTACCTCTAACATTGATTATATGTCACATACGATTGATGATTTTCGAAAATTTCTTCAACCGGAGAGGGAAATAGCTGTTTTTGATCCGAAAACCTCTATTGCAGATGTGCTAGACATTTTAGATGCTCAAATGAAATGCAATAAGATTGAATGTACTACTCAAAGTGAAGATGGAGTTTTATTTTATGGTGTTGAAAATGAGTTTAAACAAGTCATTATGATTTTGCTCAACAATGCTATTGATGCGATTAAAGTGCAACTCGATGCCCAGAAGATTGCGTTAGGAGCGATTACGATAACTAGTAAAAAAAGTGAAAGATATGGTGTAATTGAAGTTACCGATAATGGTGGCGGAATCAGTCGTGCTATTATTGATAAAATATTTACCCCCTATTTTACAACCAAACATGAGTCTTATGGGACAGGAATTGGGCTTTATATTGCAAAAAATATTATCGAAACGAGGATGGGTGGTTCTTTAATGACAAAAAATATAGACAAAGGGAGTTGTTTTAGGATTACGATCCCTTTGATGAATGGGTATGAAAGATAATCATCTCAAGTGATCGTGATACAAAAATGGTGTATCCCCTCATCATAGCTGTAGTGTAGATCAAAGTGGTGCAGTTCGCACACCGATTGGGCGATATAAAGCCCTAATCCTAGTCCTCCATCGCCCCGTTCTGTCACAAATGCCTGCAACGCCTCTTCTACGGGGCGTTTGAGTGGAACTCCTTGATTTTTAATACAGATGGTATTTTCATCACAAACAATCTCGATCGGATAGGCGGTTGCATGGCGGTAGGCGTTATCGATCAGGTTTTCTAACGCGCTGGTGAAAAGGGTTGAATCGACAGTGATACGACGATCACATCCGATGACTCGGATATTTATTTCGTCGATGAGCAAATGATCGATTGCGGTATCGATCATCGAATCGATTGAGACATCGAGACGTTTGAGTGAAAAAGCGTGCATTTTTTCAATATCTGCCATTTGATGGATCAGATGTTCAAGACGCAAAAACAGTTTTTCCAACAGATTGCGATTGGAACTCGGCTCTTCGAGTTCGACGATCAGTTTACCTTTGGTAATAGGGGTTTTGAGCTCGTGCATAATGTTGCGCAAGAAAAGCTCACGCGATTTTTTAAGGCGATTTTGTTTCTCTAGTGCATCATAGAGGGCATTGGAGATGAGGGCTATTTCATCTTTGCCGTTACTGGTTGTGTTGAGGACTTCCTCCCCCTCACCGTATCGCTGTATTTGCTCATACAGATGTTTGAGCGGTCTGAGATTGCGCCACAGTAGTAGATACATGCTCACCAACCCACCCAAAAGGGCAAAGAATAAAAACCAAACGAAATAGTACGTTTTCCCCTCCGCCGTATCGCGGTAAAGCATCGTACAATGCCCCTCTGAGAGCTCGTAGATAAACCCCTCATCATCTTTATAAATGGTCACTTTGACGTTGCGGGAGCGGAGTTTGGATTGCATCGGAGGAGGGAGTTTAATCGCTTCACATTTGGGTGTTTTGGCATCCATCACTTTGAAACCCGCTTCGGCTAACTCATGATTTTTTTCCATACAACTGCGCACTTTGGTCTCATCGATGATGCGTGAGAGCTCCATAGAACGGTGGGCTAGAAGGTGGAGTTTTTGACGTTCTTGTTCGGCGAGAGCAGAGAAAAAAAGTAAAACTAATACGATCAGTGCGAGTAAAAAGAAAGCATGAAGCTTAAAAAAAACAGAATGGCGACGACTGATCATAATGTGAATTGGTATCCCATGCCGCGAATCGAGCGGATGAGGGTAGGGTGTTTGGGGTTGGGTTCGATTTTTTGGCGGATGCGGCTGATGAGAACATCGATACTGCGCTCTGAGCTTTCCCAACCGATGGACTCGACATTGTTGGCGATAAAATCGCGGGAGATGATTTGTTTGTGGTGTTTGATCAGAAGTGATAGGAGTTCAAACTCTGCGCGGGTGAGAGGGAGTAGCTCTCCCTCTTTGTAAATCCCGTTTTCATCGACACGAAACGTTTCACTGCTGGCTTGGATTGTTTTACCGTTGATTCGGCGTAATAGGCTCTGTATACGAGCAACCAGCTCTCTGGGCTCATAGGGCTTGGGGAGATAATCATCGGCACCGAGTTCGTGTGCGATAACCTTGTCTCCCAAATCACTCCGAGCCGAGGAGATGATGATAGGAATGTCGCTTTTTTCGCGAAGTGCTTTACAAACATCCAATCCATCCATATCGGGCAGGGTAAGATCGAGTAGTACCAAATCGTACGATTCGATCCCCAGTGACGAAAGTGCCGCTTTGGGGTGTGCGTACGAAATGACCTCCATCTGATAACGGCTCAAATATTGGGTCAGAAGATCCGAGATTTCGAGGTCGTCTTCGATTAGGAGGATTTTAATCATAGGGTTTTACTTTTGCTCGCAGTTTTTGCAGCCCATGCCGCCCATATTTCCCATTTTACCTTCGCCCATTTTCATATCGCCTTTATTCGGGCAATTTTTTCCTCCGTTACCTTGTCCCATCATCATTTTCATGCCGTCCATTTTAGCGCGTTGTTCAGGAGTGAGGACCGCCATCATTTTGTCGTGCTGTTTGTTGTGGAATGCTTTTCCCTCTGCGCGGAGTGCCGCAATTTGCTCTTTTTGTTTGTCATTGAGGTCGAGCTTTTCCATCATTGGAGGGAGTTTTTTGGTGTCACATTCGCATTTTTGCATCATTCCACCGCCCATGCCGCCTTTATCGCCACACATCATTCCACCACCTTGCATTGGGCATGCCATTAATGCAGTTGCACCGAGGATCAGTGCGATACTTAGAATCTTTTTCATTGGGTTTCTCCGTGTTTGGTTATTTTACTCTAGCAGTATAGAACGATAGCGTCAACTTTATGACAACGCAGTGTTAACAAGATTAACGCTCACTCTCATCGCTTTGGGCTTCGGTGATTTTCATCAACGTTAAAAAAAGTACCGTAATCGCCGGTCCGATGATCATCCCCCAGAATCCGAAGGTTGCGAGTCCAGCGATGATGGCAAAGAAAATAATGAGTTCGTTGATCTTCTCTTGCGGTTTGATGAGACGCTGGTTGATGATCTTGATAATGACCGGTTTGATAAACGTATCAGCAACGACGGAGATCACGATAATCGTATAGAGGGCGATGAACAATGCATTTTCGGTATTGCCCAAAGAGAGCTCAAACAAAGTGAACGGAAGCCACATAAGCACTCCCCCGACTACAGGGATCAACGATGCGAAACCGTACATAATCCCAAATAGCAGACCGTTATACCCCATATATTCGACTGCAATCCCAAACAATGCCCCCTCAAAAACCGCCGTAGCTAGGATGGAATAAAAGACAACACTCATGGAGGAGCGCATCTCAAACATAATAAGGGTACTCTCTTGTTGCGGGAAGTGGGCAGAGCGTTTAAAAAATTCGAAAATTTCTCGTCCGTAGTATTGGGCGATAAAATAGAAGATGAGTATAAACAGAGTTCCTGAGAGAAACGACATCGTAAAGCTCCCGATTTGAGAGGCGTAGTCGATGATATTTTGAGAAAATGCAGTAGGATCGAATTTGACCAGCGATGCTTCGATTTTGGTTTCGATTTGTGAAAGTGCAGGGGGGAGATGGATAAGCCACTCTCTAAATTTTACCTCGATCGTACCCATCATGGCGGGATCAAGATTTTGGAGCATCACCGAGAGATGAAACAAAAAATATCCCAATGGTGCAAAAAATAAAAGTCCCAACAAAAGCGTCGAGAGAGCTGAGGCCCAAAAGCGGCTTTTGGTGAGATGGAGAAACCCCATTTGAATATGGTGGGTTGAGATCGCTAAAAGCGAAGCGACAACGATGCTCATCCAAAACGGCTGATACAATACATACATTCCATACGAAACAATCAATAAAAGGGTGAGGGTAAAATACTCTTTTTTCATGGATAACATTATTCAAATAGCCCGTTTTGTGGGATTCCAAATTTGAGGAGTTCATAGGTTTTCGGTGTCGCCACCCGTCCACGAGCTGTCCGTTCCAAATAGCCATTCGCGAGTAGGTACGGTTCTAATACATCCTCGATCGTCCCCTCGTCTTCGCTCAGTGCGGCAGCGATGGTACTTAGCCCCATAGCACGCCCTTTGGCCTCCATGAGGAGTTTGAGGAGACGGATATCCATCTCATCAAATCCGTTGGCATTGATTCCCAGCTGATCGAGCGCATAACGAGAACGATCATGTAAAATTGACGCTTCGTTGGCAACGTCGGCAAAGTCACGAACTCTCTTTAGTAACCGTAATGCGATACGGGGAGTTCCACGTGAGCGTTTGGCGATTTCGTGAGCTGCCTCTTTGTCGATGTTTTTACCGAGT
>CAZKJU010000054.1:15612-15840 GCA_964553185.1 uncultured Sulfuricurvum sp.
CGAAAATTCATCCCGAAGCGATCTCGTAGAGGGTTGGAGAGCATCCCGGCACGGGTCGTGGCTCCGATGAGGGTAAATTTCGGCAGATCAATCTTGACCGTTTGTGCCGCAGGCCCTGAGCCGATAATGATGTCGAGGCGGAAATCTTCCATTGAGGGGTAGAGGATCTCTTCGACCGCAGGGGAGAGGCGGTGGATCTCATCGATAAAGAGGATATCTCCCTCTTCG
>CAZKJU010000055.1:0-15812 GCA_964553185.1 uncultured Sulfuricurvum sp.
ATAATCCAATTTTTCTGCTGCTTTGTCCCCATTTTTAAATGAGTAGTCGAAGAACGCTTTTACTTGCTCATTAGTTTCTGCTGTCTCTTTAGGCATAAGAATATAGGTCGCCGCTACGATTGGGTAAGCAGTGTCCCCTTTTTGAGATACCAATGAGCCGTAGAAGTGCTCTGATTTTTTCCATGATGCTTGTTTAACCGCTGCCATGAAGTTCGCTTTTGTCGCTGTTACCCATTTTCCACTCGCTGTTTGCAACGTTGCAGCAGAGAGGTTGTTTTTCTCTTTGTACGCGTTTTCGATGTATCCGATAGAGTACGGTGTTTGTTTGATAAGGTTAGTTACACCCTCATTCCCTTTTCCGCCGACACCGGTTGCCCAACCGATCGCTTTACCGATACCGAATTTGCTTTTCCAATTTTTAGAAGAGTCACTCAAGAAGTCGGTAAATACATAGGTAGTTCCTGATCCGTCAGAACGGTGCGCAACAATGATTTTTTCAGCCGGCAATTTGACACCTGCATTATCCGCTACGATAGCCGGATCGTTCCACATGGTGATTTTCCCTGCAAAGATATCCGCTACAACAGAGTTTTTCAATTTTAGTTTTTCATCGGCAACACCCGGAAGGTTGTGAGCGACAACGATCGAACCGATAACAGCCGGAAACTGAGTCAGTTTAGCCGCCGAAAGCTCTTTTGGGGTCATTGGGGCATCCGTCGCACCGAAGTTTACGATACGCTCACTGATTTGTTTAATCCCGCCGCCTGAACCGATTGCTTGGTAGTTAACGCGCGTTTTGGTCGCTTTTTGGTAGTTGTATGCCCAGTCGTAATAACATGGAGCCGGAAACGTTGCACCCGCACCGCTAATTTTATCTGCCGCGATCATTGATGTCGCTGCGATAGCTGCAATAACCAAACCTTGTGTTGCTTTTTTGAACATAGTGGAATCCTTGTGGAATTTTTGATGGCAGTATTGTAGAAGCATCGGGTAACAAAACGATTACAAAAGGGGGGCAGTGATTGTAATCTCTCGGTTATAAACCATTGTTATAATCGCGCACACCATTTATATCAAAGGCACATCCATGCTACCACGCTATGAAAACAAACTCAACGAAATCCGCTCGATGATTTCCGTTATGCTCTCTCAGATTATCCAATCGAGCGAAGAGACCCTCAAAGCATTTGAAACCGACAATGTCGAATTGTACGAGAGTTCACGTACCTACATCAAAAATCTCCAAGTCGATGCTAACAAAATCGATAACGAGATTATCAAAACGTTTGCTCTCTTCGGGCCGGAAGCGGATGAGTTGCGTCTCCTCGTAGCCTATCTCAAAATGACCAACGAGATCGACCGAATCGGTGACGGTCTCAAAAAATACAGCAAACGTCTCCATGACCACTGCATGGGGGGATGCGATATGAGCGTTTTAACCAATGCGATCATTCAGTTGCACAAAACGACGATCAATGCGTTACAATACATTGCAGAATGTTTAAATGATATCCATACATGCGATGCGGACGATGTCTACCGTAAAGTTATGGTAGAAGAGTCTAAAAACGACGATCTTTTTTCTATTATGGAAAAAGAGCTTTTGAATCTTATCATTGATGCGAATGAGCTCGCTGTTGAATACGTCCGAGTGCTCGGAACGTTGCGCAAGCTGGAGCGTATCGGTGATCGTACGGTCAATATCGCCTCATTGATGCTCTATGCGCAAAAAGGCGGCGAGTTGCATCTCCATTAAGAGACCGTTTTATTGTGTATAATTTAAAATCTATATCGAAAAGGTTTGCAGTGGACACCCTGATACTGATTGTCGAAGATGAACAGGATATTTTGGAGCTGATGGAATATCACCTCGGTAAAGAGGGGTATGAAACCATCGGATTTTTGAACACCAAACACGTTGTCGATGCACTCGAAGAGGAGAAGGTAGATTTGATCCTCATGGATCGCAATCTACCCGGCGCTGAGGGATCTGAGTTTATCGAAGCTCTCCGTAAAAAAGGGATGCAAACTCCGGTTATTTTCGTGAGTGCCAAACACAAAGATGAAGAGATTGAGCAGGGATTCGAGCGCGGCGGTGATGATTACATCACCAAACCTTTCAGCATGAAAGAGTTGATTTTACGGGTTAAAGCGATTTTACGCCGTACTAAAAAGCTCTCCGCTGAGGGCGCTCTCACCTATCGCGATATTACCCTCAATCTCGCGGCACGTACCGTCGTTATCGAAGGGGTACCCGTCGATCTGACCAAGCTCGAATTTGATCTCCTGCACGCCCTGATCGTCAACGAAAACGTCGTCTTAGAGCGCGATTATCTCCTAGAACACGTTTGGGGGAGCGACGAGGTGTATCAAGATCGTACCGTCAACGTCGCCATCAACCGTCTCAAAGAGAAAATCGATCCCGATAAAACCAAAGAGTATATAAAAACAGTACGGGGAGTCGGTTACACACTGTGCTAAAAATCCATCAGCTTTTCTTCCTCAATGTTTTGGGTCTCTTTGTTGCCGCACTTATTACCGCCTCGCTGATCAGCTATTTTACCCTCAAATCAATGATTATCCACGACAGCGAGAATCGGCTGATTGAAAATATCAACCTTCTCGAACCGCTCCTCACCACCACGCAGGACTTTGACCGTTTTGTAGCCCAAGCAGCCGGTACAACTTTTCTACGGGTTACCGTGATCGATGAAGAGGGGAAAGTTATCGCCGAAAGCGATGCCGATAAAACAACCATGGAGAATCACTCCGGCCGTATCGAGATCATGCACGCGATGACGCAGCCATACGGGGTCACTGTCCGTTACTCCAATACCGTGAAAACCGATTTTATTTATGTTGCTCATAAAATCGTTACCCCGGAAAAAACCTTTTACATCCGTCTAGCAATGAGTTTAGAGGGTGTGATGGACCATTTTTACGCTTTATGGATTCAGCTCGTGGGAGCGTTTGGGGTTTTGGTCGTTATCGCCCTCATTATCGCCTATAAGATCTCCAAAAAAGCCCGTTACGACATTCAACAAATCACCCAATATCTCGATCAAATATCGACTAAAAACTACCGAGCCGTCCTCAAACCTGAATACTTTCGTGAGTTTTTACAAATCTCGATAATGCTCAAGAATCTGGTTAAAAAGCTCCAAAATCGAGACAAACAAAAGCGCAAACACACCGCTAAACTCCGCCTTATCAACAAACAGCAAAACGATATCCTCTCGGCGATCAGCCATGAGTTCAAAAACCCTATCGCGGCGATCATGGGGTATGCCGAAACCCTCCATGATGATCTCTCTCTCGATCCGAAAATCCGCGAAAAATTTTTGGATAAGATTCTCTCCAATACCCATCGTGTCACTCTGATGCTGGATCGTCTCGCCCTCTCGGTCAAACTGGAGAATAATGATCTCTCTATCAAGCCTCTGAATTTTGATCTCTCTGAGGTGTGTCACGACTCCATTTCTATTTTGCAGGCCAAATACCCTGATCGATCAATCCGGTATGAGGGGGGCTCAAAACTCGTATTTGCCGATAAAACCATGGTGGAATTAGTGATTACGAACCTTATCGATAATGCCCTCAAATACTCCGAAGAAGAGGTACATGTACTCCTCACCGGCACGTCTGTGCGTATCAGCGACAAAGGGATCGGAATTGCCCCTGCAGAGCTCGAAAAAATTACCTCCAAATTTTACCGCGTCCAAAAAAATCGCTGGGATAACTCGATGGGGCTGGGACTCTCCATCGTGAGCTATATCCTCAAACTGCATGATTCTGAACTCCGTATCGAGAGTACGTTGGGGATGGGGTCAACCTTTAGCTTCTCACTCGAAAATCTGGTCGATAAAAAGAAAATAACCAAAAAATGATCCCCCTCTCCCCCCCTCTCATAAAGCTGATTGAGCGCCTCTCATCAGAGGGGATCCAACCTATCTTTGTCGGGGGGTTTGTACGCGATCACTTTAGCGGACACACCACCACCGATTTGGATATCGAACTTTATGGAATCACCTCGCTAGAGGCTCTCGAAGCGATTCTACGTCCTTTTGGCAAACTCGGTCTTTACGGTAAAAGTTTTGGGGTTCTCAAGCTCTCTTATGAAGGGTATTCGATCGATTTTGCGCCGCCAAGAACCGAATCCAAATCGGGATTTGGGCACAAAGGGTTTGAGGTAGCATGGTCGAGCGAGTTGAATTTCACTGACGCCGCCCGCCGCCGCGATTTTACCATCAATGCGATCGGCTACGATCCCCTCACACAGAGCCTCCTCGATCCCTATAATGGTATTGAGGATTTACAAACCAAAACACTGCGGTGTGTCGATCCCGAAACCTTTATCGATGATCCTCTTCGGATTTTGCGCGCAATGCAGTTTGCCGCCCGATATGAACTCACCTGCGATAACACTCTGTTGGCTCTCTGCCGTGATATGATTGCTAAAGGCGCTCTCGAAGAGCTCCCAAAAGAACGTATTTTTGAAGAGTTCAAAAAACTCCTCCTCCTAAGCAAGAGTCCCTCTATCGGTATGAATCTACTGCGGGATATGGGGGGATTGCCGTTTTTCGCTCCACTGGATCGGTTTGAATCAACGCCTCAGGAGAGTTCTTCGCATCCGGAGGGAGATGTATGGGTTCATACCTTGATGGCACTCGATTTTATGGCAACCCTGCGATGCGGAGCATGGAGAAGAGACATAGTGCTGATGCTCGCAACACTCCTGCACGATCTCGGCAAACCCGATACAACCGTAATGGTTGAGGGAGTTTTAAACGCACCGAAACATGCTGAAGCAGGGGTTGATCTCGCGCGCACTTGGCTAGGAAAAATTACCGAAGACAAAGATCTTATTGAAGCGATTTTACCCCTGATTCACTATCACGGCTGGCCGCGTAAACTCTTCCGCCAAAACGCAAACGATAGCGAAGTTCTCCATCTAAGCACGAAAGTCTGCATCGATGATTTGATAACCATTGCGAAAGCGGACTTTTTCGGTCGCTCTTTTAACGACACTATCCCCAAAGAGTTTGAGGCAGGAGTGTGGCTGCATGAGCGCGCATCGGGATTGGGGGTTTTACACGCTCCCCCCTCGCCTTTGCTTTTGGGACGTGATTTAATTGCTTTGGGATTAACCCCCTCAGAGGCATTTAAACCCCTATTAGAAACTGCCTATGAGGCACAATTAAATCAGATTTTTTTTACTCACGAAGAGGCTATCGAATGGCTCAAAGAGCACTTGGTAACAGAGCCGTAATCATCCTAGTCTAGAATTGCACATATTTTTTGACGTAAGGCTTGGCATGATTGATAAAATCTTTCTGAACATGACCCGCACCAGTGCATTGTTGATCCTCTTCATCGTTGCATGGATTTTTGTGGTTCTCTTTAATCACTCAACCGAAGCGATGCAGACGTTTGGTCTCGATTTCATCACCAAAGATGAATGGGCGCCGAATCTCGATAAATTCGGTGCGTATGCAGCGATCTTCGGTTCTGTTGCATCAACCTTTTTAGCGATGCTTTTAGCGATTCCTATCGCCATCGGGGTTGCAATTTTTCTCAGCGAAATCGCGCACGATAAAATCAAAGGGTTCTTTGGGGTGAGTGTCGAGCTCCTCGCGGCGATCCCTTCGGTTATCTACGGGATGTGGGGACTCTTTTTCTTTGTTCCGATTCTACGCGACATTTTCGGCGGGATGGGGATCGGCTTGCTCGCGGCGGGGATCGTTTTGGCGATCATGATTTTACCATTTATGGCAGCCGTTACCCGTGATGCGATGAACACGACTCCCGATATCCTGAAAGAGTCGGCATACGCGCTGGGCGGAACCCAGTGGGACGTGATCAAAGACGTCATCATCCCTTACGCTAAAGCCGGGATCATCGGCTCACTCATCCTCGCCCTTGGACGTGCGATCGGTGAGACGATGGCGGTTACGTTCGTTATGGGGAACGTTCACCACACCCCAAGCTCGATTATGGACCCGACCACCTCAATTCCTGTAACGCTTGCGAATGAGTTTACCGAAGCAGACAGTTCACTCTATTTCTCCAGCCTATTTGGATTGGCGTTAACCTTGCTCATCATGAGCTTCGTAGTTATCGCTATCGCCAAATTCTACTTTTTACGTAAAGTGAGAAAAGCATAATGACTGCCGTACAAAAACGTATATTATTCAATAAACTGGCATTGGGATTTTCAACTCTCAGTGCCGTCATCGCCCTAGGATTTTTGTTTTGGATCCTCGGAGTTTTGATGATGAAAGGGATCGATGCCCTTAACTGGAATATCTTTGTTTATGAAGGATCACCTCCGGGGTATGAGGACAGTGGTCTTAAACACGCTCTTGTCGGTCAGCTGATCCTAGTAGGTCTTGCTACCCTAATCGGGGTACCGCTCGGGATTATGGCGGGAACCTACCTCAGCGAATACGGTAAAAATTCCAAGCTTGCCCATACGATCCGTGATATCAGTGACATCATGATGTCGGCACCCTCTATCGTTATCGGAGCGTTCGTGTATGCGATTATCGTTATGCCGATGGGACATTTCAGTGCATGGGCGGGAGCGATTGCCCTCGCTATCATTATGATTCCGATCATTTTACGTACTACCGATGATATGCTCCAGCTCGTTCCCGGAACACTTCGTGAAGCGGCGTTTGCTCTGGGTGCACCGAAATACAAAGTGATACTAAGCGTCGTTTATCGCGGCGCTAAAGCGGGGATTTTGACCGGAGTACTTCTCGGAGTTGCCCGCGTAGCCGGTGAAACCGCTCCATTGCTTTTCACCTCGTTTAACGATAATTTTTTCACTACCGATCTAAACGAAGCGATGCCTTCACTCACGGTGACGATGTTTAACTATGCGATCAGTCCGTATGATGATTGGCAGCAACTCGGATGGGCGGCCGCCTTTATCCTCTCAATGTTTATTTTAGGTCTGAATATCATCGGACGACTTATTTTATTAGCCGGAAAAAGGAAATAACATCATGGCAAGTATTATCGATATCAAAGAGGAATGCGCACTTCAAGTTCGCAATTTTGACTTTACCTACAAAGGTGCAAGCTCACCGAGTTTGAAAAAAGTAACCATGCCGATCGCAAAACACTCGGTTACGGCGCTTATCGGACCATCAGGGTGCGGTAAAACGACGTTACTCCGTTCATTCAACCGTATGCATGACCTCTACCCTGGGAACAAATACGAGGGTGAAATCGAGTTCGAGGGGCGCAATATTCTCGATCCTAAAGAGGATTTGATCCATTTGCGCACTAAAATCGGGATGATTTTCCAAAAACCGACGGCGTTTCCGATGTCGATTTACGATAACGTCGCCTACGGTATGCGTCTGCAAGGGATCAAAAATAAAACTGAGCTTGACGGTCGTGTCGAAAAAGCACTCCAAGATGCCGCCATCTGGAAAGAGGTAAGTGATCGTCTCAAACACGATGCTAACGGTCTCTCGGGGGGACAACAACAACGTCTCTGTATCGCCCGTGCGATTGCCGTAGAGCCTGAAGTATTACTTTTCGATGAGCCGACCTCCGCGCTCGATCCTATCTCGACCCAAGGGATCGAAAAACTCGTTATCGAACTAAAAGAGCGTGTGAGTATCATCATCGTTACCCACAATATGCAGCAAGCGGCACGTGTAAGTGATTACACCGGATTTATGTATCTCGGAGATTTAGTCGAACTCGGTCATACCGAAGAGCTCTTCGTTACCCCGAAAGAAAAACTCACCCAAGAGTACATCACCGGTAAATTCGGTTGATTGGGAGCTTCTGCTCCACCATCACCTCATCTCCTCTTGTAATCTTTTAGTAATTCCACTGTATCGTTTACGTAATTCCCATCCTCTACACTTTCTTCTATGAATGAATTGCACTATCGAAGCGTTTTTATTTCGGATCTCCATCTCGGAACACGTGACGCTCAATCGGATCGACTTTTAGAGTTTATTCGAAACGTCGAATGTGAAAACCTCTATCTCGTCGGCGACATTATCGACGGATGGGAACTGCGCCGCAACTGGCGATGGTCTCAGGCACAATCCGATGTCCTCCAAAAAATCCTCCGCAAAGCCCGCAAAGGGACGAAAGTTTACTACATCATCGGCAATCATGATGAGTTCTTGCGCTCATTCTTGCCTATGGTGATGGGGGACAATATCACGATCACCCATGAAAAAGTTCACTATGCTCTCAATGGCAAACGCTACCTCGTGGTCCATGGAGATATGTTCGATGCGGTCACCATGACGAAAAAATGGGTGGCCCATCTGGGGGATCGATGCTACCTCTTTATGCTTCGGCTCAACCGCCCGATCAATACCGTGCGGCGGTGGTTTGGAAAATACCACTACTGGTCACTCTCTAAAATGGCGAAACAAAGCGTCAAACAAGCGGTGAGCTTTATCACCGATTACGAAGAGGTATTATCCTCCCATGCCGATGATGGAGGGTATGATGGGGTAATTTGCGGCCATATCCATCATGCGGAGATGCGTCTGATTAACAATATAGAGTACCTCAACTGCGGTGATTGGGTAGAATCGTGCACCGCCATCGTCGAACATTATGATGGAAGATTTGAGATTTATGAACACGACCAAAACCATTAAAATCGTCTTTTACAAAGGTCCGGGAAATTTTAGGGATCAGCTCGTGCGGATGTGGACAAAAAGCCCCTATTCACACTCCGAATTTGGACGAAGCGACGGATTTTATCACTCCAACGATCGTATCAGTTTGATCTCCAGACTCGATTCACTTGAGATATCCCAACATGATTGGGAGATGTGTCGGATCGTTTTACCGACAGAGATTGTCGAACGTCTGGAGCGGCGGCAAATCAAAAAAAATGGGACAACGTATGATTGGATGGGTATCATCTTCTCCCAAGTGTTTCGTTTAGGCTTGCACGACAGTAAACGGTGGTTTTGCTCCAAAAGCAATGCGGATGATTTGAGATATGGCTATAAACTGATGCAGCGAAGCCGAAAATCGTGTTTTGCACCCTATATCACCGCCCTGCAACCGATCCAAAAGTTCAAGCCCAATGAACTATCCCCTTACGATCTTTTCAAAGTCGTTCGAGAAATAGAGCACATTCAACAAATATCTATCCTCTTGTAATCTTTTTGTCGTACACTTGTGCAGTTGTAGTTTCATCACCAAAAAGGGAAAATATGAAAAAAAGTCGCCAACACTCCGAGCCACCGATAAACTCTAACTTTTTAGCCGAACTGTTTGAACGGTTACTTGATTTAAAAGAGAAAATGTCCCTAGGTTGTGACCCAGAAACAAAAAACCTCTCTTTACTCAACCTCCACCACTATCTAAACCTTCGCAAATACGATTTCTCACAACTCCAAGACGATCTCACCAAAGTGGGTCTCTCCTCTTTCGGCCGATCCCAAGCCCATATGGAAGCGAGCGTCAATGTTGCGCTGGAGATGCTCTCTTTGGCTCTAAATAAAGATCTTCCGCCCAAAAAAAGCCCTCTGAGTTACGAAGCTTCTCATGCCATCATGGATAAAAATGCAGAGATTTTTTCCACCTCCAGCGATAAAACCAAAATCATGATCACCGTCCCTTCCGAATACGATGAGGATTGGTTTAGTTCTCTCTCCCACGAGGGGGTTCACCTCTTTCGGATCAATACGGCGCATGACAATCCGACTGCATGGAGTGAGATGGCACAGGGGATTAAAAAGGCATCGTCTGAAGATAAAGATTTAAAAATCTACGTTGATCTTTCAGGTCCAAAGATCCGAACCGCTCTCCCCAGATCGAAAAAATCGGATAAACCGAAAAAAATCAAAGTCTATTACGGCGAGCGCATATTCATTCACCCCTTTGGATCATCGTTGAACAAAAAAGAGACCAAACACTATGATGCCGTTGTCGGATGCACATTGGAAAAAATAGGGAGCATCGTCTCTATCGGGGATCACCTCTTTTTGGACGATGGTAAAATCGAACTTCGCATCGACGAAATCCTCGGTGAAGAGATCGTCTGCAGTGTCTTAACACGCAATGATGAGGGATCTAAAATCAAAGATGAAAAAGGGATCAACTTCCCCAACAGTGACATTGCGATTCATGCTATCTGCGATCACGACAGAGAAGTACTCCCTCACATCTGTGAATACGCCGATATCATCGGTATCTCGTTTGCCCAAACACCCGAGGATATCACCGATTTGATCGATGAACTCGAAAAATTAGGGAAAAATGGGGAGATAGCGATCGTCGCCAAAATCGAAACCAAAAAAGGGGTTCAAAATCTTCCCGCCATCCTCGAAGCGCTTATTCACTACGGCAATTCTGGGATTATGATCGCACGGGGGGATTTGGCAATCGAGATCGGATTTGAGAACCTCGCTTATATGCAAGAGGAGATCCTCGATCTCTGCACGGCGGCACACATACCGGTGATCTTGGCGACCCAAGTACTGGAGAGTAAAATGAAAACAAATATCCCAAGCCGCGCCGAGATTTCAGATGTTGCATTTGCCCATAAAGCGGAGTGTGTCATGCTCAACAAAGGGGATTACGCGCTGGAGACGATCAAGATCCTCACAACCATTTTTGCTCAGATGGATTTGATTTTTCGAAAAAATAAACTCCTCTATAATCCCAGTTTTCAGTGGAATCGCTCATAGTCCCTCTAAAGGGAGGGGAGCATTTGAAGTTCGGTTTTAATCGCATAACTCTCTTGGCGCAATCGGTGTATGCGCTCCATTCCCACTTGTTGATAACTTTTACTTACCGTCTCAAAATAGTTCTTATGGTTTTCGATGTATGCATACAGTGGATCTTCTATCGCATCATCAAGATAAAGCTCTTTTATCATCTCTCTTAAAGCCTCTGATCTCAATCGATATTTTTCTTCTAACTCGACGGAGGGTTCTTTGAGGTAATCGAGGCGTATTCGACACAATTTTTCGTAATCGGTTTTTAGCTCATAAAGTCCGATTTGTTTGATGGAGAGGAGAAATTTTTCTTCGTTCTTTTCTTCATAGCTATCTAACACATGTAGTTTGTCCGACAACCCTTGAGCTGTTTGGCTTAAAACCCTGCTGTCTTCTTTATATTGTACTATCAACTTTTCAAGTTTATCGATATTCAGCCCTTGTTTTTCGTATTTTGGCACTATATTTTCCAATGCCTCCGTCGATGCTTCAAGAGTGGTAATGGCTCTATTGTCTCCATGTCGTATGATGAGGCTTAACGATTCTTGACTCAGCGAAAACAACTCCTCCGGTGTTTTTGATGTTATATCCAGCATTTTTGGAGCACTTGGCTCCACACTGCTTTGGGTATTCAACAACATTATGCCGCTTGCAGCGATCAAGCCCACAGGTATAAGTAAAAAGAACTTTTTCATTGCAGTTCCTGTATTTAGAGATTTTTCGAACTATAGGTCAATTTTATTACATTTATATTACGTATATAAATACGTTATAATCATGTTTGTAACCCATTTGAAACCGACCCCATCTATACTAACTTTCATGGAATCTTTACACCCTTTTTATGAACGCTATTTTGATGTTTTGGATATTGCATTTCAGCCGATCGTTGATATTCATTCCGGGGTCACTTTCGGTGTTGAAGCTCTTTTACGCGGAACCGATGTTTTAGGATATGTAAATATCGAATCATTTTTCGATCACCTTTATGAATCAAACGTCCTCTATACATTCGATCTCCGCTTACGCGAAAAAGTGATTGAAAAATTTTGCAGAATAGAAGAACACGAAAATCTAAAACTTTTTTACAATCTTGATAATCGTGTATTAGAGATGATCGACTTTTCAAAAGGGAATACCTCCCGCATCCTCAGACGTTACGGTCTCGATCACAAGCGGATAGTATTCGAGCTCTCCGAACATAATGAAATCACCAATATTGATCACTTCAAACGATTAATGGATCACTACAAGGACGAAGGGTTCTGCATTGCCATTGACGATTTCGGGATTGGGCAATCGGGCTATAAACTTCTCTACAACTCAACCCCAAACATCATCAAAATCGATCGCTTTTTTCTCAGCTCCATCGACAAAGATCCGAAAAAAAAACTCCTCGCCCGGAACATGGTACAACTCGCTACCCTCATCGGATCTCGAGTAATTGCAGAGGGGGTTGAAACCGATAGAGAACTTTTAGTCTGCAAAGAGATCGGCGCACAGATGGTTCAGGGCTATTTTGTCGCTTACCCTACTATCAATACTGCGCAAATCGCGACAAAATATTCTCATGTTGTCGAACTCTCTACAAAAGATCACCGCTTTAAATCGAATCAAAACATCATCCTAAAACGGCTAGAACCTATCAAACCGATCGTTATCGGAGACTCCATGGAATCTTTGTTGGATCTGCTCAAAGCCGATGATGAGCTCTTTTTAGTACCTGTTGTTGATTCCTCATCGTTTCCGAAAGGGATTATCCATGAACATCGGCTCAAGTCGGTCATATACTCCCCTTTTGGGCGCTCGCTTATCCAAAACCGTTCTTCGAATCTCTCGGTTTTAGATACCTATATCGAACCGATCCCCGTTGTCGATGTCTCGATGCCGCTAGAGACCATAATCGAGCTCTTTTCCCTCTCACCAAATGCTCCGGGAGTTTTAGTAACCGAATCCTCCCGTTATATAGGCTATTTCAGTGCACGTGAGATGATCGAAGTGGTTCATGAACAAAATCTCATCTCTGCACGTGATCAAAATCCTCTCACGCGGTTGCCGGGGAACTATCGGATCAACGAATTTATCGCCCAGATTCTCGAAAATAGAAATGAAGCCGTAGTCGCCTACTTTGACTTTGACCACTTCAAGCCCTACAACGATTATTACGGATTTCGTAACGGAGATCGTGCAATCCTGCTGTTTACCGAGCTGATGCATAAAACTCTCTCTACCGAATTTTTCAAAGGGCATATCGGCGGAGATGATTTTTTCATGGGGACTTTGCTTCACGATAGCGTTACATTCAAATCAGTATGTGAACAAATTGAACGGTTGATTTATAAATTTATCGATGAAGTACGTGAGTTTTATAATCCCGACGATCGTGAACGGGGATTTATCCTCACCGAGGATAGGGAAGGAAATACCAAAGAGTTTAAACTCCTCAGCGTCAGTGCGGTCGTCATACACTTAGGAACCGCTTCAACCCATATCAGCGGAGAGCATTTGCAACAGTTATTTGCCCAAGAGAAAAAACGGGCCAAAAAATCGCCTAGCCACATAAGCGTTATTCACACCCGAGAAAGTTAAAATTATTACTTCTCTCTTACCATCTTTTCACTATCGATCTCAACCACCGTATGAACATTCCCGCGCGGATAATAGTCTGCAATCACTTTTAAGCGCTTAGGAGCGATCTTTTGCTCAAAGGTCGAGTAGATCTCGTTTGCACTGTTTTCGTGCGAAATATGGCGGTTTCTGAATGAATTAATGTACAGTTTGATCGCTTTGAGTTCAGCTACCCATTTATCCGGTGTGTATTCGACGTAAATCGTCGCGAAATCAGGGTATCCGCTGCGAGGGCAGAGGCAGGTAAACTCCGGCAAGGTTACTTTGATTACATAATCACGTTCATGCTGGTTCGGCCAAATTTCAAAATCTTTCTCAATATCAAAATTTTCAACTATCTGTTCACCGTATTTCATAACTATCCTTTTACAATTGTTCCGAGGTTAAAATTCTACCCAGATAATTTCCCTGTCGGTAGTTTACTTTTAGTGATTGTGCAAGATTATCGGTATATTCATCTTCAATCATCGACATCCATGTCTTGGCTCCGCACAGATGAGCGCTAAGGTTTAACCCTTGGATAATATTTTGATACCCCGCTTCTTTGATATGGCGGGTATATAGGGGATCAAATCGGACGAGATCGACTTCCAACTCTTTAAGATACAAAAGAGTTGTATGATATCCACCTAAACGATCGAGGGCAATTTTGTACCCTGCTTTGCGATAATGGGCAATTTGATGGGCAAATCGTTCTAGCTGATGGCAATACTCTTTCTCTTCAAACATCAACGTTATTTTATGGCGAGAGAGAGGATAGCGTTCGAACAATGTCAACGCATGTTCGAAAAAATGGGGATTACGAAGTGTAACCGAGGTGATATTTACCACAAAGTTTCGATTTTTTTCATCACACAAAGAGGCTATTTTTTCAAGTACATCCGTCTCCAAATGACGCATTTTATTCAATCTGTTCAATGCAGGAATATAGCGGCTTTGGTGAATAAAGCGCCCTTCACTATCAATAAGTTTTACTGTCGTATCAAACACCGAATATTCATCACAGCATACCGGCCATAAACCGATAGAAAAACGTCTCTTTTCAACAGCTCCGATTATCTCATTTTCGAGCTCATTAATTGAATAAACATCCTCTTTTTCAGAACTTACCCGATCGTGATACAGCTCGTACAAACGGCTTACCAGCAGCTCTATCTCATTTGATTGGCGTGAATCGATTACAACGGCTTCAAGCCGTATTTCAATATCGTCATTAATATGATTTTGATATTTGCTCAACAAAAGTTCGATCAAAGGGACATATTGGTCTTTTTCACCCGGTAAAAAAGCTAAAAAATCACCCCCCTTGTAACGACAAAGGGGAAGTTTCTCTATTTTTTTATCGCGAAAAAAACTATCCAGTTTCAACACAGTATTTTGTAATGATTTATCGCCGTTTTTCACCCCGTAACGTTCATTGATCGACCATAGATTTTCAACGCTTATCAATATAAGCGTTTGTGTTTTATTGGAATTTGATTTTTTGAAGAGTCGAAAAAAATACTCCGGTGTAAACGTATGTGTGATCGTATCGGTAATATTTTCATGAGTACTTTGATAAATCAGATAGAAAATAAAATAGACCATTATCCCTAATAACGCAATGGATAAAACAATCAACGAAGAGAGGGTAGTGTAATTTCGAGTTAAGAGGGCAAAAAGGGTGATTGCACTGAGAAAAAAGATCGGCAACCCCATCCGCAATGCTAATGCAAAACGGTGTTCTCTCTCTTTTTGTTCAGTGTAGGTCATGGATACAGATCAAATATCCAAATGTTTGACGTCTTTAGCGTGCGTTTCAATGTAGTTACGGCGCGGTTCAACATCATCACCCATAAAGAGGTTAAATGACTCTCCGGCAGATTCAGCATCTTCAACGGTAATACGAAGCAAGACACGATTTTCCGGTGTCATCGTCGTTTCCCACAGCTGCTCAGGATTCATCTCACCAAGACCTTTGTAACGTTGTATATAGGAACCCTTCTTCGCGTAATCGGTAATTTGAGTCAGCAAATCGAGTAAATCACCTTTTAATGGCAAATTCCAATCTTGAATTTTTTGATAAATGTAGTTTGCTTCAGCAAAGTGCGGTGATGAAAAAAGCTCATCATTCACATGAAGCTCTTCCAAACCTTCTTTAGTTTGTACAAACAAATGCATATCCTCATCACTAACGCTTTTACTGAGAATGTTATTGCCTTGAGCATTTAAAAACGCTTCGACTTTTGGGTACATATCTGAGAGTGACAATCCGATAATATCCGGATTTTCGATGAAATAACGGATCAAATCAACGAGTGCGTAACGGCGTTCCAACGCATCGAGAGTAGAGCGATAGTGATCGACCATTTTAAAGAACGATACTAGGTCATTCACACCGACATTTAACTCCTCTGATTCTAACGCTTCGATACCGTTTTCGATCAAGAAAGCATTCATTACGCGGTCGTCTTTAAAGTAAAT
>CAZKJU010000056.1:0-15770 GCA_964553185.1 uncultured Sulfuricurvum sp.
AAAACCGTCGAGGGATTTCTAGGGGCATTCGTCACACTCAGCGCTCTTGCAGTAGTATTTTCATTTCTCACCCCTTTTACGACACTTCAAGCACTCATAGCGGGGATGCTGATCAGCGGTGCGGGGTTCGTCGGCGATGTGGTGATCTCGATGGTCAAACGTGACATCGGGGTAAAAGATTCGGGCAATCTCCTGCCAGGGCATGGGGGGATACTTGATCGTGTCGATAGTCTCACCTATACGGCACCGCTCTTTTTCCATTTCACCTACTATCTCTACTATTAGGATGGCGGGATGCTAAAATGGCTCTTTTTTGCCCTCATCGTCCGACCTATGGTTCTGCTGATTTTCGGGGTGCACGTGCGAGGACGTGAAAACCTATCACATGATAAACCCTCCATCATCGTTGCTAACCATAACAGCCATCTCGATACGCTGGTACTCATGAGCCTCTTTCCACTACATAAAATCCACCGCATCCGCCCTGTTGCGGCGGCGGACTATTTTATGAAAAACCGCTTCATTGCGTGGTTCTCGACTCAGTTCATCGGGATTATCCCTCTCAGCCGAAAAGTAGAAAAATCACATACCCATCCCTTGGAACCCGTACGCCAAGCCCTCGAAGTTGGGGATAGTATTATCTTGTTTCCCGAAGGGAGTCGCGGGGAAGCGGAACAGATGAGTAAATTCAAATCGGGGGTTGCCCATCTGGCGAAAATGACCCCAACCGTTCCCGTGGTCCCAATCTATCTCGGCGGTGCAGGAAAAGTCCTCCCAAAAGGGGAAGCACTGCTCGTCCCCTTTATCATCGATGTTCATATACTGGAGCCGATGATGATCGGCGAAGAGGATACCCACGCGTTTACGGAGCGGTTGGAAGAGGTTATTAAAAAGGCAGGGGAGAAGGATGCATGAGTTTCAGAATAATTTCAGCAAAACATCTCTATTATTTCTATATGTCTAAGATTTTAGGAATGTAGAAATGAAAACGATCGACATCCATACTCACCTCCTTAGCAGTGACGTCGCGTTCCAACGCTCCTATGACAAAATCGCTCTGCACTTTTTTGCCAAAAAGTTCGGGATGAGCCCAAAAGCACTCGCGAGCAATCCGTATGGCGAATACACCCGCGCATTGGTCGAATCGGTTAGAAACTCTCAGCACGTCGAGAAAATCGTCCTCTTCGGTGTCGACGCGCGTGTCGATGATCAGGGTGCAATGCTCCACAAAGACATCACCGTCTGCGCGACCAACGAAGACGTTGCCTCACTCTATCGCGGCAATGAAGATGTCATCATCCCCTTTTTCTCCATCAATCCCAAACGCCCCGATGCACTGGATCTAATCGACCGCTACGCCGATGCAGGATTTCGGGGGGCAAAATTTTTGCAAAACTACTGGGGGGTCGATACCCGTGAGGCACGTTACCGACCTTATTTCTACAAACTCGCAGAGCGGGGATTGCCGCTTATCGTCCATGTGGGGAGCGAGAGCAGTGTCCACTCGTACAAATCGTGTGAGAGTATCGAGATGCTCGATCAACCGCTGGATGCGGGGGTGAATGTCATCTGTGCACACATGGCGCTTACCTACGAGCCGCGCGGTATCCTCAAAGCCCTCTCGAAAAATCCGAAACATTTTAACTCGGAGTACTACACCCTCATTGAGATGCTCAAACGCTATCCGAATCTTTATGCCGACATCTCCGCCCTCCTCACTCCCGTGCGGGCAAAGGTGTTACGCCATCTGAGTCATCAGAGTGACATCCATCACAAGCTCCTTTTTGGCACCGATTTCCCAGTCCCCTTTAGCATGATCCTCAACAGCTATGATCTGCCATATCGCAAACGCTTCGAGCTATCGCGCGAAGCCAATCCGTTTGACCGCTATGCCAAAGGGATTTTAGAGTATTTCCCGCATGACAATCCCATCTACACCAACTACACCAAGATTTTAGGAACAACCGAATGAAAACCAACTACACCGACGTCCTTCCTCCTGAGTGGAAACCGATGTCCAATATTTTTACCGCATTGGGAGATGAACACCGTCAGCGGATGATTTTGCTCTTTGAACCGAACGAGCGGCTCACGGCGGGACAAATTTCCGATGCGTCGACGCTGGCGCGTACCACTGTTTCGCACCATCTCAAAATCCTCCGTCAGGCGAATGTACTGCTGAGTGAGAAAAAGGGAAAAGAGGTGTGGTTTTGGATCAATAAGCCGCTGCTGGAGCAAACATTCGGAAGCGTTATCAACTACCTCCAAGGTAATACCCAATGATTAAAGCGATTTTATATGTGATCGTCCGCCTTTTATTTCGGGTAAAAGTGGTCGGGGAATTTCAACGCGAAGAGAACCATACCGTTATTATCGCTAACCATCAGTCGTTTTTGGACGGGTTGATTTTGGGGCTGTTTTTACCGATCTCTCCTGTTTTTGTGGTCAATACCGAGATTGCCAAACGTCCGCTCGTTCGGCTATTTCTCTCATTGGGAGAATATCTGGTTGTCGATCCCGCCAATCCGATGGCGATCAAACAAATCATCCGACTCGTGGAGAGTGGACGGAGCGTGGTTATCTTTCCTGAGGGGCGGATCACGACGACGGGAAGTTTGATGAAGATTTATGAGGGATCGGCGTTTGTCACGGTTAAAACTGAAGCAACGATCCATCCGGTGATTATCGAGGGGGCGACGTTTAGTACCCTATCGCGTATGGGGAGCGATCATCCGACCCGTTGGTTCCCTCAAATCACCCTCACCTACTGTACCCCGACACGGTTAATCATCAGCGAAGGGGGAAGTGCTCATCAGAGACGAACCAAAGCGGGTGAAGCGATGCGGAGTTTGTTACAAAAGTGTCTCTTTGAATCCCGCCGCCCCAATGATTTGTACGGGGCATTTCTCGATGCGGTATCGGTTTATGGACATTCACGTCGCATTATCGAAGATACGAAACAGATCGAATACACCTATCAGCAACTCCTCACAATGACATTAGGGCTGGGTAGATTGCTATCACGTCACAGCGCCCCCTCAGAAGCGATCGGGGTGTTGATGCCGACGGCGGTTCCGACGTTGGCTCTGATCTTGGGGTTAAGTGCGATGGGGCGAACCCCTGCAATGCTCAACTTTACTGCCGGAGTGGATGGACTGCAAAGTGCGTGTGATGGAGCGATGATTAAGACGGTCATCACCTCTAAAGCGTTTGTGGAGCAAGCCAAACTCGACTCAAAACTCAGTGCCCTACAAAATGTCCGCATTCTCTACCTCGAAGAACTCAAAGAGGAGATGCGTTTGTCGGATAAACTCTGGCTGATGGGGTATGCACGCTATTTCCCTTCCCGCGTACAGGTTAAATCGGATCCGTTAACACCGTGTGTCATCCTCTTTACCTCCGGTTCCGAGGGTAAACCCAAAGGGGTGGTTCTCTCTCATGAGGCGATTTTGGCGAACATTGCCCAAATCCGTGCCATCGTCGATTTCTCGACCGAGGATAAGGTGCTTAATGCCTTGCCGATTTTCCACTCCTTTGGACTCACAGCGGGTACATTGTTGCCGATTTTGGGTGGAATACGTCTCTTTTTATACCCATCACCTCTCCATTATCGGGTTATCCCTGAGATTGCGTATGATCGCTCGTGTACCATTCTCTTTGGAACCAGTACCTTTTTAAACCATTATGCCTCGCATGCCCATCCCTACGATTTTTATCGTCTTCGCTACGTCGTATCTGGGGCTGAAAAGCTCTCAGAGAGTGTCAAAGAGCTTTGGTTTGAGAAATTCGGAATTCGGATATTCGAGGGGTACGGGGCGACCGAAACAGCTCCCGTTATCGCGGTCAACACTCCGATGGCATACCGCAGCGGCACGGTTGGGCAGATACTCCCTGGGATCGAAGCGAAACTTATTAGCGTCCCGGGGATCGATGAGGGGGGGATTTTACACGTACGGGGTGATAACGTTATGAGTGGATATCTCCGTTCAGATCGTCCCGGTTTCCTCGAAAAACCAAGTTCTGAAGCGGGTGAGGGGTGGTACGATACAGGAGACATTGTTACCATCGATGCCGAGGGGTTTGTCCGTATTGCAGGTCGGGTTAAACGATTCGCCAAAATCGCGGGAGAGATGATCTCGCTCGAATCGGTCGAGAAGCTCGCTCTCAGTGCTTCACCGTCATATTTTCATGCGGCATCCTCGCAAAGCGATGAGAGCAGAGGGGAAGCACTTGTTCTCTTTACCACCGATAAAGAGATGAAGCGCGAACTGTTACAACAAGCCGCCCGCGCAGGGGGATACCCTGAAATCGCCGTTCCGCGTAAAATCGTCACCATCGATGCTATCCCTGTTCTCGGCACCGGAAAAACCGACTACGTTACCCTCAAATCGATGGCGGCAGACGTATGAGTTCGCCGTTTTATCTTTTCCGAAGCCGTCGTTTCGCCCCGCTGTTCGGAACTCAGTTTTTAGGGGCATTTAACGATAATCTCTTTAAAAACACCCTCGCGGTCATCCTCACCTTTAATGCGGTGTCGTGGACGACACTCTCCTCAGCACTCATCGCCCCGATCATCGGTGCGGTGTTTATCCTCCCGTTTTTTCTCCTCTCGGGATTATCTGGGGAGATTGCCGATCGCATTGATAAAGCACGACTCGCACGGATCGTCAAAGTGTGGGAGATCGTGATGATGCTCGTCGCAGTGGGCGGGTTTGCCCTCCATTCGTTTTGGATACTGCTCGCGGTAGTGTTCGGGATGGGGATGCACTCGACCCTCTTTGGTCCCATCAAATACTCCATTATCCCTCAGCACATGCACAGCAATGAGCTCATCGGTGCTAATGCTCTCATCGAATCGGGGACGTTTGGGGCGATATTGCTCGGGACGATTGCGGGGGGTGCACTCGCAGGGGCAGAAAATGGCGGTATGATTGCCGCTTCGGCGGGCATTTTCGTCGCGCTGATCGGGTACCTCTTTAGCCGTTCCATCCCCACAGCACCGCCACCCTCTCGCGATGAGCCGTTTCAAATCGGGTTTTGGAAACACACTTCAGACGCACTCCGCCTAGCTTTTAGAGATCGGCTCGTCTTTTTGGCAATCCTTGCCATCTCGTGGTTTTGGCTCTACGGTGCATTGCTCCTCTCACAGTTCCCCTCGCTGGTTAAAGATCTTTTGATGGGGAGTGAAGAGACGGTGACACTGATTCTCGCACTCTTTACGCTGGGTATCGGTGTCGGATCGGCGTTGTGTGAGCGGTTGAGTCACCATCATGTTCGATATGGACTCGTCGTCGCCGGAGGGGTTGGAATGGCTGTGGCAGGACTCGATTTTGCGTGGGGAATCGGGACGTTTGAGCCTAATGGTCTATTATCGCAGAATATCCATTTTTGGCGGATTGTCGTCGATGTAACCCTCTTGGGTATTTTCGGAGGGCTTTACAGCGTCCCTCTTTATGCGCTTATACAAGAACGCAGTGCACCGGAAGCCAGATCGCGTATCATCGCCGCAAATAACATTTTAAACGCATTGTTTATGGTTCTTGGGGCGGTAGCGACGATGGCGGTGCTGTCGATGGGATACACCATCGCATGGCTTTTTGGCGGCGTAGCGCTGGGGACGGTAATAGTCGGATACGTTATTTATAAAGTGAGGAGAGAAAAATGAAGAGAATAATCGTAGGAATTTCATGTGCGTTATGTATCATAACGGCACCTGTATCGGGTGTAGATCGGGCACAATCGGATTTGGCACAGTTGGTCAATTCCGCTCGTCATAACGATGCGGTCGCAGTCGAAAAATTGATCCAGCGATCACTTACCCTTCGTCAAAAAATTCCCACATTTGTCGATGAAGCCGATAGAGCGACTGCGTCGCGCAAAGGGGCAATTCCAGCCGCCCTTTCAGCGACCATCGCCTCTTCGATCGGGGAAGCCGATGCGATACGGACGACGCTATTTCCTTACGCCCTACGCTACCGCAGTACCCTCTACCGGACAGATGAGGCTTTTAATGATCGTGATCGCATCGAGTCTATTTTAATCTCGATGGCGGCAGCATTGACCCTCTATGATAATGCCCACTTTATGGAAGGGCAGTTCGGAAACAAAAGTGCTTTAAGAGAAAAACTCAATGAAGCCTATCCTGAATACGGAGTTGAGGGGAATTTTTATAAAGATTCACTCATGCGCGCCTCTACTCTCACGTATCGATCTACCATGCTCGACGCCATCCGATTTTTCGACGAAAACCGCCAAAGTATCGCCTATCATATTGCCAAGGCTGATCCTACGATTCGATCTCTTTATACCTATATCGACCGATCCCCTATGCGGACCAAACTAGGAGGGGATAACGCTTTTACCCAAATTTCCGATCAAGTCGGTGCACTCCTCTCTCGAACCATCGAGTTACCGTTTTCAGCGGTCGAAAAAGTGAAATTCAACCTCTCTAAAGGGGTGGGTAACACGATGGGAATGGTACGCTGGCGAAGTGGAAAACTGCGTGATGACAAAGCGTTTCTCACAGAGTTTTCAGAGCATCTAAAACCGGGTGATATCCTCCTCGAAAAAACCCCGTTTGCTCTCACTGATAAAACGATTCCGGGACATTTCGGTCATGCGGCGATCTATATCGGAACCTATGAGCAGCTCAGAGATATGGGTGCACTTAATACGCCGTTTGTCCGCAAACATCTCGATCAAATTAGAGAGGGCAAAGTGATCCTTGAAGCACTCCGCGAGGGGGTTGTCCTCAACTCTATTGAGCATTTTATGAATATCGATGACGTTGCGGTTCTCCGCCCGAATCGGCTTAAAGCTGATGCGATGCGTACATCGCTCGATTTGGCGATGAGTCATTTCGGTAAAAAATACGATTTTGATTTCAATGTCAACACCACAGAAACGATCGTTTGCTCCGAACTCGTCTACGCCGCCTATCCTCAGATCGATTTTATGACCAAAAAAGTCCTCACCAGTTTTACGATTTCACCGGATGACATTGCAGTTCTTGCTTCTGGGGATTCTTCCTCACCGCTGGAATTGACATTTTTTGCGCATGATGGGAAAAAGGTGTATGCAAAAGGGGAAAAAGAGGAAGGGGCGAAGCTCTATCGAACCCTTGTGGGGATCGAAAAGAAATATCGCTGAGGGGTGCTACTTTAGCGAATAGTTGCGGGATCGGTGATGTATCCTGTGATCGCCGAAGCGGCAGCGACAGCAGAGTTTGCCAAATAGACTTTCGATGAGCGTGAACCCATACGACCGACGAAGTTACGGTTTGTGGTTGCAATAGCTACTTCATTATCTCCCAAAATTCCCATGTACCCGCCCAAACATGCACCGCAGGTAGGGTTCGAGACAACTCCGCCCGCATCGATGATGATGTCCATATAGCCGAGTTTTGTTGCTTCACGTGCGATACGTTGTGTCCCCGGTGTGACGATGAGGCGAACATCAGGGTGAACCCGTTTGCCCGCTAGAATTTCAGCGGCGATTTTAAGATCACTCAAACGTCCGTTGGTACAACTGCCGATAAATGCTTGATCCACTTTGATTTGGTCGCTGACTGCTTGGCTGAGGCTGTGACCGTTGGATGGCAAGAACGGATAAGCGATGACAGGTTCGAGAGCGGCGACATCGATTTCGAGAACTTGTACATACGAGGCATCTTCATCGGAGGTGTGGATTTTTGGTTCGCGTGCGAGAGGTTTATCGCTCAAGAACTCTGCCGTAATCTCATCATACGCAACGATACCGCTTTTTGCTCCCGCTTCGATTGCCATATTACACATGCTGAAGCGATCATCCATCGTGAGGTACGGGATCGTACTTCCGACGAATTCGAGGGTACGGTACAATGCACCATCCACTCCGATCATGCGGATTACTTCGAGGATCACGTCTTTACCTGTCGTGTATTTGCCCGGTTTTCCGCTCAAGACTACTTTAATCGACTCAGGGACTTTGAACCAGTTCCCCCCTGTGACCATCGCAAACGCGAGGTCAGTTGATCCCATCCCGGTAGAGAATGCGCCGAGTGCTCCATGAGTACAGGTATGAGAGTCGGCACCGATGATCACATCACCCGGAACGACCAACCCTTTTTCAGGGAGAAGAGCATGTTCGATCCCCATATCTTTTTCATCAAAAAAGTTTTTCATTTGGTGTTTTTTAGCGAAATCACGACTGATCCGCGCTTGGTTGGCAGATGCGATATCTTTAGCAGGGATGAAGTGGTCGAGAACGATGGAGAACCCATCAGGATTAGCGAGCGCAGTCGCGCCCGAATCTTCGAATGCTTTGATCGAGATAGGGGTAGTGATGTCGTTTCCGATGACCATATCGATCGGAGAGCGGACGATTTCACCTGCATAGACTGCATGGCCTACGTGTTCGGAGAATATTTTTTCAGTTATAGTTTGACCCATAATAAGTACCTTTGGAAGGGGCTAAATGATGGGGGCGATTATACCATAGCCTCTCTTAGTATTGGGAGGATGGGTTATTGGGGCATATTCTCAAGATTTTCTCATAGAGGATACGTAGAATTTTGAAAATTTAAATTCTAAGGTTTAACATATGAAAAAAATTATCCTTGGCTTATCCTTTTGCAGTATTTCCCTTTTGGCTTCTATCGGTTCATCGGTAAAAGTACCCACGGCTGAGCATCTGAAATATTCTTTCGGGAATCATAAGAAACACCCTGTGCAAAAGCTTGAAAAAGAGCGATATTTGCGTTCATTAGCTCCGTTAAACAATGAAAATATTCAAAAATCATTGGAAGAGAAAGGCTACATTGTTTCAAAAGTAGAGTTGAAAGACGTTGCATCAGAATTGGTATATGAAGTTTATGCCAAATCCAATCCAACACAACAGGTTAAACTATACGTTGACCCTACAAATGCAGCTATTCTTAAACAGGTGAGTGTAGAATGATTATTAAACGTTTTTCACTCCTTCTTATCCCCTTACTTGGGTGGTCGGTTACGTTTCAAGAGTTTTCGGGTCGTGTTTATGAAAATGCGATAGAAAAACTCGAAAACGATGCGGCAATTCAGTCAACGGACTATTCTAAAAATCTCGCACTCTCAGCTGAACCTGTGAATATTGGATTGTCAAGCCGAAAAATTCGTGGAGATGATTCTGTTGATGATGGCTATGAATATGGTTTTATGACAGAATGGACATTTAAAATGCCGCAACTCTCCAATGCTCAATCTGCGGAGTGGGAGATTATCCGAAAAAATCTTTCACATCAAGGGAATATTCTCCGTCGAATGGTTGATATCGATCTCAAACACGAATGGTTGAAATATGAAACCGCATCGGCACGTGTTGCCATTTATAGCGAAAAAGCACAACTCTCCGATAAAGCTTATGAAGCCGGGAAAAAACAACATATTGCTGGCCGAATGTCGAAAATGGAGTTGATGCGATTGGAGAGCGAATCGTTAAAAGCCAAAGAAGATTTGAATAAGGCTCAGATGGAAGCTGAACATGTGCAGCATGTGCTTCGTGAAAAAAGTATGAGTCATGATCCGGTTGTGATTGATGATTTGAAATTCGAGTATATCCGAGATAATGAAATTGTTCATATGGCTATCAATCAATCTCCCGCATTAGAAACAATTCAAATGAAAATCACTCAGATCAATGCTCAGATCAATACCGCACGAGAGTCTCGTTTTGAATCGTTTAGTATTGGGGTAGGTGCAACTCAAGAACCAACACAAAAAAGTATTGATTTCAGTGTGAGTATTCCCATCACGTTACCAAACCGGTATGAAAACACGATTGCCGCTTTGATGAGTGAACGGAGTGCATTGGAACACCAGAAAAAAAATATGCAGACAAAAATACGCTTAGGGGTAGAAGCGTTGAGTGAACACCTTAGTGAGCGGGAAAGTATGATTCGAAAATCGGATGAAACACATAAACAGTATGAATCACTTTTTTCTATGGCTCAAAAGGCATTTGAAGGGGGAATAATCACTCAGTTTGAGTATTTGGCAACGAAGAGGGAATATTATGATGCCCGTTTGCGAAGTATCGATCTTCGTGATGAATATATCGATGAAATGTATGAGTTGGAAAGCAGATTAGGAGTGATAGTACGATGAAAAAATTATGGTTGTTGTGTATAGGTTCTATCACATTATGGGCTCAGATACAGATGAGTGATGTCCAGATAAAAAAAATGGGGATCACAATTGAGGATGTACGTATCATTCGCTCAGATTCAATGGGGCCACTGATTGGAATGGTTGATTACAGCGATAAAGGTGCTAAGAATTACACTGTCGGATCAGAAGCGAGTGTAATTGAACTGCACAAACACAAAGGGGACAGTGTCGTTAAAGGTCAGATTCTTGCCAAAATAGCTTCTTCGGAATTGCTCAGTGCGTTGTATGAAATCAATGATTTGAAAAGCCGATTGAAGATGGCTCAGGAATTTGCCAAAAAAGATGCTCAACTCTATCAAGAAGGTGTTATTGCACTTCGAGAATCGCAAAAAAGTGCTTTGGAAGCCTCTACCTTGCAAACGAAAATTCGTGAACTTGAGGGACGCTTTGTATTTGCGGGCGCTGATATGAAAGTGAGTGAAGGGATGGGTTTTGTCATTCGAGCCAAACAAAGCGGTATTTTGGCTAATATGCCACAACAAGCAGGCGAAAAAATTGAACCGTTTAAACCCTATATGAAGATTGTTTCCGGAAAAAAACTAACAGCGTTTATAAAAATATCTCCAAAACATATCGAATCGGTACGAATCGGTTCAGGTGTGGTTGATGCGCAAGGGAATCTGATCGGAAAAATTACTTCGTTTGCCGGCAGTGTAGATAGCTTAAACAATTCAGCTACTGCTATGGCTGAATTAAATACCGCAAATCCAAAATACCGTGCCGGTGGATCGGGTGAGTTTTATATTACAGCTCCAATGGACGAAAAGTGGGTTCTTCTTCCTCGAAATGCGATAAGCAAATATAAAAAAAGTGATATTTGCTTTGTGAAAACATCTAAAGGATTCGAACCAAAATCGGTAGTGATCAAAAAAATCTATAAAGATCATATGGCTGTAGCTGCCGATGGATTTACACCCACTACAAAGGTGGCAACATCCGGAATCATTACCCTCAAAGGGGCACTTTCAGGGATGGGATTTGAATAATGTTGTCAAAAATCATTGAGTTTTCACTCAAACAACGCCTCATTATTGTTCTGTTGTCCCTATCGTTGTTCGGATACGGTATCTATTCGTTCTTCAAGATACCGATCGATGCTTTTCCAGATATCTCAACGACTCAAGTAAAAATTATTATGAAAGCACCCGGAATGACTCCTGAAGAGGTTGAAAATCGGGTGGTCAAGCCGCTTGAAGCAGAATTACTGGGTTTGGAAAATCAAAAACTTCTTAAAAGTACTTCAAAATACGCCATTGCAGACATCACAATCGATTTTAATGAAGGGACGGATATTTATCGAGCAAGATCTCAAGTGGCTGAAAAGCTCTCTATGATTCTCCCCTCTTTACCAAAAGGGGTAGAAGGGGGAATGGCACCGATTACAACGCCATTGGGTGAAGCGTTTATGTTTACGATTGAAGGACCGGTAAGCGCAAAAGAGAAGCGGGAACTTTTGGATTTTGTCATCCGTCCATCATTGCGCGGGGCCAAGGGGGTAGCAGACGTTAATGCTTTGGGGGGTGAAGTACGCTCCATTGTCGTTATACCAGATCCTCTTGCAATGCGTCATCTTGGTATTCCGATGAGTATGCTTGAGGAGACCCTCTCCAATAATCTGAAAAATGACGGTGCCGGTCGATTGGACTCCCAAGAGGAGAGCTTTTTGGTTAAATTTGAAAGCGGTGTTAAAGATATCGAAGAAATTGCCAATATCACCATCCATTCGCATAACGGTCCAATACGAATCGGAGATTTTTGTGACGTTCGTGAAGATGCACGTACCCGTATGGGATTTGTGACTAAAGATGGTCTCGGTGAGACAACAGAGGGATTGGTTCTGACATTGAAAGGGGCGAATGCCAAAGAAACGATAGAAGAGATCAATAAAAGGATCGAAAAGTTAAAAAATCAGCTCCCTGCCGGAGTTAAAATTGTCCCTTTTTATGATCGTAGTTCATTAATTGAAAAAGCAGTCGGTACCGTATCGAAAGCATTGGTGGAAGCGATTATCCTGGTCGTTGTTTTGCTGTTGCTTTTTTTGGGAGATTTACGTGCGGCGATTGCGGTGAGCGTGATTTTGCCGTTTTCTCTTGCCATTGCTTTTTTAATGATGCGCTATTTTGGATTAAGTGCTAATTTGATGAGTCTTGGCGGGCTTGCAATCGCTATTGGAATGTTAGTAGATTCTGCGGTGGTTGTCGTTGAAAACGTGTTTGCCCGCTTATCCGAAAAAGATTCAAATTTACCAAAACTTCATAAAGTTTATCGTGCGACCAAAGAGGTTTCTACGGCAGTATTTAGCGGAATATTGATTATTGCAGTTGTATTTTTGCCGTTATTGACATTGGAAGGTTTAGAAGGAAAACTGTTTGCACCGGTTGCTTTGACCATCGTATTTGCATTGTTTGGGTCTTTAATCCTCTCATTGACATTGATTCCGGTTGTTTGTTCACTGATTTTAAAGAGTACGGCTCATGAAGAGACTCGATTGGGAGCTTTTTTTAGTAAGCTTTATGCTCCAATGTTACAGTTTGCTCTAACGCGGACACGGACACTGTTTATGACTGCATTTGGATTTTTAATCGTCAGTTTTGCATTATTTGCTTTTGTGGGAAAAAGCTTTATGCCGACACTCGATGAGGGGGATATTATTCTCAGTGTTGAGACACCTCCTTCCATATCTTTGGAAAAATCAAAAGAGCTGAATTTAGCGATACAACGTGCGATTATAGAAAACGTTTCTGAAGTCAAATCGATCGTGGCTCGAACGGGTTCGGATGAATTAGGGCTCGATCCGATGGGGCTGAATCAAACGGATACGTTTATTGCGCTTAAACCTCATGAGGAGTGGGAAGCGGCTGATAAGGATGAGATTAAAAGCAAGATTGAAGATGCATTGAAAGATTTCAGCGGAATCAGTTTTGGGTTTACCCAGCCGATCGAAATGCGCGTTTCGGAGATGTTGACCGGATCACGGGGAGATCTCGCGATAAAAATTTATGGACCTGATATTGATACCTTGAATATACTGAGTCAACGTGTTGCCGATGTACTTGGTGGGATTCAAGGTTCTACGGAAGTGTTTACAACACTCAACGAGGGAGTTAATTATTTAAGTGTACAACCTGATCGCATCGAAACAGCGAAAATCGGTGTAGATACGGCTGAATTGGATCGTTTTTTAAAAATTGCTCTGGATGGGATTGTTGTTGATGAAATCCCGCAAAATAACACTCGTATTCCGGTTTTGATCCGTATGGATGAATCATTTGCAACCGATATTGAAAGATTTAAAGGGTTGGAATTACCTTTGGCAGAAGGGTACTCTGTACCCCTTCAAAGTGTTGCAAAAATAGAATCTTCAGAAGGGGCGCTGAAAGTAGATCGAGAAAATGGAGAACGTTTGAGTGTGGTGCGTTCCAATGTTGAAGGGAGAGATTTGGTCGGATTCGTTGATGAGGCAAAAGAAAAAATTGCTCAGAGTGTTCAATTACCAAAAGGGTATCATATTGTGTATGGGGGACAATTTGAAAATCAGCAGCGCGCGGCTGCTAAATTAATGATGGTGATTCCGATCAGTATCGCGGTTATTTTTTTAATCCTCTTTTTTACGTTCCGTTCGGTCAGTTATACGTTGCTGATTTTACTCAATATCCCTTTTGCGGTAACGGGTGGGATTATTGCATTGTTTGTCAGCGGTGAATATTTATCGGTTCCGGCTTCTGTTGGATTCATCGCACTTTTTGGAATAGCGGTTTTAAACGGGGTTGTTATGGTGAGTTATTTCAATGCGTTGCTTGCAGAGGGACATTCGATTGAGAACGCTGTTTATGAAGGAGCACGAAGACGACTTCGTCCGGTATTAATGACAGCCTTTATTGCAGCTTTGGGATTACTGCCGCTCTTATTTGCTCAGGGGGTTGGGAGTGAGGTTCAAAAACCGCTTGCTATTGTCGTTTTAGGTGGATTGGTAACCTCTACAATATTGACATTATTGATTTTACCGCCTGCTTTTAAAGCGATTTATAAGAAGGAAAAATGATGCTTTTACGAGGAATGGATATTTATTTTGAGATCGCCAATAAAGATATTTTGGTTGATTTATTATTGGAAGAAGGGTATGATGATTTTTATTTTTTCCCTTGTAAACGATACAGTGCCGGAGCTTTTTTAATTAGTGCGGAAGAACAGGTTAGTGCAAGACGCGATTTTGGACTCTTTCGACTTTTTTTACATGAAACAGAAGCAGTTGTCCTTGCTGCAGCTATTAAAAAAGAGTTGAAAGACAAAACTATCAGAATCTTGATAAATGAGCAAAAAGAGTTGTAAATGCGGATTTTGATTGCGGATGACGAAACAGAATTGTTGGGGTTGCTCAAACTTTCGCTATCTCAAAATGGTTGGATTATAGATACCGTTGAAAATGTTGAAGAAGCAAAAGGGTACTTAGATGGATTTACCTACCAAGTTTTTGTTGTAGATCGAACATTTCACGGGAAAGATCGTGTAGAAGAGCTGATTCAGTATTCAAAAAGAAAAAATCCTTCTTGTGCAGTCTTGGTTCTTAGTGCGTTAGCGACTATTGATGACAAAGTAGAAGGATTGGAATTCGGTGCCGATGATTATCTTGAAAAACCGTTTGATATCAAAGAGCTTCGTGCGCGTATTATTGCGTTATCAAGACGTTATGTTCCTACAATTCTCACGTTTGGAGATGTTACTATCGATCCCATTCTTAAAACAGTATCATTGAATGGAAAAGAGATTATTTTGAGTGCGAACGAGCATAAACTCTTTTTTTATCTTTTAGAGAGGGGTAATGTTGTCTCAAGAGAAGAGATAATGGATACGCTTTATGAAAACCCTCAGAACGTGACCTCTAACGCTGTCGATGAACTCATAGGACGAATTAGACGTAAAATCGATCCGCAGATCATTAAAACAGTAAAAACGAGAGGATATATTATTAGTGTTTGAATGGGCATCATCACTCAAATTTAAAATCACTTTTATATTTGCGATGGGGATCGCAATTGCATTTAGTATTAATTGGTATATTGCGACTAAAACGATTCACACTCAAAAAGAGCTTGATGTAGAAAATGTACTGCATCATTTGTTGGTTGAGAGTAAAGATGAATATCTCGATGAATCACTTTCTCCTTCAAGCAATTTATCCTTTTTGTATTCTATTCCTCATATTGAAATGATTTTGAATGATTCCGAAGTAAGCGGGCTGCGTTTAAAAATATCAACCACCCCTTTTGTTAATACTCACGATAGTATTGTTTCCTATGTTCCTATCGCCAATGGTTATTATCTTAACGCTATCAGCGATCATCATAAGATTGATCGTTCGGTCATTAAATATGGTCAAAAACTTTTTTTTCGCTATCTGATTTCGTTGCTCGGAATTTTGATCGTTGTTGTATTTGTATTGCATTATTACATGAAGCCACTTGGAGATTTAGCGGAAAAGATTCGAGTATGGAGTAAAGATGAGCCTTTTGATATTGATCAAAATGAAGCATCTTCAGAGATTAAAGAAGTTGCTCAATCGTTTTCAGCTTTGGTGAAACGACTTGA
>CAZKJU010000057.1:0-7278 GCA_964553185.1 uncultured Sulfuricurvum sp.
TATTCTCAAAAACGTCGGTTATGCCACCAACGGTTGCCACGATACGGTCGTATTGGGATCGATGTTCACCGAGATGATTAAAGGTGAGTCACTCGAATATGCTCAGAGTGCGGCAGTAAAACTTCGTGAAAAAGTTGCTCTTGGACCCATAAAACAGCAAGCTTGCGCTCAAATGGTACTCACCGCTTTCGAAGCGGCACAGATTCATGAGCAACAAAAGCAAGAAGGGATAGCTGAAGAACTGTATGCCATTGATATCGAAATGGAATGTGAGGTAGAAGTATGATGGGTTCAACCCTTTTTAAAGCAAAACACGAGCTTTGGCTAAGGATTACGTTTATCTCATTTGCCGTCAATAATCCATCAGTCAAAAGCAAACTCTATGAGTTTTCACAAATGGAATTTCGTCACCTCAAATGGATTGCGCAATCACTTTTTGAAAACAATCTCCCATACAACTATGAACGTGATCCAAAATTTAATATTGAAAGCAACTCTTTTTTCACTCTTCTTCACACCACTATCGATGAGATTAAAGCACTCCATTTAGAGTATGACGATACACCTCTATCCCAACGGATGGTTCATGATGAAAACTATATTCTTGTAGTATTAAAAAGTTATCTAAACGAATTATCAGATGAGCCTATCCATGCTTTCAATCGATCACGTCAATGGCCCGATGCCTCTCTTGGCTCTAGCGAAATTGATGCCCTAACTCTCTTCTTATTTGAAGAGCTATACAAAGAGTATGAACTCATTATGATCTATTTTTATCGACAGATTCGCGCCTCCACTCCACTGCAAGTAATCCATTTCCAAGATTTAATCGATGAATCGCAGTTTCATCTTCGCTCTTTTGGAGAGATGATGGCAAAAATGGGGATTCTAGCGCTACCGAGAGTTTTACATCCCCGTACCTATCAAATCGAAAATATGGAAAAATTTTTACAAGATGGGATCATCGAAGAAGAGAATGCCAAAGAGGAGTGTCGCAAACTCTCATCTGCAATCTCGGATGAAAAACTATCACGCTTTTTTGAATTTATCAATTTCCAAGAGAGTTATCACATTGAAATTATGAAAAAATTACTAAAGGAAATCTAATGGAAGAACAAGGAAATATTTTTATTCTACTGGCAGTAATCGCTGTTTTTGCGTTTGTATTGACACGCAAGAAAAAAGAATAGTACACGTCATACCCGCGTAGGCGGGTATCCAGCTAGATTCACCCTACAGGCACTTCGCCCGTCTTCACCGGAATGACAACGAATATAAAACTATTGCAGTAATGCTACCGGTGCGATATGAGAACCTTGGAACCGCTCTACTCCAAGCGCTTTTAGATGATCAACCTCTTTTGCTTCTTCGATATTAATCGCAATAACCGAAATACCAAGACTTCGGATAACGTTATTAAAACTCTCACGACTTTTCCCCGTCTCTTTATCAAACATCATATCTTGTAAATAAGCACTGTTGGCTTTTATGTAATCCGGACGGATTGCTTGGAGATAATGGGCACCTGCTTCAGGAATGGTAAAGTGATCGATTCCAAAACGGTATCCAAACATTTTTACCATCGCGCTGATCGCCGAAACCGCTTCTAGTTCATGTATTGCGGTGGTGTTACTCACTTCAAACCACAATATCAAATCACTTTGACGATGGAATGTTTCCAGTTGCGTTCTGAGCCATTGGATATTGGCGTATTTTTTTACAAAATCGCCACTGAGATTCAACGCTAATGGCGTTATCGGATTATGATCTTTGATATGTTTAAAAACTTTCTCGATCATATAACGATCCAAAGTGTCGATAAGCCCCAAAGAAGTCGCCACTGGGATAAAATAACCGGCGGAGTGGATAACACCCTCGCGATCCAATAATCGCAAAAAGATCTCTTCATGAAGTACACTCAGCTCATCAGAGCGTTGTTCAACTGCACTTTGGAATGCCAACAGCATGCGTGACTCTTCCAAACTTTTTAGGAGTTCATTACGCCACTCTTCACGTCCCAAAACCAACGGTTCATTTTCACTTTTATTGATATCAATAACGAAATTGCCACGGAGTTTTGCCTGCGTTACTGCATGGTCAGCTCGTGAAAAGAGAGATTTTAAGGTATCTTTTTCGCTGTAAGTGCCTATCCCGCACCCAATGATCAAATACTCTAACAGCTCTTTATCCAACTCTTCAATGAGCTTACGCATATGTATCATAAGTGTCTCAATTTGATGGCTAACCGTCCCTATCTCACAAGCGGGTACTGCTGCAAAAAAATCACTTTCATTGAGTCTGGCAATCAAGGTGTGACGAAAAGCTCCTAATTGTGTATTCAACTCTTCAGCCAGTGTATTAATGAGCTTTGTATAACGTTCATACCCCTTTTCCCTTTTCAGCCTATCTATCTCATCCACACTCACCAAGAGATAAATACCAGATGAGAGAGATGCGTCGGATTGAAGGTAATCGGGAAGCTTCGCGGTCAGATAACGGCGGTTATGGAGCTTCGTCTCCGTATCTTTATAGAGCAGCTCATGATAACGGCGCAATGTCTCGTTTTCGCGTTCAAAAATATCTTTGACTTTTGCTACCATTGCATTCATAGCTGTGGTAACAGAACGAAATTCCGTGGTAAAAGGGATTTTTTTCTCGATAATAAACTCATTATCAATAATCGCTTTAGCTTGATCACGTATCCGTTCTAATGATTTCAAACTTAGTTTTAGCAGTCCATAAAGAACCGCGAAAACCACGAGACCGATCATTAAAAATGTTTGGATCAAATCGATCAATGTGCTGTAGAGTTGACGATATGCATTCCCCGTATGACCGCTTACTTCGAGAGTACCAAAACGACTCCATCCGATCATAATATCACTAGTAGCACTCGCATTTTGGATCGGAACCATCTCGATAAACCATGCTGGAACATCACTGACACGTACATCGCTCTCTCGATTATAGACCTCTTTGCCATCGATATCGACCAGTCGGATACGTTGATAATAGCCACTGTCATAAATGGCGTTAATCATCGTCTCCATACTCGAAGTATCATTAGGGTCTGCCACTTTGGAGAGTGAAAGCCCCAGTGAATGCGCCGTATTTTTTGCATCGGTATAGAGCTGATTTTGAACAAATTCGGTTGCTGATTTAAAGTTTAACAACATAACCGAGATCAATATCACCCCTAAAAAGAGGGTTAGCATTATCACCAACTGTTTAAATAAACTCATACCTAATCCTTTTGTCGTGTTATAACTAATTCGTCCCATGGACGTTTTTGTTTGGTTGCCGCCGGAACCATCTTCCCAATTTGCGCCTGCTTGGCATTAAAGAGTTCATCCCCGCTAAAGCTGTATATCGGGATCAAATCATCCCGTACAGTTGCCGGAAGAATTTTGAAATTGTAGTTATCTAAAACCAGCGGTACCGATTTGGGAGTTTCATAATAGGTCAAAACCAGATGCGCTGTTTTGTAGCGAATCGATTTAGCATAGGTCATGTAAAGCTTCGACGTTGGAACACCAAGTTCTTTGAGAGTGAAATATTTAGCGATAACGTAATCTTCACAGTCAGCTCGATCTTTGCCTATAAATTCATACCGAGTCGCCCAGTAATCGCTGATTCCCCATGTGGTTTTATCCGATGCATACGGTGTCTGATTGAAAAAATCATTCACCTTTTCCATTTTTCCCATATCATCCAAATCACGTGCATCATTCATCATTTGAACGAGATAAAAAGCCCTTTTTTTAGCAATCGGACCGTATTCACGTTCGATCTTATCCATAAAAACTTTGGCAATAGAAAATTCAGGGGAGCTAATAAGAATGGCGGCAACCGCCGCCAAAATGAAGAAAAGAGCAAAGGTTTTTTTCATGCTCTTATTGTAGCGTAATTATAAAGTTGTATCGATAGCCAATGTTACTTCGACTTTTACCGTTGCATCTTGTGCATTGCTGTAAACATTAAACTCATGTGATTGACCATTAATTACTTCGGTAACTGTACTAGTTTGCTTACTCCATCCATTTCCACTTAAGAAATCAACCGTATCGGCTGAATTACCAAGAATATAGAGATCATTATTGGTATCAGTCATATCAATCACATCTTGCAAACTAATATTCGTCAAACTATGCTGTCCTGTAATACCAAGATCGATTACTTCCATATTTTTAATTGGATTATTACTAGTATCCAATGTATTGAAATTAATACTTGTTCCCGTAGATAGGATCAATGTATCAATACCAGCTCCACCATCGACTACAGCATCTTTAGCATCAAAGAGCAATTTGTCATTTCCGACATCACCGTACAACCAATCTTTGTTCGCACCGCCGTCAATCACATCATTGCCATCACCACCGTGGATAACATCTTTACCATCTGTTCCGGTAACGTAGTTATCAGCGGCATCTCCATTATAAGTAGCCCCAGTGCGAATTGACCATGTACCTGTACCCGTATCAACCATATCTTGTTGTTCAGTCAATACCGGAGGTGTTTGATTTGCATTCAATATTGGCATCGTATCGGTACTAACGATTTGATATGCACTATCTGGAGTTCCGGTCAGTTTTGTTTCTAAACGGAATGCTGCTTCACCAGCTTGATCCCAATACAAAATTTCAATAGGTTGCCAACCATCGGCAATCGTCTTATTTGTAAATACATTTGTTGTTGTCGATTGAATTTGATCCATTTGTGCAACCACTTGACCACCGATTAGGATTCGATAACCATCATCACCAGTAACGCGTAAATCATAGGTTCCCCCCACAACATATACATAACCAACCATACGGATAATTGCATCAGTCGTATCACCAACACCACTCGTAACGGTAATGTTACTTGAATTAGCAGTATTTGAACCTTTTAGGAACGTATACAAGTTATTATTCCCAGTTCCTGTACCGTTGTTTGTCGTTACTGTTCCGCTAGTAACCGCTCTATTTTGACCGAGATCTGAGCTAAATAATGTTGTGTTTGTTCCAGCTTGTACACCATATTCGAGTTTATACGCTGTAAATGTTGCATCTGCTGCATTTGCAGCACCAGTTCTTGAGCTATTGATAAGCGTCGTATCATTGTTACGTCCTTCAATAACTTCTTCAACGTCAGCCAAAGTATCTATATTATTGGCAGTACCCGTATCTCCCGTACCGTCATCTGAATGTAACCGCGTTTGACCCGAATACAATGGATCAGTTGCAGTTCCAGTTCGGTTATCGTTATATCCAAAATATTCACCACTTAAGCCCATACCGCTAGTAGCGATAGCCGTTGATGTACTAGTCAGCATCACTTCAGTCGCATGTGCAACATTGAGTGTCAATGTTCCGCTTGCACTATCACCATCATTATCATTCATAGCAAAGCCGATAGTTTCAGTTAATGTCGCACTTGTAGCTAACGTTGCCGGAGCTTGATACGTATAGGTAGCTGCTTTCAGATCAACTGTCAAAATACCTTTATCTGCCGTGGTTATTGTCAAAACATCGGTTGTTGCATTGTAAGTATAAGTGCTTCCACCTGTACCCGAAGGGGTAATAGTGTGTGCAACAGGATTATAGGTATAAGTAATTCCATTGACCGTCAATGATTTAATATACCCACCATCTGCACCAAGTCCATAACTGCTACTGCCAAGATTACCACTTAAACTTCCGGCTGTTGGAGGAACAATCGTTTTTTGCAATACTGAAGACAATTGGGACAAGTCTGTAACCATAATAGGTGCAGGTTGGGTTCCTGTATTTCCATCAAATGCAATTGGTTCTAAATATGTTGATACTGCACCGCTTCCAATTCCAATAGCATATGATTTCACATCATTATTAGTTAAGAAATTTTCCCAAATAGTCTGCTCGGCACTTTGGATTCCCGTATCACTACCGGACTGATCGTTACCAGTTCCATTTGTTGAAGGAGTTCCTGGACTTTGACCAGCCGGCGCCAATTCACTCGTAGTACCTGAACCAAATGTCGGAGCACCATCAGAAATGAAATAAGCTACGTTTGAACCACCGTTAATTTTCCCTGAATCAGTGAAAGCACTAATCGTATCAGCTAAAGCTTCATCATAGTTAGTTCCACCATTAGCAGTAAGTGCATTAATAGCAGTTTTTGCTTCTGCTACTGTCATCCATAAAGAACCACTTGCTGCTGCATTGGTAGAGAAAGTAACAATACGAACTTTTACATCACCAAAATTATCATATCCATCCAATAGGTTATTAGCTGCTTGTTGTAAAGTAGCCAAACGTGTTATACCACCCGGTCCATCTTTTGTTCCCATACTTCCAGAGACATCCAAAACTAAAGTAACATTTGAATCTTGTATAGGCAATGTAATCGATTGTGTAATATTACCGGCAGTCGGAGCATCATCTTCGATATTTACTGTCAATGTTCCATTTGTTGTCGCAATGCCATCAGTCGCTTTAACACCAATAGCTAATGACTTAACATCTTCTACACTTGTAGTTGCATGGTCAATTGGTGCTTTTAATGTTACAGTATACGCACCACTATTATTGATATTAACGGTAATAACTTCTTTAGAGCCTGCCATACCAGTTAATGTTTTTTGATCACTTGACAATGTCCAAGTGACATTTGTTCCACCTGAAGTTAATGTAGTTGTCGGAGCTACTAATGTTACGGTAACTGTACTATCGATATCACTTATATTCATAGTTCCTGATGATGTAACTAAATTAGTAGTGTCAGTAGGATTACCTGTTGTATCGGCTATACCATTAACCAATCCTTCCTCAGAAACATAAGTAGTTGAATTGATTGCACCTATTATAGGTGCATCGTTGATGCCCGTGACCGTAATATCCAGTTGGGCTACATCACTTCCACCCTCACCATCACTGATTGTGTAGGTAAAGATATCGTGGGCAACTACTCCTGTCGCTAAGGCATCCGCAGCCGCTTGATCGGCAACATAGGTATAGCTTCCATTCGTATTGAGTGTCAAGTGACCGTAGGTTCCTGCCAATGAACTTCCAACGGTTCCCGCGGTTCCGCTTCCGCTCTCTGCTCCGGTTCGTACGGCGCTCACCGTTAAGGTATCACCGTCTGGATCGGTATCTCTTCCGCTAGCCGCTGATCCGCTTAGGATCACGCCGTTCGCAGCGGTTACGGTAAGTGTCGCATCTTCATTGACCGCACCGCTGTCGTTTTGAGCGGTAGGATCGTTGTCGGTGATATTACCGGTTCCCTCTACTCCGCCTACGCTAAGGGTGAAGT
>CAZKJU010000057.1:7378-15712 GCA_964553185.1 uncultured Sulfuricurvum sp.
TCACGTTATTGATCGCAGGATCAACATCCCCTACGTGGGTGATTGTCGGTGTGCCGTCGTTGTCGGTGATATTACCGGTTCCCTCTACTCCGCCTACGCTAAGGGTGAAGTTTTCTGATGGTTCACTGGTAGTGTCATTCACGGTCGGTACGGTTACGGTGAAGCTTGTAACGTTCGCAGGAACGCTCACTTGTCCGGTCGCACTATCATAAGTAACACCATTACTAAAGGTCAATGCCGCAGTGTAGTCACTGGTAAGGTTCGCGCTTCCATCGCTAAGAGCAAGGGCAAAGCTTGTTGGTGTACTGCTTGCATTTGAAAGATTGACAGTAAATACTGCTGCTGTACCCTCTGTAACGGTCACGTTATTGATCGCAGGATCAACATCCCCTACGTGGGTGATTGTCGGTGTGCCAAGTTCTACAGGAATTTCCAAAACCACCGGTCTAAACGGCTGATCATCATTCGTAGGAGTGGTACGGGTAGAATCAGTAAAATTGAGAGCTGTACGAACATCACCGATTAATCCATCTCGATTATTAAATGTATCACTTGCTCGTTCTTGGTCTGTTAACGTTTGCCCTGCTGCCGTTTCATCTTCACCCGCTGTTTGTCCATCACGCAAATCTGTTTCGACATTGGTAATATCACCACCTGCCAAAGCCAAAGCATCTTTTACCGAATTAACATAGACAACAGCATCTTCATGTGCGAAAATTCCTTTGAGGAGCGAAGTATCGAAATTAAGGGCACCATTTCCGGCAATTACAAGATCTCCCATCCCTTGCAATGTTACATCAATCACAATTTGGGCGTTGCTCGGATTCCCTTTCGCACCATAAACGGTTTCACCTTCATGGATCGCTTCGCCTGCTTTTAACTCTCTGACATTTCCTTTAGCGTCTTTGACGAAAAAAGAGCCGTATTCTAAAGATTTAACGTATCCGATTACTCGTGCCATGGGAGATTCCTTACGAATTAGAAATTTTTATATGGTTTATTGTATCGAAGGAAAAAAAATTAGTCTATTGTACTTAGGTACTAATTGATAAAAAATTTATGAATGAAGGAGTAATGAAAGGGCTAAACGATCTTTTACGTCGAGTTTTTGATAGATAGAAGTGGCATGCGCTTTGACGGTTCGAACGGTGATATCCAATGCATCCGAAATCTCTTGATGGGTTGCTCCATCACCCAACATCACAGCAACCTCTTTTTCACGTTGACTGAGTGTTTCGAGGATATGCTCTGATTTTTTTTGGGGATTGTTATGCATCTGAATTTGAGTGATCATCATGCTGATAAAATCAGGATGAAGCCAAACTTTTCCCTCTTCTAAAGCTTGATAAACCGAATGCAAATGAGATTCGTGCATCATTGCGTTTCCATACCCCATTGCTCCCAGCCCTAAAAATTTTTGAGCTTCTTGAAAATTAGGTGTAGTAGAGAGAACCGCAACACGATGTCTAAATAATTCTTTGATTGATTGATCGTTCGTATTTTCCAGCATACGGTCCAAAAGCAAAACAATACAATCTGCCTCAATATCCGTTGACAACGACGAAAGGGTTGTTGGATGCAAAGCACTTAGAATACTCATCCAACGACCGCGCAACGCAATATCATCCGACATCAAATACAATTTCACTTATCGCTCCGTAAACGTATATTGCTTAGCTTTCAAAATCGGTTTTAGGATGTACTCTAAAATCGTTTTTTCACCAGTAATGATATCAACGTTAATCATCATCCCCGGAATAATTTTAAGCGGTTTTTCTTTGGTTCCGAGATATTTTTTATCGGTTTGAATTTTGACGACATAATAGACATTATCATTTTTATCCGTTACCGTATCGGGACTGATCGTAACCACTTTGCCGTGCAATGAACCGTATAATGAAAAATCATACGCCGTAACTTTTACAATCGCATCTTGTCCCGGATAAATAAAAGCGATATCAGCGGGTTTGACTTTAGCCTCCGCTAATAATCCCCCTTCAGTAGGGACAATTTCGATCAGATTGTCACCCGGTTTAATAACACCGCCCACCGTATTAACATACAATTTTTGAACGATACCGTTAATTGGAGATTTAATCACCGTACGGGTAACCTGATCGGCCAAAGCAGAACTCTCAGCACCGACACGACTGTATTCCGTTTCCGCCTCATTGAGTTCCATCTGCGCTTTCATCGTAAACTCAGAGCGTACTTCACGCATCTTGCTACTCATCTCATTGATAGCGGCGTTCAATCTTGGAATAGAGGAGAGAACCGCGTTATAGCGTTCACTCACATCACTCAGTTCACGTTGAAGTTTTAAAAACTCAACTTTAGGCTTAATCCCCTGCGCTACTAAAGGTTCCGAAATTGCCACCTCTTCACGTATCAGCGCAAGAGCCCGTTTTTGCTCCATAATACGTCCTTGAGCTTCAATCTTTTCATTTTGTTTTTGCGCCATTTGATCGCTCAGAGCTGAAATTTGAGAGCGGAGACGCTCTTGATTGGAGTTGTAAACACTTCTCTCTTGCATAATCTGCATCGGAATTTTGGCCATATCATCCGCTGTTGGTGAAAAAGCTCCACCAGACGATTCTGCACGAAGACGAACGATCTTTGCTCGCAACTCAGCCGATTTAAACTGCGAGCTCTCATACGTCGAAGAGGATTTTAGATTATCAACACGGAGCAATGTATCATCTGCTTTAACTTTTTGCCCCTCTTTGACCATAATCGCACTCACCATCCCCCCTTCGAGATGTTGAATCATTTGATTTTCACCGCCGGGAATAACTTTGCCATCGCCGCGGACAATTTCATCAATAGGAGAAAGACCAGCCCATAATAAAAGAAAAATAGCCGTTACAATCCAAAACAGTAGAACAGAGCGCAAACGTGATGGAGTGTCTTCTAAAACAGCAGCAGATACGCTACGCATAAACTGATAGTCATTGGCATCAAAAGTGAACCGTTTTTTTTCACTCATACGACACCTCCTGAGAGTTTTGCAATTATCTGATCTCTTGGACCATCCAGATATACTTGCCCCTCATTCATAACAATAATACGATCAACCAAAGGGAGAATCGTATTTTTTTGCGTAATCAAAATAGCTGTTTTATCCTCTAGATACCCTTTTAGGTTTGCGATCAGACGATTTTCACTGAGCTGATCCATCGCATTGGTCGGTTCATCCATGATAAGAATCGGAGATTCAAACAACAAGGCTCGGGCAATACCGATACTTTGGCGTTGCCCTCCTGAGAGCCCCATTCCCCGCTCACCGATTGGCATTTCATACCCTTGAGGATGCTTACGAATAAATTCATCCGCCCCTGAAATCACCGAAGCACGGATCATCTGCTCATCGCTTGAACGGGTAGAACGGTATGCAATGTTATCTTTTACAGATCCCTTAAAGAGAGTGATATCTTGGGATACATAAGAGACGTTTTTACGCAAATCAGCCGGATCGATTTGTTTGATATCGATACCATCGAGTAAAATAGATCCTTCGCTTGGTTCATACAAGTGGAGCAATAATTTAGAAATTGTACTTTTCCCTGATCCGATTCGACCGATGATGGCGACTTTCTCCCCCGGTTTAATTGAGAAAGAGATATTTTTCAACGCACTGTGGGATGATTCATCATATGAAAAACTGACATTTTTAAATTCAATCTCCCCTTTTAGTTGCGGACGTGTTATGAATTTTTTCCCGTGCGGACGTTCAGATGGCTGAGAAATAATCCCCTCAATCGCATCATAAGCAGCTTTGGCATCCGAATAATTGGCGATCAATGCTGCTGCTTGTCCCATCGGAGCAACCGTACGTCCTGCAATAATAATTATAGCGATCAGACCACCCATAGTAAGTTCATGCTCACCGATCAGATAAACGCCGACAATGACCAATAAAACAGTGGTGAGCTGTGTTAAAAATCCGGTTACGGTAGAGATAGAAGTTGAAATTAAACGCGATTTCAAACTTCGTTGAGCGATTTCTCCGGTAGCCTCTTCCCACGCCCACTGCACTTGACCCGTAGCCCCTAAGGTTTTAAGGGTTTCGATATTTTGAAGTGCTTCAATCAAAATCGAACTTTTAGCTGCAGAAGCTTTATGCGTTGATTCAATACTCTCACGCAATGGATTACGCATGAAAATCGCATATCCCAAAATAAGGAGCATCATAACAATCGGAACAACAACCATCCATCCACCGATGTAGCCAATAACGAGTAAAAAGAGCAGAGCAAATGGGAAATCAACCAGTGCCGTTAACGTTGCATTGGTTAAAAAAGAGCGAATTGAATCAAAATCTTTTAAATTACTCGCAAACGATCCTACCGATTTTGGATGGGATGCCATTTTCAAATCGAGAACTTTTTCAAAAATGATGGATGACATAATAATGTCACTCTTTTTACCGGCACTCTCCAAAAGCATTGCACGGGTAAATTTTAAAAAAGTATCTAAAACATAAACGACCAAAACTCCAATAGCAAAGACCCAGAGAGTTTCCGTTGCATTATTGGGAATAACACGATCATACACACTCATTGTAAAGAGAGGACTCGCCAAGACAAAAAGATTAACCAGAACCGTCGCATAAATGACATCACGATAAATGTTTTTAGAAAGTTTTAATGTATCCCAGAACCAATGTTTATGCTTCACATTGAGTGTTAAAGAGTCATTTTCGTTGTAAACAAACGGTTTTTTGACGAGGAAGGCAAAGCCGGTATACTCTTGTTCGAGTATCTCTAGGGGAATGGTCTCTTCGATCGCCTCTTCAGCCGGAAGGATAATTTTACATTTTTTTCGATCATGAGAAATCGAATCTAAAATACACGCATGAGAGTTTTCCAACAATAAAATCATCGGAAGTTGAAGGGCAGAAATATCGGAAATTTTACGATTAACCAACGTACTTTTCAGCCCGGCCCGACTTGCAGCACGAGAAAACATACCTTTGGATGATTTTAGGCTAAATAAACGAAGTGCCCCTCCCCATGGAGCACTTGGCAACCCTGCCATAAGAGCTTCCGCGGTAAAAGGTTTATGATAAAGTTGTGTAAAGAGTACTAGACACTGCAATAATGGATCGACGCCGAATGCAGCCCCCTCTGGGTCTACAATCCGTCCTTCTAATTCCTCATTCATTCACATTAACCTTAATCAAAAATATAATAGTTTTGTATTATGACAAAACAATAGTTATATTATTCAACATCCCGTTTGTATTTATCAATTTTACGATCTGCAAAAATAAGATTTTCGATTTTATCATCGTTATCGAGATAATTATCCAGAATAGCTAATCCCACTTTTTGGGTATGGACATCAGTTTTTGAACCTAAAACATTTTGAACCATTGAACCCATCGCATCCAAAATGCGGTAATGGGCAAACAAGAGGTCATTTTCGGCACGAACAATTTGTGATTGTGCCGCTACGTGATCATTTTGTGCAACCAATAGATCGAGCAAGGTTCGGCGACCAAGGTCATACTCTTTTTGGTAGAGTTCAAGGGTTTTAGCACTGGTCGCTTCGTAGCGTTTTAAATGATCAAGCTGTTCGCTCAAATACTGGCGTGCTGACCATGAAAGCTCACCCTGTTCATCAAGTTTACGAACTGTTTCCCGTTTGTTTTCGCCCTCTTGGTAGATTTTGCTCAAATTTTTCTGAATTTGAGACTCATCCGCACCGCCGCGATAGAGGTTATAATTGAGCGTCAATCCAAAGGCACGGCGATCATCTTTCCCCTCTAACCCGCCAACATCATTTGCCCAACTTTGACGAGCATATGCATCAATTTTAGGGTAATAATTTTTATACGAAGACTCTTTTAACGCTTTTGCAGCTTTGATATTGTATTCACTGACCAAAACAGATGGGTTGTGTGCGCGAGCATACTCTTTCATCTCTTTTAGTGTTGTGGGCATTGAACCTTCAAATTTTCCGTCTTGAAGTTCTTCAATTTTAACCTCTCGTCCCAATACTCGTTCGAGGTTAAACAATGCATCATCCACATTATTTTTGGCTACAACATAATTTGATTTTGCTAAAGAGAGTGAAGTATCGGCTTTTTCTGATTCTGAACGAGTCGTCATACCAGCTTCATAAAGTTTATTGACTTTTGTATAAATATCACTATTAAAGTCGACGTTTGCTTTCGCAATACAGAGTAAATCACGCGCTTTTAAAGCATTAATGTAGGTATTGGTAAAATTATAAGCAATATCATTTGCATTTTCGATGTAATGGTTTGCCGCAGATAAAATTCGTGCCTTATTATAATCGGCTTCATAAACAGTTCCAAACCCATTAAACAAATTTTGGGTTAATTGCAATGAGTGCTCATAGGATGTCAATGAAACACTATTATTTTGTGTGCTAGGAGATTTTGTTCTCTCACGAGCAATCGACCCTGAATAATCAAGCGAAGGAAGGTATTGTGCTTCCGTTGTTCGTAAATCTTCAAGAGTTGCACGATAATTGTGCAAACGCTCTTGTACGACAGGGTGAGATGAGAGAACTTCATCAACCCCCTCTTGCAGTGTCAGTGCATTTAATGATGTAAATGCACTGAGAGATAATGTTACGCCAACTAATGAGCATGTGATTTTACGATGCGACATACGAAGAACCCCTCTATGGTGTTATGTAATAATTTAAAGTTCGAACTAACAGTTTATGATAAACGAATGATACGTTCCAATTGTAGTTGAAATGTGTGTGTGGTTTATCATAATATTTTTAAATATCTGAATGTGGACAAATTATACACTATAAAGCGGCATATTCTGGTCACATTTTAATCAAATTTAACATATTAACTTTATTTTTCCACTTTTGAATTACATTTGTATGCTACAATAATGATAATTAAAAGTAAACTTATGGACAAAAGGAATCTTACCTTCGATGAAAAATACAAGATCACACTTGCCTATTTCTATGCTTCTCTCAGCATTGGTGGCAGGCTTTATCGTAACGACTCAAGCAGCTGAACAAAATGTCTCTTATTTTGATGGTAAAGAAAATCGTACCATCTCAGTTAACAGTGCGAGCTTCATCCCAACACGCCCTGATTGTTGCGTAGAAAAGAAAGCCCTTCCTGTTGCATCAACCCAAATTCCTGCAGCCGCTCCAGCCGTGAGCAATGAAGCAGATACGGATGGAGACGGTATCGTTGATTCAAAAGATGAATGTCCGCAAACTCCAAAAGGATATCAAGTAGATACTAAAGGGTGTCCAAAAAGTGTAACCCTGCACATCAACTTTGCATTTGCATCCAATCTGATCCCTACATCGGCGGCACAAGATGTTATTAATCTCACTAAATTTATGAAAGATAATCCTGCCGCAAACATCACGATCGTTGGTCATACCGACATTATCGGCAATGATGAACGCAATCAGCCCCGTTCTGAGGCACGGGCACGGGCATTGGGGGATAAATTAATCGCTAACGGTATCGATGCCAATCGAATAAAAACATCCGGGAAAGGCTCTAAAGAACCTATCGCAACCAACAATACCGATGCAGGTCGTGCTCAAAATCGCCGTATCGAAGTCGAAATCCGCTAATTTATCGATCCAAAATGATTTCCTCTTAAGGGGAATCACCCTCTAAAATACTTTTCCGATACCTCTTTTAATCGTAGGTAAATTTTTTCAAAATCGGTCGAATAGACACGATTTTCACCAATCGCCGTAATAAAGTTAGTATCTCTCTCCCATCGTGGAACCAAATGCAGATGAATATGCTCTGCGATCCCTGCACCGCCCGCTTTGCCCAAATTCATCCCGATATTAACACCGTGCGCTCCGAAGCTCTCTTTGAGCATTCTCACACCGCACTGTGCCAAAGCACTTATATGAAGCCACACCTTTGGATCAAGTGATTCAAGAGCATCGGTATGGTGGTGAGGAATAATCATAAAATGACCGGGGGTGTAAGGGTAGCGGTTCATCACGATAAAGCAATGTTCATCACGATATAGGACATGGAGTGTCTCATCATCAACTGCATGGGTGCTGATGTGGCAAAATACACACCCCTCGATCTTTTGACCCGTTACGTATTCATCACGCCACGGTGCATAGAGAATATTTTCCATTAGCTTCTCCAATCTGCCTCGAATGAGGCAAGCTTTAGTGCCATAGCGGCTAGCGTAGATAAAGGGATTTTATTCCTTTATCGTTCTAAATAAAGTTCGGCGCATCATTCGCAAATAAGATGATATCACCTGCTTTTGTGACTTCACCCAACGTTTTCACCATCTGTGATTTATCCGCCAACATGATTTTTTGAGGAACATTGAGTTC
>CAZKJU010000058.1:0-15006 GCA_964553185.1 uncultured Sulfuricurvum sp.
TTTGAGTTCATTGAAAATACTCACCAAGTGTGCTTTGGTCAAGTCACGTCCACCCAATCCATAGATATAGTTGGTAAGAACGGCTTTAGTATCGCTGTTGAACAATGAGCCTGAAATTTCATTATACAATGCACCAACCGTACCATGCGGGCTTGAACGATCCAATGCACCGATTGCTTTAACATCTTTCAATGCCGCTGCAATTTGCTCCATAGGCCATGGACGGAAAACACGAATCCCCACAACACCGGCTTTAATACCATGTTGTGCACGCATCTCTTCGGCTACTTCTCGCGCCGTTTCAACCGATGTACCCAAACATACAACCGCTACTTCAGCATCTTCCATGTTATAGGTCTCAACAAGGTTATATTTGCGTCCAGTCAATTTTTCAAAATCATTGAAAGCCGCTTGGATTTTAGGAAGTACCGCTGTCATAAGGGCATGCTGTTGACGAGCTTTGTGCTCAAAATGCCAATCTTCTTCGGTTTGAACCCCATGAGTTACCGGATGATCGAGATCCAGCATATCATTCATCGGTTTGTATTCTCCAACAAAACCATACGCTTGCTCATCGGTAAGAGTACGTACCCCTTGAGCCGTATGAGAGGTCATAAACCCGTCTTGGTGAACCATAGCCGGTAAACGGACATCATGGTCTTCAGAGACTCTGAAAGCGATAAAATTCATATCATACGCTTCTTGAGGGCAGTAAGAGTCAAGTTGAATCCAACCGCTATCACGTCCCATATACATATCAGAGTGGTCTCCGTTTACGTTCAATGGTGCACCGATCGCACGGTTAACCACGTTAAGAACGATCGGCAAACGCATACCGGATGCTGAATAAAGGGTCTCAACCATCAAGGCGAAACCTTGTGAACTAGTAGCCGTAGCAACACGTCCTCCCGCAGCTGCCGCACCGATACAACATGACATTGCACCATGCTCAGATTCAGTCATTACGAATTCGCCGTCGACATAACCATTAGCTGTAAAACCTGCATAATTTTCAACGATAGGAGTTGATGGGGTAATCGGATAAGCGGCTACAACGTCAACTTGTACTTGACGAAGCGCTTGGCTTGCTGCCATATTACCGTCCCAGACTTCAATATCGCGTAGTTCCATTGTATCTGCCATTAGTCTTCCTTCACTTCAGTATCAGCTTTTTTCTCTTTTTTAGGCCACTGGGCAAGTGCATCCTCTTCGTCTTTTTGTTCAGGAAACATCAAGAGTGATTTTGGATTAGTCGGGCATACTTCAACACAAATCCCGCACCCTTTACAGTGATCGAAATCGATTCCGACCATTTTTTTATCACGCGAAATAATTGACATATCCGGGCAGTAAACCCAGCAAAATTGACAATCTATGCAGTAGTCTTTGTTAAACAAAGGTTTCTCAATTCGCCAGTCCGCTACACTCGCCGTAAACGAGTTCGATTGTGAATAAGGGCGATCTTCTGGTAATGTTGTCGCGATATCGCGTGTTGCTCCGTCAAACGAACGAAGCATAGCACCGATTTCAAATCCATCCCATCCTTTTTTTTCCATCATGTACTCCTTATTTCACTTCATCATACGCGCGTTGAATCGCGATCATGTTAGCATCGATAATTTTTTGTGGTAATTTTTTTAATACACGTATCATGTTCTCTTTGAAAAAGTCCATTTCATACATGCCCGATACTTTCATCAAAGCACCCAACATTGGAGTATTAGGGATCGCTTTTCCGATTGTCTCTTGCGAAATTTTGATACAGTCTACGGTGTAAACTTTTTTACCTGCAAGTTTCGGCTGTGAAGCGATTAATTCTTCAGTGCTCATGTGCGTTGTAATAATATAAACAGTACCCTCTTTTTCATTTGCCGTAATATCTGCCACGTAAACAAGTGCCGGGTCAATGACCAAAACATAATCGGGAGCCATAAATTTTTCATGGTTCATGATGACTTTGTCATCAACGCGGTTATAGGCGGTCATCGCAGCCCCACGTTTAGCGGAACCGTAAAATGCAAATGCTTGGACATGCTTACCGGTGGTAGATACAACATCGGCCAAACCTTTGGCACCGGTTACAGCGCCTTGTCCGGCACGACTATGCCATCGAATTTCTAGCATGAATTCTCCCTCTGACTTAAGTTCTTAAGTTTAATTTTAATCAGTACACGTATTCTATGAAAGTTGCTCTTAAATGTAGCTTTTCATCATTTATGAGGTTTCAAACCAAAGAGAAAGTGTTACTTTCATCCCCTCTGAGCGATATAACGAACTGCTTCAAGAGCATCCTTTTGTATAACATCTGTTAATGTGAGTAATTGTTCCAAATTATCATATCCACTGGTTACCGCTACACTCTTTATCCCTGCACGTTTGGATGCTTCGATATCCAAACAGGTATCTCCGATCATCCATGCTTCCTGATTTTCATGTCCAAGTTCGACTAATGCTTTTAAAATAGGCTCAGGATGGGGCTTTCGGTTTTCAACATCTTCAAACCCGATCAACGTATCAAAATAGTGCATCATCTCAAAATGTTCCATCAACTCGCGTGAATAACGTCCAGTTTTAGTCGTTACAATCCCCAACCTAGCAAACGATGCCGCCTCACGTACCGCTTCCAATGCATTGGGAAGCAAGAGCGTCTTTTGACGCGCAATTTCACGGTAGTAGAGTTTATACGTCATCACATGTGCCGCAACCTGCTCTGCATCAACACCAACCCCTGCAAACATTGTCTCCAAGGTATGCCCGATTTGAGAGGTAATCATCGATTCTGTAACCTCCAAACCTACATCGTGCGTTTTAAGGGAGTGGTAAAAACTCTCTAAAATGGCCTCAGTCGAGTCGATGAGCGTCCCGTCTAAATCAAATAATATTATCGGCTTTGACACTATTTTTTCTCCCATTGTATGTAATCTTCCCAAATACCGTTTATGGTCGGTTTGATCCCTCGAACCCGGCGACTATAGACATTAATCTCATTAGGAATCACCAAAAACAGATACGGATTATCCCCTACGATTTCGGCGAAAATTTGGCGTTGCAAAGCGGCAATTTTTTCACTCTCCGTTGAGCTTTCCATCTGTTCAATCAGTTTATCGGTACGCTTCGAGTGATACCCAACCAAATTGAACCCTCCCGGTACATCACTCTCGCTATGCCATAGGGCATACGGGTCAGGTGTAAGAGAAAGTGACCATCCCAGCAGTACCGAATCAAATTTTCGAGGTGCGACCACTGTATTTAAAAAAGCCTGCCACTCCATAACCCGAAGTGTCACTTTAACTCCGACATCGAGTAACTGACGTTGTAAAATCTCAGCAGCGTAGGGACGAATCGCATTGGAATTAGAGGTGGCAATTTCAAATTCAAAAGGATTCGTTTTGCTATAGCCCGCTGATCTCAACAGTTCTTTGGCACGTACCAAATTGCGTTTGGGTACGTTTACCTCATCATTAAACCCTTTGCTCCCTGGTAAAAATGGACCGGTACATACCTTGCCATGACGTAAAAATAATAGATCAATCAACGCTTCTCGATCGATCGCCAAAGAAAGAGCTTCACGCACACGCGGGTCTTTAAACTTTTTAAGCCGAAGGTTAAATCCCAAGTAGGTATAACTATGAGAAGGAAGTTCTAAGGTAGCAAACTCATTATGAAACGTTTTATCCAACTGCCGTTCATACTGCATTGGTTCTAATGCACTCACATCGATTTGACCCGATTTCAACATCAAAAATCTAGTCATCGGATCACTAATCACATGAAACACGATTTTATCAATCTTCGCTCGGTGTTCAAAATAGCTGGGGTTGGCTTCCAATACGATCTGCTTGGAAAATTCGAGCTTTTTGAGGATATAAGGACCTGTTCCTATCGGTGCCGTGTTAAACTTCGAGCCCATAATGTCTTTTTCTCGACTTAGGATATGTTTGGGAACGATCCCCATCATCCATATCTCTAGCGCCTTAAAATAGGGTTTTTCATATTTTACCCGTAGAGTATAAGGGTCTAATACTTTCACACTTTGTATCACTCGAAAATCAGATGCGTACGGTGTAATCGTATCGGGTGATTTGATCAATTCATACGTAAAGAGGACGTCGTCTGCATTAAACGCTTTACCATCGTGCCATTTCACACCATGACGAAGTTTGAATTCAATTTCAGTTGGGGTAATAAAGCGGTAAGACTCCGCTAAATCACCAATGATTTTTTGACCGGTCTCATCGTATTTGACCAAAGAGTTAAACAAAAATCCGGCGATCGAAGAACTCGCAGAATCGGTTGCAATGAGCGGGTTGAGACGCGCCGGATTAGAAGAGGCACTAAGATGGAGTGTCGAAGCGATCAGCCAGACACTTTGTAAAAGAAGTACTAATAATTTCAATCCGTGCTCATTTTTTGAATGAGATTATAACATTACTCTGCAGTTATCTATTTATACCTTATAATTGCACATTTTTTATTAGGATATTGAATACATGCTTCGTGAACTTCTGAAAATTTACCTCCTTTTTATTGCTCTCTTTTTTCTCGGACGGCTAGGATTATACGGCATTTATTTCGACCGATTGGAAGATATCAGCTTTACTGAGTCGCTTTTATCGTTTCTCTACGGTTTGAAACTCGATACGATGACCACCTCAATCATCTTAGTCATTCCCGCACTCTTTATGGCGATCACTCCTCAAATCGGTGCGAAGTTTGTCGGACGTTTCCTCAGCGGCTATGTCCTCTTTTTTCTTTTAGTGGCCCTTTATATTGAAAATGCAACCTTTCCTTTTGTTGCTCAATATGATGTTCGACCAAACTATCTTTTTATCGAATATCTGAAATACCCAAAAGAGGTATCTTCTATGATACTAAAAGAATATCCGATTCAACTCGTTATAGCATTTGGAATGCTGTTGCTGGTGAGCTGGATGTATCTTCGCTATTCTCCTCTTCGTTTGATTGAAGCGATCCAAACTCCCCTTCGAAAACGGCTTATTCTATTGCCTTTCATCATAATTATCCTTTTCATCGGTATTCGTTTCTCATTCGGCCATCGTCCTGCCAATATTTCTGATGCACTCTACAGTACCAACCGCATGGCCAATGAAATCGCCAAAAACTCTCTCTACAGTATCGCCTATGCCTATAAAAGCTATACGAAAGAGGGAAATCTTATTAAGCCTTATGGGAAAATGGAACTCTCCGAAGCTTATGCGCGTGTAGGAAAAAAACTCGCCTTAAATCCCAACCAAGAGTTCCCGTTCAATCGTCTGGAAGCGACCCACTTCAAAACCAAAAAACCCAAAAACCTCGTTATTTTTATCCAAGAGTCAATGGGCTCACAATTCGTCGGATTCAGCGGTGGAGACGCGTCCATCACCCCTAATATGGAGAAGCTCTCCCATGAAGGGATTGCTTTTACCAACCTCTTTAGCAATGGAACCCGCTCCATTCGTGGATTGGCCGCGATGACATCAGGATGGCTCCCTGTAGCAGGTGAAGGTGTCGTCAAACGAAACAAATCCCAAAGCGATTTTTTCACCGTCGCTCAGCTCCTCAAACCTTTAGGATATAAATCAAGTTTCATTTACGGCGGCGAAGGTCGATTTGACAATATGCGCAGCTGGTATCTGGGGAATGGCTTTGATGAAGTAATCGAACAAAAAGATTTTTCAAACCCGAGCTTTGTCAGTTCATGGGGAGTTTGCGATGAAGATTTGGTAATCAAAGCAAATGAAAAATTTAAATCGCATGCCGCAAAAGGGGAAAACTTTGTCAGTGTAATGTTTTCACAATCAAATCATTCACCATTTGAACTTCCTGATGGAAAAATAGATTTTATTGCAGGAAAACCTGCACGTTCAGCTGAAAATGCCGTAAAATATGCTGACTTTGCTATCGGGCGTCTATTTGAACTCGCAAAAAAAGAGTCCTATTATAAAGATACTGTTTTTATCGTCGTTGCCGATCACAACGTCCGAGTATATGGGGATGATTTGGTTCCGGTCAATATGTTCCATATCCCGGCACTGATTGTCAGTGATGGTATCAAAGCACAAAAATACGGTAATCTCGCCACTCAGCCTGACGTCTTGGCAACAGCTCTCGATATGATCGGCGCAGATCTAACCTACCCGATTCTAGGTCATTCGATCTACAACGATAAAAAGCAAGAGGTAGCCCTCATGATGTTCAATGACACCTTTGCCCTGCGCGATCATGACAAAATCGCCGTAATTCAGCCTAATAAAGAGCCCTTAACCTTTACCTATGAGAACGAACATCTCAAACCCTCTCCACACGATAAAGAGCTCGAACGTGATGCATTGGCATTTGTCACCGTTACGGATGATATGTACAATAAGAAACTCTTCCGAGTTGCCAAATAACGTCATTGAGTTTCCGTTCGTGCTGAGCTCGTCAAACCATGAAGAATTTACCCTTCGACAAAACAAGGGTACCGCTCGCAAAGCAATGTTTCTTTGAGCTCAGGGTGAACGGAAGCAAACATATTTGTATTAAACTTATAGTGTGAATTAGTAAAAAAAGAAATCTGAAATGATTGAAGAAAGAGTAGAAGAAAATTCTTCCCAAAGAAGGGAAGAAACAAACGATTAACGTTTTGAGAATTGAGGAGAACGACGCGCTTTGCGTTTACCCGGCTTCTTACGCTCAACGACACGAGCGTCGCGAGTAAGCATACCGAACGGTTTCAAGATAGCACGGAATGACGGATCGAATGTGCAAAGAGCACGAGAGATACCGTGACGAAGTGCATCGGATTGACCAGAGAAACCGCCGCCCATTGTTGAAGCAGTGATGTCTACTGATGTATCTTGTTTAGTCAAAGAAAGCGGTTGAGTAACACGCAATTTTTTTGCTTCAAGACCACCCAACCATGCGTCGAGTGAAAGACCGTTTACAGTGATTTTACCTGTACCCGGAGCAAGCCATACTTTAGCGATCGAAGATTTTCTTCTGCCGGTTGCATACGTTTTTGCCATCGTTTATCCTTACTTAGCGATCTGTGCAGAGTGTGGGTGTTCAGCACCTGCATAGACTTTGAGTTTTTTCAACATCGCACGACCCAATTTTGTTTTTGGGAGCATACCGCGAGCTGCAAGTTTGAAAACTTTTTCTGGGTTAGTAGCCAAAAGTTCTGTAAATTTTTCACTTTTTACGTTACCGAAGTAACCTGTGTGACGGTGGTATGTTTTAGTAGCCGCTTTACCGCCACCATTAATAATCGCTTTTTCAGCGTTAATGATAACAACGAAGTCACCACAGTCGATATTTGGGGTAAAATAAGGTTTATCTTTACCGCGAAGACGAGTAGCAACATCAGTCATAATACGACCGAATGTTTTCCCTTCCGCATCGATCAAAACCCATTTACGTTCGATTTGCTCAGGTGAAGCAATTTTAGTAAATTTCATCTTGAGTCTCCTTTTAAAGTCTCTATAAATAGTGGCGAAATTGTACCCTTTTAAACTTATAATCTGCTGAAATTAAGTTTTTTATAAGCACTTAACCCATTCGATGCGATCTTCTAAGAGATAGCACAAATATCCCTCTACTTCCTCGTTGCTCATCGCGCGTATCGCCTCAGTGTAACGATTTATCTGTTCTCGGTGTTTGGCTTCCTCTTCACGACCGCTTTTATAGTCGATAATCCTCCATATCCCTGCACCTCTCACCAACAGATCGATTACCCCTATGTTTCCTTTGTGGCGTACCATCTGCTCTTTATAACGCTCTCCTTGGATCAGCGTACCGAAATGCTCATCACGTATCAAGCGTTCTATCCGTATTTCGATCTCGCTCAACGCCCCTGCATGTAACATAGCACCGTAACGATTGCGGGTTGATTCGAGCGCACGACTGAGCGATTGCTGGGTAAAATCGCCCATCATTTCCAGTGTATAGTGCAGTGCCAGCCCAAACTGCACTGCACTATAGTCATACGTTGATTTTTTCTCAGCACTCGGTTTCTCTTCTTGTCGCCCGAAAGAGAGCGCTTTAAAATGCAAAGCCTTTTGCACGGTAGCCACTTCTCTGCTGTGAGTTTTAATCTCCAAAGTCCCCCACTGAGACATAGAGAGTTCAAGCGGATCAAACCATGAGTTTTTCGTTTTAGTGATGACACTGAGCGATTCTGCCGCACGGGTCAGGGCAACATAGAGCGCATTGAGCTGATCTTCATCTGCAGCACTTTTTTCCCCTTCCAGTGCTTGTGCGTAGAGTGGATCAATGGCTTGACGATTCGTGATGCGATAATGCATTCCGCGAAGAACAGAGCCCTCGTACTCATAGACAATCGGATCGCTATGATTTCGTCCTCTTCCCAATCGGTCAAGGACAATCACGTGCTCAAACTCCAACCCTTTGGATTTGTGCACCGTCATGATCCGAATTCCCCGCATATCGCTCTGCGGCGAAGTGCTCTCCAACCTATCAATCTCGAACACCACCTCTTCGATGTCGCGATAGCTTCGCAGTGCTTCGATAAACATCAATGCACTCTTATCGGCAAGACGAAATCGTTTGACAAATGCAATGACGGCACTTGCCACCGCATCCACCGCGACGCGTTCGATCTTTTCACGCTCCACACCCAGCAGTGCGGCACAGTTGGAACGGTAAATTTCCTCGCCAAAATAGCCATAACGCAAATACTCAATGATCGCACGGACACTTCGCTGAGCGACGAGGCGTGCGGTCGTCTCGGTCACAACCTCATACCCCCGCTCACTGAGCGCCTCTTCCACCGCACTCCCGTCTTTGTTGGTTGCTGTCAAAATAGCGATCTCTTCAGGTGCCACACCTTGGCTAGTCAACATGGCAACCCTCTCACTTAGCGATTCGAGTAAATCGTCACTGTGAAGAACCTCGACGAATCCGCCATTTTTACTCTGTGGGCTTTGCTGAGGAATGTACCCTTTGATTTTTCCTTCGAAGGCACAATTCACAAAATTGACAATCTCACTACGGGAGCGGTAGTTGACCCGTAAGGGTTCCACACGAACATCAAACAGCTCCGCAACCTGATGAAACAGTGCACTCACCCCTCCGCGAAAGCGGTAAATCGATTGTTTCACATCCCCGACGAAAAAGAAGCTCCCCCCCTCATTCACCCCGATGCCGGAGCGGATCTCTTCGATCAACGGACGGAGAATATCGAACTGGATCACACTGGTGTCTTGAAACTCATCGAGAAGAAGATGTTTGATCCGTGAGTCGAGCCGAAAATAGAGAAATTCGCTCTCCAGTTTTTCCCGCAGCAGCGTATGAACATTCAGAGTTATATCGTCGAAACTCAGTTCATTGCTCTGCGTTGCCATACTTTGACGGCTTTTGATATAGAGTTTGAGAACGGAAAACAGCTCTTTAAAGTAAAGCACCTCGCGGCGGCGCATTTGTGAAGCAACGGCACTTTGTATCTCATGAAGCAATGCATCCATGCGCGGCTCATAACCCTTTTTAAAATCCCAATACTCCATACTCGGTTTAAAGAGCCACGTTTTCTCTAGCAGTTCCTCATAACTCTCAAACTCCATCGTTTTACGGGCACGATCACTGAGGGGTTTGGAGAGTACCAGTGTTGAAAGCTCCCGTGCGCATTCCATCGCATGCCCTATAGACTCTTCCGGCACATCGATACCCTCATAGCTTTGTGGTTCGAGTTCTTTGTATTTAGAATAGAGCGAAGAGAGGAGCGTGAAAAGGTCACCGAGGCGTTTATCGCTCAAAATCGAGAGGTGAATCAGTGCTTGTGTGGCACCTGATACCTCCACTTCATTCAAAAACCGCTCCAACAAGGCACTCTCATGATGGTTTTGAATCGTTTTGAACGTTGGCATCAACCCCGCATTGAGGGCAAATTTGCGTAAAATACGCCCGAAAAATTTGTCCAGCGTCGATATTTGAATATCGGAGCGGAGAAATCGCGCGAGAACCTTGGGACGTTCTTCTAAAATAGTGGCTTCATCCATCCCGCACAAACGTGCGATTTGAGGCAACTCACCCCGAGAAGGCAGCTCTTCGAGGGTAAGGATGATCCGCTCGAGCATCTCATTCGCCGCTTTGTTGGTAAAGGTCAATGCCACGATAGAAGATGGCGATTCCCCCATAAAGAGTAAACTCAGATACCGGACGACAAGATTAAATGTCTTACCGCTCCCCGCACTCGCTTCATAGGCTAAAAACGGTTCAAACTCCACGCATCACCTCCCGATGACAGAGGTAGGTATAAGGGCAATGGCGACATCGACTCAGTTCTTCGCACATCTCCCAATTCCATTGTTTTTGTGAGGCCATCTGAGCTAAAATCTCTCTCAATTTGGTCACTTTTGCCTCTAAAAACTGCTCAAACTTCAGCTCACCCCTCCCCAAATCGTAATAGCCGCACGCGCTCACCTCTCCCAACTCCTCTGCTAGGAGTGCATACACACTCAGCTGATAATCAACATCGCTCTCCTTGGGTTCTTTATCGGTATCGGGATACTTCCCGCTTTTGTAATCGATCACTTCGAGACTCCTCTCGTTTTCATCGATGCGGTCGATCCGCCCTGTGAGTACTATCCCCTCAACCTCGCGACTCACCTCTTTTTCACGGTAGAGAACTCTTGCACCTGATGCAAATCGTGATACCTCACACGCATAAAAATCAGAGAGTTTATCGATCCACAGCCGCTTCATAAACCGCTCTAGCGGATCATCGCTGTGTTTCTCTTCCCATAACCTGCTGATTGTCTCTTTGATCACAGAAGGGTCTGAATAGCTATCTTGAAGTGTGTAGAGCTTATCTAAGACGCTATGAAGTTCATTCCCGACATCCCGCTCCTGCGACAAATCGCGTGGAAGTTCATGTTCACGGATACGAGCAATATAGCGATAATAAAAAGAGCGTTTACAGCTCAAAAACGTTTTAATCCCGCTCGCAGAAAGGGGCTGTGCCGTAAAATCGTAGTCGCTCTCATATACTTGAACAGGTCTCTCATTCAAGTGAGGAGTCGGAAATAATACCTCTTCATAGCGGTAGGTGGCAGGAATACTTTTTATCCCCAGCTGAAGCAAAAACCGTGACGGCACCGATTCAGCATTTTGGACACACCCGATTGCCACTTTTTGTGCACGGTTACATAGCATGGTATAGTAGTGCTTTTGGAGCGATTCGCGATCATGTGCACTGGGAAGTCCTGCGTATTCGCGTGTTTTAGTATTTAAAAAGAGATCTTTTTCACTCTTATGCGGAACATACCCCTCATTGAAATCGATGATTACCACCCCATCGAATGAGACTCCCCGCGTCTCCAACAGCCCCATCACCGTCACCTTACCGCCTCGCACATCGTCTATACTCCGTTGACGCAAGCGATTCATAAAGATTCGAAATACTGAGCGAAATTCCATCATCTCCAGTGCATGAGAAAGATGGCTTATACGTTGGATTTCATCTCGAATGATCTCCTGTGAGACTTCATCCGCATCTTCAAACATCCCTATCAGCTCTGTAAGTTGACTCAATTGAAACTTTTGCGGATAGCGGGTTTTAAACCACTCTATCGTCGTGCTTTTGATCGTGCGGATCCGCTCTCGATTGAGGACATTCATCTCATCCATAAAGAGGGTAATGCTCTCAATCTCACGGTACAGCGCAGTGTTGGAAAACGGCTCCCCCATCGCAAAGTTAAAATTTCCCTCTGTGTCGAACTCTTTCAACATCTGCGCCGCATCTTCATCGGGTAACACTACCGCGATTTTCTCCGGTGCGATCCCCTCCTCTACAAACGCCTCAATCGATGCTTTAATAAAACCGATTTGGGAAAGTCGGCTGTGAAACACTTCGCATGTAACAGCACGATTGATATGAAGCTCTCTCTCATCTAAAATTTTGATTTCACTGAGGGATAGTCGGTACTCCATCCCTTCGCGCAGTTCAAATCCCATCTCTTCAAGCCGTGCCGTCATTTTACGATTATATGCAGTCGTGTTATAGTGCAAAACAACCTCTAAATGCTCTGCACATTCTCTCAATAGGGCGATCTCGTAACGACTCAGATACCCCTCGACAACAATCGTTATTGTCTGAAAATTTCGGAGAAAATCATGCTGTATGGTTGTGTGCTCGGAGTTAAATATCCTATCCGCCCACCGCTCACGCTCCACTATCTCTTCGTATCGTTCGCGCAGCCGTACCAAAATCGCGATGTGCTCCTCATACTCGCCGTACACATCGACCGCTTGAAGGGTTTCGACACTGACCTGTTCACTGGATAGCTCTTCAAAAAAGCGGAAAAGATACTCTGAATTTTGGATGAAACTGAAAAAATTCCGCTCGATATTGAGTGCTGCAAAGGCTGAAAAATCCGATGCTTCATGCATTGCCAAAAGACGTAAATCCTCATCGGGAACTATTTTCCCATCAGATACATACGCACGTGATAGAAACTCCCCCATACTCATCATATGTGGGAGAAAGCTCTCCGTTGACTCCGCAACTGCTTCTCGTATACAGCGTGACGTGGGATAGACGATACACTCTTTATGCATCAAAATTCCTATGTTTTTTATATCGTAACGAATACTGAATGAAATTGTAAAAATATGGCATTGTGAAAGTATTGTAAGATATTTCCCCTAAAGGGGAGAAGAGAAAAATGATATTAAAACTCGAAAGTGTTTGGGTTTCGAGTATCAGCTTTAAGATTGTAGTAACGTTGTAAAGAACCGACCGAAACTTTCGCCATTATGTCCCATCGTCCCGCTTTAGGCAAGTCAACAGGGGCAAAAGTATATTTTCCCTCAGCAACAGCAGGATTGCTCAGATTGGTATCAAACTCTTTTACATCAGGACGCGTGAGGATTACTTCGACTTTCGCATCATTCACCGCATTACCCGATTTATCACTTACTTTGTACTCAATGATTGAAGCTTTTTCAGTGATTTGAGGCGTTAAAAATTCAATGGTGTAGTTTTGATCAAAAGCAATTTTTTCTTCTATGATTTTATTTACATCATTATCGTATTCGTGATAACTTTGCATCCCGTAATTGGACATTTCGACCGGATTATTGAGTGCTACTTTAATCGTTACGACACATGCGCCGATAATCCCGATAATCGAGAGGGCAATAATAATCGGCCATTTTGTTCCGGGATTTTTAAACATTCTCAGGTTCCTTTTTTTTACGGAAATATCTTGCGCGTACATAGACAATGATAGCGTAAAGAATAATACCGTAAAAAATGACTCGGAGAATATCGATAAAGTTTTTACTTCCGCTACCCGCAGATGAACTTAAGGTAACATTGTGATGTTCTGCGATCTGTTCAGCCACATCACTGTAGCCGTTGAACATGGCAACCGAATATTTTGAAACAATTTCAGCCCCTTTGGCACGTTCTGCCAAAATAGGTAAAATAGTCCCTCCGCGATTTCCGATCAATTCAGCAGCCTCATCGTAGCTGCGTGCAAACATAATAGCACTCACAATCGATCCGATAAACGTCGCATTTGGGCTCAATACTTGAGATTTATTAAAATATTCGTATAAAGAGACGGGACGTGCCAAAATATCCACTTTTTGTTGCAACTCAATAAATGTCATGATCACAGCAGGTTCTTTCAGTTCTGTAGAAAGCTGTTTTTCAAAATCGGCAACACTTTGGTTTTCATCTAAATCACGAACCATTACCAAATAGAGCGATACTCCGGTTTTAGCTTTGAGTTCTGTACCGATTGCATTGATTTGTTCTTCAAATTGGGGATTTTTAACAACATCATCTTTATATAAATATTCAGCATGAAGAGAGAGGGAGAATAGTATTGTGAGGATGAGGGCCGCGAGCCCTCGTGAGAGTAACAAAAGCTACCCTTAACCGACGAATAGGTGATTCGGAGTAAGAACCGCCCACAACGTTACCGCTGCAGAAATCACCAATGTAATGGTAATGAGTTTATCCATGATACTTGCCATATTAAACCCCTTATTTAACGTTGACCACATGAGCAGCATTATCCGTGCTGATCATTTTGATCTCTTTTTCATTTTCGACTTGGTAAAAATTCGCTGCACTACCTTGTTGTACACCCAATCCCCAAACAGTCAAACCTGCGAGGATAGAGAGCAACAACACAGTCGCGATCAACATACCAGTAATGCCGTCTAATGCAAAAATACTACGATTTTCCATTATGACTCTCCTTATTTACTAAGGCCGGTGACATAAGCACCAAGCGCTTTTACTTGAGTCTCAGTCAAGTTATTGAATGCAGGCATTGCACCGATAGCACCTTTTTTACCATGTTTAAGAACATTAGCAACCAAAGTTGGATTGAACTCAGCAATGCTTGGTCCAACCATATCGATACCTTTACCATCAGGACCATGACATGCAGCACATGTTCCTGCAAATACGTCAGCACCTTCTGTTGCTTTCATACCGCCTGCCACATATTTAGCTACCGCATCAATCTCTGCATCAGTGATCAATGCACCTGTATTAGCATTCATCAAACCGTTACGATCCGGCATAGGCATTTCCATCCCGAGAAGTTGGTTGTTAGAACCGTTAGTGATGACATGTTTAACCGTTGCTTCTTCCAAACGTACGTTTAGATTAGCTGCTTTCCCTTCGATACCGTCCGCTTGTAAACCATGACACGGTGCACATTGAACGATAAACACGGACTCACCCATTGCTGTTAGGGTAGCCTCATCCATGTTAGCATGTTCTGCTTCGAATTTAGCGTCATGTGCCGCTACTTCTTCGTTATATTCACCGATTTGTGAATACGCATTTACCGGATACCCCGCAAGGAAATACCAAATTGCCCAGATATTAAGACCCAAAAAGATAACCGCCCATCCAAAAGGAAGTTCGTTTTTATATTCTCCGATACCGTCCCAATTTTCATCAGCCAATTTACCGCCAGCGCGGTCGTTTTGCATTTGTCGAACATATTTGGTAACTACGAATGCTGTTACGATGACGAGAAC
>CAZKJU010000059.1:0-3285 GCA_964553185.1 uncultured Sulfuricurvum sp.
TCTCTCGGGCAAGCAATACGGTCTCATCATCATTCACACTTTGAGCGCTCACAATAACTCGTACCTCACGCCCTGCGTTGATCGCGTAAGCTTGTTTGACTCCCGCTTTTTGAGTGGCGATCTCTTCGATCTCGCTCACTCGGCGTAGGAAACTTTCCAACACTTCTCTGCGTGCACCGGGACGGGCAGCTGAGAGGGTATCGGCAGCACACACGGCGGCACACTCGATACTTTTGATCTCTTCATGCCCGTGATGGGCATAGATCGCATTGATCACTACCGGATCTTCATTATAACGACGGCACAGCTCCACCCCGATATCGACATGGTTGCCACCCCCCTCTTGGGTCAATGCCTTACCGATATCATGGAGTAATCCGGCACGACGGGCGAGTTTCACATCTCCTCCCATCTCTGAAGCCATAATTCCTGCCAAATGAGCTACTTCGAGGGTATGCGCCAATGCATTTTGCCCATAGCTGGAGCGGTATTTTAGCCGTCCGATCAGTTTCATAAGTTCAGGATGGAGTCCTCCGATCCCTAATTCGAGGACAATCTCTTCCCCTTCTCGTGTCATCGCTTCATCGAATTCATCGCATACTTTTTGGTACACCTCTTCGATACGTGCCGGTTGAATACGGCCGTCTTGAACTAAAAGTTCGATTGTTTTGGTTGCTATGGCGCGACGATAGAGATTAAATGAACTCACAATAATCGCATTCGGTGTCTCATCAATGATGATATCGACTCCGCTCACCATCTCCAACGCCTTGATATTACGTCCCTCTTTACCGATAATTCGCCCTTTGAGTTCATCATCATCGAGGTGGATAACACTGATCAGCCGCTCAGCCGCATACTCTCCCGCAAAACGAGACGTTGCTTGCGCCAAAATATAATTGGCTTTACGTTTGAGCTGATCTTTAGATTGTTCGTCCAATTCACGCATTTGTCGTGCTAAATCCAACCTTGCATCTTCACGCACCTGCTCTAAGAGGATCGTTTTTGCTTCTTGCACCGATAATCCGGCACGCTGTTCTACGATCACCTTAATTTGTTCACTTTTTTGACGGTAGTCTTCTTTTAATTTCTCTAAAGCACGTTCATTACGTTCTAAATTGAGTCGTCGATTTTCGACATTGGATCGCTCTTGCGCCATTTTTTCTTCTTCATTCTGACGAAGCAGTTCAAATTCGCGCTCAGTACGTTCTATTTTATCTTCACGTAGTGAGAGATCTTTTTTAACCTGTTCATACGTCTCATCGTAACGTTTTTGCGCCTCTTTTTCGATCTCACGTGATCGTAGAGAGGCACGTTCTAAAATCATCTGTGCTTCATTTTCGATAGCCTTGGCTTTCGCTTTGGCTTGTTCTACATAAAGATCAAATTGTCCTGCGGTAATCTTTTTTGAAATTAAAAATCCGACTAACCCGCTGATAAGGGCAACTCCGCCCCCTACGAGTAGTTCGCTTAACATTGGTTTTCCTCATGCCCTGAACCCCATGAGGGGTAATGAGCAGGTCTCCTTGCACATCATAATCATCACATACATTTTGCATCGTTCGACACGCGCATGATTGAATAAAAATAGTAAACGGTTTCGTTCTCAGGGTCGGAAAAAATCGATCATACATCCCTTTACCGAAACCTATTCGGCGCAGTGACCCGTCTACCCCTACTACAGGGACAATAGCTACATCTATTAAATTATATTTTCTATACGAATCCCGAGGCTCATAAATCCCAAAAGCCTTACGTTCCAACGGGTATCTAAATGGTACCATTTTGAAACTGACGCCATCCATAAACGGTAAAAATAGATTTTTTTTCGGACGCAATTTGTGTATGCTTTTTCGGATATCCACTTCAAACCCCATCGGCCAATACAAAAGAATACTTTTTGAATGAAGCTCTTTGATCACCGCTTCGAGTAGAAATCTCACTTTTGCATCACGAGAATATTTAGTAGAGGGGCTCAGTCCCTTTAACCGTTTCAAACAATCGGCTCTAAAATCGCTTTTGGACACTTTTTACCTTTGCTTCGTTATAATCTCTCTAATTTTATCTTATTAAAGGTCATAATTGATGCGTTTTTCAACACTCCTCATCCCTTTACTCTCTCTCACTCTCCTTTTTCAAGGGTGTGGAGAAGAATCTTCTGATGAAGCGATGGTTTCAACAGCAAACTTTACCCTTATGGATACCCAAGGCAAAAGCTACAATGTCGAGAAAAAAGGGACCAATTTTACCCTCGATGCAGGTGAAGATAAAGTGGTCTTGTTTGATATCTTCGCCACATGGTGTCCCCCTTGTCAAGCCGAAGTAATGCATTTGGGAAATTTACAGAAAAAATACGGTGAAGATCTCATTATTATGGGTATTACTATCGAAGAGGATAAAAGTAACGCTGATTTGGATGCTTTCCGTGCAAAATACAAAGGGGGCGAGTACCTCATCTCCAACAAAGCCGATAACCAAGAACTGGCTCGTGCCATCGCCTCCACTATCGGTGTCGGTCAGCAGTTCCCGATTCCATTAATGGTTTTGTATAAAAACGGCGAATACGTCACCCACTACGCCGGAGCAACCCAAGAAGAGATTATCGATCACGATATCGCTACGGCATTAGGAAAATAATTATGTTCAGTTTTATTAAAAAAGGGCTCCAGAAAACCGTTGAAGCGATCAGTGCGATTATCCCGGATAAAAAAGCCACCATCAGCAAAGACGAACTCGAAAACATCCTCCTCGAAGCCGATGTCGAATACGATCTCGTCGAAATTATCCTCCGAGAGCTTTACCAAGATAACATCACCCGCGATCAGCTCCGCTCCAAACTCCTTGCAACGCTTAGTTTTGCCCAAAACACCCTCCCTGAGAATCCTAACAAACCGACGGTAACTCTTATCATCGGTGTCAACGGCGCAGGAAAAACTACCACCATCGCCAAACTCGCGCAGCACCACCTCAACAACGGTGAGCGGGTCATTCTCGGAGCAGGCGATACCTTCCGTGCCGCCGCCATCGAGCAACTCACCCGTTGGGCAGATAAACTGGAGGTTCCGATCATCTCCTCGCGTCAAGGGCACGATCCCTCAGCCGTTGCCTACGATACCATTGAATCGGCCAAAGCACGCGGATTTGAACAGGTGATCATCGACACCGCAGGACGGCTCCATACCCAAACGAATCTCGGCAACGAGCTCAAAAAAATCGTCCGGATCTGCGACAAGGCCCATCCGGGATCGCCGCACCGCAAAATCCTGATCCTCGACGGCACCCAGG
>CAZKJU010000059.1:3295-3741 GCA_964553185.1 uncultured Sulfuricurvum sp.
CTAATATTAGATGGAACCCAAGGATCTTCCGCCATCGCCCAAGCCAAAGCATTTAACGAAATGGTCGGAGTGGACGGGATCATCATCACCAAACTCGACGGTACTGCCAAAGGAGGATCGGTTTTCTCTATCGCCTATGCCCTCTCCCTCCCAATCCTCTATATCGGAGTCGGTGAACAGCCGGAGCACCTAATTCCTTTTAATAAATATGAGTTCGTGGATGGAATTTTAGATGCGATTTTTGGGGAAGAAACCAAATAACGATGGCCAAGAAAAAAAATGTCCTCTTCGAATGTCAGCACTGCGGCTTTACCACCCCAAAATGGATGGGTAAATGTACCAACTGCGGCGGATGGGACAGTTTTGTCGAGCTGAGTGAACAACAGCAGGAGGTGATTAAGCTTACCTCCACTTCTTCCACCTCAGGCGGGGTAAAAGCCAAAGAG
>CAZKJU010000059.1:3818-14216 GCA_964553185.1 uncultured Sulfuricurvum sp.
ACGATTCACGAGTGATGATACAGAACTCGATATGGTTCTCGGCGGCGGTGTCGTCCCAGGCTCATTAGTACTCATCGGCGGAAGTCCTGGGGTGGGAAAATCGACCCTCCTTCTGAAAATCGGCTCCAATCTCGCCAAACAAAACCGTAATGTCCTCTACGTCAGCGGTGAAGAAAGCGAAGGACAAATCAAACTACGAGCAAATCGTTTGGGAGCCAATGTCGATAATCTCTATCTCCTCGCTGAAATACGATTGGAACAAGTACTTAGTGAACTTCATGAACGAGCCTATGAGTGTATCATCATCGACTCGATCCAAACCCTCTACTCCGAAACCATAGCCTCCGCACCCGGATCGGTGACGCAGGTACGCCAAATAACCTTTGATCTCATGCGTATCGCCAAAGAGCGCCGTATCGCCATCTTTATCATCGGTCATATCACCAAAGAGGGTTCCATCGCAGGACCGCGCGTATTGGAGCACATGGTGGATGTTGTTCTCTATTTTGAGGGGGACAGCGGACATGAACTCCGTATCCTACGTGGATTCAAAAACCGTTTCGGTCCCACCAGCGAAATCGGTGTTTTCGAGATGCGCCACGACGGTCTGGTCTCAGCGAAAGACCTCTCCTCGCGCTTTTTCAACCGCACCAAATCCCAAAGCGGCTCTGCCCTCACCGTCATCATGGAAGGGACACGCCCCATCGTCCTCGAAGTCCAAGCACTGGTAAGCGACACCCATGCCCCCAATCCGAAACGCCAAGCAACAGGGTTTGAAAACAATCGCCTCAACATGCTCCTAGCCCTGCTGGAACGCAAACTCGAAATCCCCCTCAACAGCTACGATGTTTTTATCAACATCACCGGTGGAATCAAAATCACCGAAACCTCTGCCGATTTGGCGATTCTCGCCGCTATTATCAGCAGTTTCCGTAACCGTGCTATATCCAAAGAGACGGTATTTATCGGAGAAGTCTCCCTCGTCGGAGATATTCGCGAAGTCTATCAACTCGATCAGCGTCTCAAAGAGGCAGCGTCTCAGCAGATTACCAAAGCACTCATTCCGAAAAAACCGATCGAAAAAACAGCGATTAAATGTTACGAAATCGATGAAGTCAGCAAATTGCTAGAGTGGTTTTAATCTAAACAAAGTATAATTTCCTATTAAAAGATCAAGGAGAATCCGCATGCCGATGTGTTCCATTATTGCCGATCATAAATCAGAAGAACGTTATTCTAAGCTCTCACTCGCTTACTCTACCGAAGAAGAGCATCAAATGATCGAAGAAGCGATTAACGCATGTACTCCGCTATGTTCTATCACTCCGAATATTTACGGTGGTTCTGTTACCGAAGGGAAACGTATGATTACCATAGAGTATCATGACGACTGCGATCGCGAGGGGGGAAATGTTTTCGAAGCGATCATCAAACAATTAGGGATTGAGCAGTGTCATTAAATGTTGATGCGTCAAATTTAAGTGTCCAAAGGCTCAAAGAGTTTGCCGATGGCAATGAAACATTTCAGCAGACCTATTTTAAAAAACACGAAGCACAACTTCTAAGTCTGGTAAAAGAGGGGCAAAATCCTCGTGCTCTCTTTATCGGGTGTTCTGATTCACGCGTTATCCCCGATCTCATCGTTCAATCCAATCCAGGGGATTTGTTCGTTATTCGAAATGTCGGCAACTTCGTTGCCCCCTATAAACCGGATGAGGATTTTCACTCCACAGCAGCTGGGATAGAATATGCAGTCAATGTACTCGAAGTGTCGGAAATTATTATTTGCGGACATTCCCACTGCGGTGCGATCGAAGCACTCTATAAAAACAGCTGTGACACCTCGATGATACATACTGCGAAATGGCTTACATTAGGGGAGAAAGCAAAATCTATGGCTATGCTTGCATTAGGTTCCAATGCAAACAAAGAAGACTTATACCGCGCGACAGAGCATTTATCAATCATTACTCAAATTGAAAATCTTCTCACTTACCCGTACGTGAAAAAATTAGTAGAAGAAGAGAAACTCTTTATTCATGGTTGGTATTACGACATCGAAACCGGTGCTATCGAATATTACGATCCCGATAGCTATCAGTTCCGCCCTCTAAGCGAGTTAGGAGAGTAATTCTCTCTTACCAATCCAAATATAAAAAGAGTGCCGATAGGAAATAGTTAGCGATAAAAATTGCTACTGCAGAATAGACAACAGCGTAAATGGTCGACTGTCCGACTCCTCGCGCTCCTCCGCTTGTGTGATACCCGATATAACTTCCGATCGAACTTACGATAAATCCGAAAACCGCTGCCTTGATTACCCCGGTCATGATGTCATTAAACTCACCTAAGCGCATCAATGTCTCTTGATACGCTATCGGATTAATTCCTAAAACACTGGTCGAGATCACATACGCCGAACCGATGGCAATAAAGTCAAACCAAATCACCAATAACGGCAAAGAGATAACGGTAGCGATAATACGGGGGGTAATCAGATACTCTTTTGAATTGACACCTAAAATATCGATCGCATCAATCTGTTCACTCACACGCATTGTCCCAAGCTCTGCCGCCATTGCACTGATGGAACGTGAAATAAGCATCAATGAAGCAAACACCGGACCGAGTTCTTTGGTGATCGAGAGGAAAATGGTATAACCGATAAAACTCTCAATCCCAAACTGATGAAACCCATCATAGAGCTGTATCGCTTCCACCATCCCCGTAAATAGTGCTGTCAGCGTGATAACCCCCATACAACCAAGACCAATCACTTCAATCTGCGTCAAAACAATTTTGTACCGTTTAAAGGCCAATGGGTAGAGTTTAAAAAGATTTACTTGGAATAAAATAAATAGGCCAAATCTCTCGATTGTTCCATAAAAATGGACAAATGGACGACCGATATAACCTAAAAGCGTCTCAACCATACTGTTTCCCCTCTTTTCTTACGGTAAGTTTAGCTAAATCAAACCAAAATTCAAAAGTTTCTCGCTACAATAAGCGATGAATATTTCCAAAGGAGCAACGGATGGCCGATAAAGAGAAAGAACACGAAGAACAGGCTGCTGAAGGCGGCGAAAAGAAAAAAAGCAATCTTTTATTAATTATTATTATAGTTGTATTGGTGCTGGTTTTAGTAATCGGTGGAGTTGTCGCCGCACTCATGATGGGTAATCACGACGCTGAAGCTGAAGCAGGGCATGGAGCTAAAACAGAAGTAGCAGCAGATGGGCACGGTGGTGAAGAAAAAGCTGCTGCTGAACATGGGGATGAAGAGGCACACGGCTCTACTGAATCAACAGAAGTGGGACTCATGTATCCGCTTGATATCTTCACCGTTAATCTTCTCAGTGAGAGCGGTCGTCGTTATCTAAAAGTTGAAATGAACCTCGAAATCGAAGGAGAAGAACTCTCCCCTGAACTTGAGCAGAAAAAACCGGTTTTCCGTGATATTATAATCCGTATCTTGAGTTCAAAATCTCTGGAAGAGATCTCTACCATTAAAGGTAAAGAGAAACTCAAAGAACAAATTGTCAGTGAACTCAATACCCGCCTCAAAGACGGTAAAGTTAAAAACGTTTATTTCACCGACTTCGTGGTGCAATGATCGGCATTGATCTCATAAAAACCGACCGGATGAAACGCTTAATTGAGCGTTTCGGCGATCGGGGACTCTCTAAATTTTTATCCGAAAATGAAATTATTTTAATTAAAAACTATCGTAATGCAGCAGGTTTTTGGGCGGCAAAAGAGGCGTGCGCTAAAGCACTGGGATGTGGAATCGGAGCCGAATGCGGTTTTCACGATATTCTCCTCTCTAAAACGCCCAAAGGTGCACCCATCATCTCCCTCTCAGAAGAAGTTAAACAGCGATTTGGAATCACCTCTTTATCCGTTTCGATCACTCATGATGGAGAGTATGCCATTGCCGTCGTTGCGTTGGAATCCTATCTCTTAAGGTAAAATCTATGCAAGAACTCCTAAGTATCCAAAAATATGCCTCAAAACACCACATCAGTACTTTTAACGTCATTAAAAAAACACTCAGCGGTGAATTACCCACCGTGGTTAAAGAAGAGAATGGGAAAGAGGTAACCTACATCGTTATGAACCCTTCATCAGTACAACCCCAGAGTGAAGTAAATACTACAACAAATGAAGCGTTTGAAATCGATTATAAAAAAGCGTATGAGGATTTAAACAAAGAGTATTTGGTATTGAAAACGAAATACCAAAAACTCGTCGATATGTTGGAGGGATAATTCACCCTCCCCCGACGAAATCAAGCAGCTCAATCGTATCTCCCTCTTTTAAAAGGGTACTGCACCAAGCATCTTGTTTCACAATCTCCATATTCAGAGCCGAGGCCATAACACGCTCCTCTAAGCCTAAAGAGCGGATAAGATCAAGCATACTCGATCCCTCTGCCATCTCTCTCATTTCACCGTTAACTTTTATCTGCATAATCTCTCCTACATCGACATTCGAATTAGTTGCGCGATTTGAAAATTTCCTTTGACAATCGCAAAATCATACGCGGTTGCTCCATCATTATTTTTGAGATGCGGATCGGCATGAGCTTTGAGCAAAAAATCAACCACTTTTTCATTTCCGCTAAATGCGGCTTGATGCAATGGTGTGATCCCATCGTTATTAGCGAGATTGACATCAGCTTTATGCATCACGACAAACGTCACCAGTTCTAAATTTTTTTTCTTGATCGCCAAAATCAACGGAGTATTTCCTTGAAAATCTTGCGCGTTAATATCGGCACCGTTATCGAGCAAAAGCTGAGAGATTTTAAAATCACCCATTTTAATTGCCACATGAAGTGCGCTCAAACCTGCACCGTTTTGTTCATCAACATTTTTATGGAGTTTCAAGTGTGCTTTGATTTTTTCGCTGTTCCCCTCAAATGCACAATCATGTAAAATTCCTCCATAGAGAAAGGCTGAGAGCAAAACAGTAGCTAATACTAAACGCATCGATTACTCCTTGACAAACCGTATCATCTTAAACCGCTCTCCCATCAAAGAGGGGGTAATGAGTATTTTGACTTTTTCGAGTTCTTGAGTATAAATCTCATCTCCGGCATGTTCTTTGAGCATTGCCAAAAGGTCTAATATCCCCATCTCGACCAATGCCACCAGTTGTGTCGCGTACTGTGCACATTTAATCCCTTGAGCTTCATACGAGTCTTTGACGTGGGAAAAATTGACATCGTAGGTGATATCACTTTTTCCATATGCAACGGAGCGATTTAGGCCCTCATCAAAAAGGGGAAATGTTTGGTGCTCTTGATAGACACGGATCGAAAAATCACTCCGAGCTTCCATCTCGCCATAATCAAATGTCATAAACTCAAACCGCTTTGAAGAACGAGCCATTGCCTCGGCAAACGATTCGTATCCTAGAGCGATTTCCCCTCGATCTTGCTTATATTTTTCAGCCAATGCCGCTATTTCAGGATCATCGATATCAAAAGTAATCTCATGATTCTCTACTCGGGCAATTTTCCCTTTGTAAAAGAGTTCACATCCAAAGGCGTCAAAAATCTCGTTTGCGATAAAAAAAGTCGATTGCTCGTTTAACTCGCCGAGATCGCTGTAATGTTCCAGCACAACTGCATTGCCGAATGACTCGTCAAAATAAGATTGTTGTGCCGATCTTAGATTCTCGAACCGCTCCACGATCCCGAAACGGAGCGTTTGCAACAGTTGAGGACGAAGGGTATGGAGAAACTCGATAATATCTGCCAAAAGGTAGCCGTGATGGGCACCGATCTCACAAATGAGCGAATCTGGGCGTAAAAACCCCTCATCGAGCCGTTTGAGGATATGATTTGCGATCGCACCGCCGAAAAACTTGGAGGTACTTACCGCCGTATAGAAATCCCCGCTCTTACCGATAGGACGATACGAGGCATAATACCCCTGCGCTCCGTAGAGCCAATCGTTCATGTAGTCACTAAATCGCATGTATTATCACTCCCTGTCATACCCAAAGGGCACAAGTTCCTCGGACTTGATCCGGGGATCCATCCCTAATATAAAAAGCTGGATTCCCACCTTCGCGGGAATGACGAAAATCATAAAGCATTCACCGCTTTTTCAAGACGCGCAAACCCTTCGTCAATATCGGCTTTAGTGATGGTGAGCGGCGGAAGGAACCGGAGTGTATTGCGTCCTGCTTTAAGGACTATCACCCCCGCCTCGCGCGACGCATTAATAATCTTGCCCAGCGTATCGGCATCACACACACGAAGCCCGCGCATCATTCCAAGACCCACATGTTCTAAAAAGATTGCCGGATGTCCTTTTGCAAATGCAGCCAATGCTGTTTCAAAATAGATCAGATGTTCATCCAACTCACCGCTCTCTTTGATCTCTGCGAGAATGTCCAGCACTTCGTTTGCCGCAGCAGTCGAGAGGTAGTTCCCTCCAAAAGTCGAGCCATGATCACCGGGAGCGAAAATATCTTTTTTGCTAGTCATCACCACACCGATAGGGACACCGCCGCCGAGTCCTTTTGCCAACGTGATAACATCGGGTTCGATACCATAGAGGTTAGAGGCTAAAAACTCACCCGTACGGTAAATCCCTGTCTGTACTTCATCCACCATCAGCAAAATATCGTGTGATTTGAGCATTGCGGCTAATGCTTGCACTTTAGCACGATCCTGGGGCTGAACACCTCCCTCCCCTTGTACCAGTTCGATCATCACAGCAACCGTATGATCATCGATCAGCGATTCTATCTCATCGATGTTTTTCGCATAAACAAATCCATCAGGAAACGGTCCGAAATAGTTGTGCATCGATTCTTGCCCCGTTGCTTTGAGCGCCGTAATAGTGCGTCCGTGGAACGAGTGATCGAGAGTGATAATTTTATAGCGCTTCGGCTGACCCGCTACCTCTCCATATTTTCGAGCGATTTTGATTGCCCCCTCGTTCGCTTCAGCACCGCTGTTACCGAAAAAGCATTTCATATCGTATCCGCTTAACTCAACAATGCGACGTGCACATTCGGCTTGCGGCTCGATGTAATAGAGATTGGAGACATGGATCACTTTGCTCACTTGGTCACATATCGCTTTGGTTAAACGATCATTAGCGTGTCCTACACTGCATACGGCAATCCCTGCGGCGAAATCGATATATTCTTTCCCCTCAGAGTCGATCAGAATCGCATTTTTCCCCGATACAAAACTGACGTTTTGGCGTCCGTAGGTCGGTAATACATAGTGTTCAAAATTTTTAGTCATTTTTTAGTTACCTTTATTTTAGTTTCTTGATACACGGCACTCTCCCCCTCATAACTTAATAATGATGGAGTAAGTAGATTCACATCGGGCGTTCCCGAATAGATCAACACACAATCGCGCCTCAACGACGCTTCATACTTCACCACCATTTCAACACTCCCGCTTGGAGAGGAAAGCTGTACCAATTCTCCCTCCTCAAATCCTGCTTCAGGGTGAAAATAAACTCCCTCAGAGCGCTTGAACTGTGAGTTGAGACCTTTAGCGTATTTGGGTGTAATAAGGAAAAATCCATCATAGTTCTCTCTATCCAAATCAATCTCATCCAAAAATTCAAATTCACCGTTTTTAAACCCTTCTTTATAAGGAATTTTAGGTGCATTCGGACGATATCCAACCCCATTATGAAACTCTATTTGATCTCGAAAGAAATCCAAATAATATGCTTCGCTCTCGAATGTTATATCAAATAGATCACACAATTTTTTTGTTAGTTCATATTCACTGATACCAATTTCGCTTTGTCTGATTTGAGCCATTTCTTGGAGGGTATAATCCCCATATGAACTCCGAAAATCATTTTTTTCCAAAAAGGTTTTCGCCGGTATCACCAAATCACACGAACGTGATGTCTCATTTTCATAAAGCCCGAAATAGACACTCAATTCAGCTTTTTCAAACGATCTTCTCACACCATTACTGTTAGGCATCTGAGAAAGCGGGTTGGCACCTTGAATAAAAACACAATTATACTTTGAAAAATCAACAGTTGGCTTACTGACACGAGAAGAGATAGAGTTAAAAGGGAGTTTAATGCCGCTGAGAGAGTTACCTAAAAAGCTGACACCGCTTCCGTCTTTACCAAAAAGTCCCATCAAAGCCCCAAACCCGTCAATCGCACGCAAAACATCGGCGCCGTCACGATATTTTTGAACCCCTACCCCTACAAGGATAGCTACTTTTTTCCCTTTTATCAGGTCTAAAACAGCCCCGATCTCTCCTAATGTTATATCGATCGATTCAAGTGTTGCTTTGATTCGCAGATTCTGTGTCAATTCATAAAAATCATTAAATCCTGGGGCGTGCTCTTCTAAAAACAGTTCATCATGAATCCCCTCAATTATCGCAAAACGGCTCAAAAGCAATGCGAGCTGCAAATCACCATGGGGCTTGATTTGGATATGCAAATCGGCTTTTTTTGCTATCGAGGTTTTTAGAGGGTCAATAACGATTATTCTTTTTCCATCCAAAAAAGGCAACAAATGCGAATGAGACGTATGAGGATTTCGTCCCCAAAAAACAACCACTTCACTTTGTTCTATCATCTCAGGAGTTAACACTTCGTTGTTCCCGCGTCCTGCTAATATTCCCGCTTCTCCTGCCCCATCACATAAACTGCCCGATGTTCCCACCGCGTTTATCGAAGCAAAAAAATGTTCAACTGAGCGTTGCATCAATCCTATATTTCCGCTTCCGCGATAATAAAGGATTGATTCCCCTTTGAGCTTTTTCAAGGTATCAGCCAAAATCTGTATCGCCATCTCCATCGAAATCTCTTCACCTCGAAGCTTCGGAACACTCAGGCGCTCTTGTTCGGTGAAATGGTTCAAATTTGGGCACAAATACCCGCATGTAATAGGGTGCGATTTATCCCCGCGCAATTTTTGATTTTCATCTACAACGATGCGACATGCATCGTAACAATCCAGAGGACAAGCAGTGATTTGATTCATTTGTAGGTTCATTCGCGCATTTTACACTTCACACCCTTTAGTTTTTAGTAAAAAAAACTATCGAATAGGATATGATTAAGAAATATAAAATTATTGAGGTTACTATGTCTCTACTTGAACACGTTGATGCAGCTACCAATTTAGCAAAAAACAATGAAGTCCAGCTTCTTGTCTTTAAAATTGATGCCGCTGAATCATCTCCCTATTATGCTATCAACGTTTTTAAAACTCGTGAAGTCGTTGAGTCAAAACGTCATCATCTTACCCAAATTCCTGGGGCACATCCACTCTTAGAAGGAACTATCGTATTACGTGAAATGCAAATACCGATCTTAAATCTCCCGCGTTGGCTCGATACCGAACTCGATGATGCCCATAAGAAAGCCTCTAACCTCCTAATATGTGACTTTAACGGGGTCATTATCGGAATTCGTATCATGTACGCTTATCGTGTTGTCAAAAAGAATTGGAATGAAATGCATTCACCCGATAGCTACCGCTTGGGAGATGATGGATTAGTAATAAATGATACACGGCTCGATGATGGAAGTTTATGTTTAGTTCTCGATTATGAAAAGCTTCTCGCTGAAGTAATCCCGCAAGCAATGGTAAATGTGGATATTGCCTCAAAAGCTCTAGCGAATATTACAATACCGCCTAAACTCAAAAACGGTATTGTCCTCATTGCAGAAGATTCCAAAACAGCTCAACGCCATTTGATTCATATTTTTGAACACGCTCATATCGGCTATCAAATTTTTAATAACGGCAAAGATATGATTGAGTTTATCGCTAAACATCCAAATCCTTCTTCTATCCCCGCTATTATTACTGACATTGAGATGCCGGAGATGTCTGGCTTTACTGTAATTCAACGTCTAAAAGCCAATCCTGATACTAAATCTATCCCTATTATCGTCAACAGTTCAATGACAGGAGATAATAATAAACGTGAAGCTGCGAGTTTAGGTGCGGATGGATTTATCGACAAAACAAAAAGTGAAAATATTTTACCGTTGATTGTAGAAAAAATGAATGATATGGAGATGAGACTTCTCCCTCGTTAAGAGGGAGAAAAAGAGTTATTCAACGACTGCTAGAACTTGACCAGCTTCGATTTTATCGTTTACGTTAACACTGATTGAGGTTACTTTTCCAGAGTGTGGAGCAACAACATCGATCTCCATTTTCATCGCCTCAAGAATCATGATTTTATCCCCTGCATTGACAGTGTCGCCTACAGCGGCAACAAGTTTAAATACTGAACCTGGAAGTTCGGCACAAATCGTGTTTGCTGCCGACGCTGCTGGTGCTGCTACCGGTGCTGCTACTGGAGCCGCAATCGGAGCTGCTGCTGATACTGATTGAACGTTCGCGTTACCGTCTACGATTTGTACG
>CAZKJU010000060.1:0-13566 GCA_964553185.1 uncultured Sulfuricurvum sp.
CATCTTCATACACCCTCTTCCCCATAAAACAAATCAACCTATTTTGCTAACTCTACATTATAAATTTGACCATTTCGTTTAATAATCTTAACCCGTTGACCAACACCAAAATCTGTCCCTTTAGAGATAACAATCACATCTTGTTTATCATCCAACGTTACTGAAAGCTCTTGTGCATTGGATTTACCAATTTCATTACCGGCATACATACCGATTAATCCGCCCGCCAACATTGTTAAAACAGAACCTTTTCCGCTACCCATTGTAGAACCGAGTACCGCTCCGCTTATCCCTCCGATAGTACCGCCGCCGCCTGAATCTTTGAGTGCAACCGCTTTAACATCGGTAATAACTCCTGATTGAGATGTCAACATGTATTTTGAAGCATCTGATTCAACTACCGGAGCACCGTATTGTGCACAACCACTGAAAACAATCATACTCATAAAGGCTACTGCCGCTAATGATTTCATATTATCCCCTTTTTTCCAATTGTATCACGCTTTTATAAATAAGGCATTTGTATTCAATACCTCAATTATGTTATCATCTAATCCAAACACCATAAAAGGCAGGCAGCTTATGCAAATATTTCTAATTATTCTGGGCGTCGTAGCCCTCATCGCTATTTTGATGTACAACTCCCTCATCGGCAAAAAAAATCAGGTTGAAAACATTTTCGCCGGAGTTGATGCGGTGCTTAAAAAACGCTACGACCTCATCCCTAATCTCGTCGCTTCTGTTTCACAGTATATGGAACACGAAAAAGGGACGTTAGAAAAAGTAACCGAATACCGTGCACAGGCAATGAAGCCGGGAATCAGCGATGATCAAAAAATCGCTCTCGATGCCAAACTCACCTCAGCTCTTGGTGCGATCAACATTGCGATGGAAGCCTATCCTGATCTAAAAGCCAATGAAAATGTTATGCATCTACAGCGCTCCCTGAACGAAATAGAAGAGCAAATTTCAGCTGCACGCCGTGCCTACAACCAAGCGGTCACCGATCTCAATAATGCTATTGAAATGTTCCCAACCAATATTGTGGCAGGATGGATGAATCTACAACGACGAGCGGTTTTTGAAATTACAACCACCGAACGTCAAAACGTTGATGTGAATGCCCTTTTTAATCGATGAAATCGACCTCCGAACTCACCGACTTTTATTACAAAGAACTCTATCCTTCTTTAACTGAACTCGAAGAGAGTCGTAAGCGGATCATTTCACAGCTGAAATGGTACGGAGGAATGGGAGGTGTCGTTTTTGCCATCGTCGCATTATGGATGGGAAAAAACTTCGGACTGTTTCATCCGCTAATGATCGCTGTTGTGATCGGATTTATTCTGCTCGCTTCCCTCACCTATCGTTTTATGACCACTGGCTATGCTAAAGATTTTAAAGCGAAAATAATCACCCCTATGATCGGAGCTATCGATCCTCATCTCCTCTACAATCCTGATTTTATGGTTTCTCAACATCTCTTTGAACGAAGCGATCTTTTTAAACACTCTATCGACCGCTACAGCGGCAACGATTACGTCAAAGGTTCTATCGATGGAGTACCGCTCGAATTTTCCGATGTTCATGCTGAATACCAAACCCGCGATTCCAAAGGGCGAACCCAGTGGCATACCCTCTTTCGCGGACTTTTTCTCGTTGCCGAGTTCAACAAACACTTCAAAGCCAAAACAATCATCCTCCCCGATCTTGCAGAAAAAACATTTGGCAATCTCATTGGGGGTTGGCTACAATCCATGAATATTTCACGCGGTAATGTCATCCAACTGGATGATCCATTATTTGAAAAACATTTTGTCGTCTACGGAAACGATCCCATCGAAGCACGCTACATCCTCTCCCACTCGATGATGAAACGTATTGTGGAGTTTCAGAAAAAAATCTCTCATCCCCTTTTCATTTCTTTCGTCCACAACCATATCCATGTCGGTATCGCTACGGGCAAAGACCTCTTTGAACCTGCTGTTTTGACTTCATTGCTCGATTACAAACAAGCGATGGAGTATGTGAGCACTCTCCAAAATACGATCGGATTAGTGGAAGAGTTGAAGCTCAACGAGAAGTTGTGGAGTAAAACATAATTATAATTTTTGAATTGAACGTCCCAAAACAGTAAAAAAGGCTTCACTATTTTCCCCCGTCCCCTCAATCTCAAAAATTGCACCCTTCTCACCGAACTCTTTAGAGAGAAGTCGAATATTTTTTTGAGTACTTTCATATTCAACCATCGAAACGACGGAGTAGTTGCATTCGATTCTTTGGACAAAGAGTTTCTCATACGGCAATAACTCCGCTTGTGCGTACGCCGCATTTGCCGCTTCGGCGTATGCCCGTACCAATCCTCCCGGCCCCAGCTTCGTCCCGCCGAAATAGCGTACTGTGATAATCGCGGCGTTAATCAGATCATGCCCTTGTAACACACTCAACGTCGGTTTCCCCGATGTCCCTTTGGGTTCACCGTCATCACTGGAAGATTCAACGATTTGATCAAATTCATTCAAACTTCGTGATGCACTTACCCAATGTACCGCTTTAGGATGTTGTTCTCGAAGCCGTTTCATCTCTTCGTCGTACATTGACATCGGCATTAAATGGGCGATAAATTTTGACCCTTTAATCTCAATCGTATCGGAAAAAATTTGATTCACGGTTTTCATAAATGCGATTATACCATTTGCTATAATGGCACATTTACTTTTGGAGTTCAAATGATCGATTTTTTGATGAGCGGATACGGATTAGGGTCTATGGGTCTAATCGGTGTTATCCTTTTTTTAGTCTATCTCAAACTGATGAAATGGGTTTTTAAAATTGCACTTTTCGGTATTATCGCCCTCGGAGCCTTTTGGTATTTTAATCCACCGACTATTGGCTAATGACTCCTCAATCTTCACTTCTTCAGTGGTATAAAAAACACGGACGTCACAATTTACCCTGGCGTACTACGGATAATCCCTATCATATCTATCTTAGTGAAATTATGCTTCAGCAGACACAGGTCAAAACAGTATTGGAACGGTTCTATTTCCCCTTTTTAGAACGGTTCCCGACTCTTTCAGATATAGCCGAAAGCCATCTGGATGATGTGTTAAAAATGTGGGAAGGGTTAGGATACTACACCCGTGCGCGCAATCTACATAACGCAGCTCGCCAATGTTATGGAATCCTTCCAACGAACGCTCATGATCTCCTTCAACTGAGCGGTATCGGTCGCTCTACCGCCCATGCGATTGCCGCATTTGCTTACAGAGAGAGTCTCCCCATACTGGATGCAAACGTTAAAAGAATTCTTCACCGCTATTTTTCCCTTAAAGAACGGGATGAAAAAAAATTATGGCACTATGCTTACACTCTTTTTGACTCGACTCATCCGTTTGAATACAATCAAGCGATGATGGATGTGGGTTCATCTGTTTGTATAGCAAAAAATCCTCTATGCTCAATCTGCCCCTTTGAGTTATGGTGTGAGGGAAAAGAGAACCCGCTATCCTACCCCGAACCTAAAACCAAAAAGATCAAACCGATCCGAACTCGAAACATCATCATCTATCAAAGAGACAACCGCTACGCACTTATCCAAAGAGAAAGTCGTTTTTTACACGGATTGTGGGGATTTTGTGAAACAGATAACACGCTTCCTCAAAATACTATTTCTATAGGGCATATAACTCAACACTATTCTCATTTTACTCTTGATGCTGACGTTTATTTGTGCAAAGAAGATTTTAATGAAGAGGTATACGAGTGGTTTGATCTTTCCGAGATAGAGAAACTTTCGCTAAGTCGAGCTGATCATAAAGCTGTAGCATTATTAGGGTATAATTCAAAAAAATAAGAGAACATAAATGTTACGAAAAATTCGAAATTATTTTTTCAGTGCATTCAGAGAAATATTTGTCTATCACCACTCTTCACTCGAATTTCGGGCTAAAATCTATACGGTTCTTATCGCCGGTTCGTCTGAACCGCTTCATCACTATCAAACGACACTCGAAGAGATTGCATCCGACATTTATCAGGAGTCAGATCGCGCAAACGCATTGATGATGACCGTAAGAGAGTATTTAAATGCTATACATTCAAAAAAGCATTTGGGAGAAGAGGCATTATTAATTGACGTTATCAAAGAACTCAGAGTTGTTCCACGATATGCCCTTAAAATCGAGCCGGAGCATCTCGAACGTTTACGTGAATGTACCCATAACAATGATTCAAAAATTTATCAAGAACGTTTGATTGAATTTCTCCGACAAAAACGGCTTGATTACGAAGAATTTAAACGTTAAAACGCTCTTTATCAAAAAACGCATCATCACTGATATGACCGAATGCCGAATTGATCGAAACAAACAAGTCTGGATATTTTTGCTCCATCTCAAAGAGCATCGTTTTCATGCTCGCACGGGCATGGGGCATTTTAACATCGAAACGCATTGACGGACACGCTTCATCGCCGATAGTCGGCATCTCATTCTCTAATGCACACGCAGCAAGCTGACGCTCCCGCAGCTGGATCAACGGACGGATGACGATTAGGCCGTTACCTGCTTTGTATTTAGGTGCTAAAGCTCTCATATGACCATTATAAATTAGATTCATAAAAAAGCTCTCTGCCGCATCATCGAGATGATGTCCGAGGGCAACTTTGTTGCATCCGTACTCTATCGCTGCAGAGTACAACGCACCGCGCCGCATACGGGAGAAAAAGCTGCAAAACGACGAATTTTGACGAATCTTGTCCGCGGCAATCTCATAGGTATTAGTTTCATAAACGCGATGAGGAATCCCATGCTCGACACAATGCGCAATCAATGCCGATAAATCTTCTCCCATCCCGTACGTTACCGTTACAGCAATAAGCTCGAATTTAAAAGGAGCACGCCGTTGTTGTTCCATCAATGCATGGATCATAGTGAGAGAGTCTTTCCCTCCGCTCAAGCCAACGAGGATTTTATCCCCCTCTTCTATAAGGGCAAATTCGCCGTTCGTACGACCGATTTTGCTCATTATTTTTTTACTGAGTTTAATCGCCAATACGTTTTACCATCTCTAAAATAAATTTCGCACTCACCTGTGCCGAACTTTTAAGGAACGTATCAAAATCCATCCCGGCATCACCATCCGCACTGTCACTAATAGAGCGAAGGACAAAGAACGGAACGCCAAAGTTATGGCAAACGCACGCTACACTTGCACCTTCCATCTCTAACGCATCCGCATTAAACGTTTTTTCAATCCACTCTTTACGCTCAGCGGATGCAACGAATTGATCACCCGTTGCAATAATTCCCTCATACAAATCGACACCCATATCGATTGCAATCTCAGAGGCAAGAGAGCGTAAATCATCATCCGATTCGATCATAACGCTGCTCTCAGGGATAAACCCGTCAGGATGTCCAAACGCAGTGATATCGACATCATGCTGACACAATGCACTCGCCATGATCAAATCACCGATTTTCAACTCTTTGCTGATCCCTCCGGCAACACCGCTAAAAAGAAGTGCTGAGGCACCGTAACGTTCTAGCATCACAGAAGCGGTGATAGCTGAAAACACTTTCCCGATTTTTGAATAAGCAATAACCAATTCATGCCCTGCATAATGTGCCGAATAAAAGATATTTCCTGCATGTTCTTCACTTTTATATTCGCCCAAAGCGCTCAAAATCGGGTCAATCTCTTCACGCATTGCACCCATAATAGCTATTTTCATTATTTACCTACTTTTTATGAATTACGAGACAAATAGCGTCCCAATTTTTGAAGGGTATGGTTCAACTCAACTACAACACTTTGTCTCTCAAATTTATCCAATACATACTCACAGTGTCCCATAGGGGTAATTACTCGACTCCCCCCCCAAAATCCTAATCCATCTTCAAACCCGACGCGGTTGACGAAAACAACATAGTTATGGCTTAACAAGGCGGTTGCCTTTAAAAGAGCATCCCATTGTGACTCTATCTCCAAGGAACCCTCTTCAAACCCACGTGCGGGAGAAGCAGAGAGAACGTAAACAATCTCTGCTTCTGAGGCACTGATCGCTGCGATCGTCTTTGCACGCCATAAATCTTCGCATACAACCATAATCGCATCACCATAAGGTGTTTTAAATGATGTTATCGATTCTCCGGCAACAAAATAACGCCCCTCTTCAAACATCCCGTATGTCGGAAGGTGATTTTTGTGGTGAATATGGACGAGTTTCCCTCGGGAAAAATAGAGGGCACTGTTATAGACACTCCCCTCATCCCACAATGCAGCACCGATTACAATGTCACACTTTATACTGGCATCTTCAAGTGGGGATAACTCGTCTATCTTCCATGCATCCTCAAAAAGTTTATCTTGGAGAAGATATCCACTGAGAGCAAGTTCAGGAAAAACCACCACATCCGCATCGCTATGTTCACTAATCAAAGTAAGAACATCCTCCAAATTAGAGCGGTTCAATTTCGGTGCGGATTGGAGGAGAGCTAACTTCATGCGAGTGCTTCACATACCTTGGCAAGAGATTCCATATCGGAGATACCCATTGTTTCAACATCAGGGGCATTGCGCTTGTTCAGCCCTTTTAAAACCGCTCCATTACCAAATTCGATCATCAACTCGATATCACCTGCGATCGATTCAATCGATTGCTTGTATTTCACCGGCTGAATCAATTGTACTTTTAGCCATTTAATGGCCTCTTCTTTTGTCGAATAAGGCTGCGTGGAGGCATTCGAGATAATCGGTGCACTGAAGTTCTCGTGCACCATTGTTTCCATTACTTCTCCTAAAGGTTCCATAGCACTGCTAAGGAGGGGACAGTGGCTGGCAATCGACATATTCAGAAGCAATGCTCGTTTTGCACCCGCTTCTTTAAATACACTTTCCATTGATTGAAGGTCCTCTTTGATTCCGGCTACAACCAATTGTCCTGCTTGGTTATAGTTGGCAGGCCAAACACGTTTGCCTTCACCATTAGCTTTGGTGCAAAGCTCTTCGACAACAGCATCATCCAATCCTAAAATCGCCATCATACCTGCATTAATACTTTCACATGCCTGAGCCATTAGTTTACCACGCTGATGAACGAGTTCAACGGCATCAACGTAATCAATCGCTCCCGATGCACATAAAGCACTGAACTCACCTAACGAGTGCCCCAAGAACATCGTAGCCGTTGTCGGATGAGACTCTTGAAAAAGTTTATACGCAATCATTGAGATCAATAAAATAGCCGGTTGGGTATATTCAGTTTGATCGAGTTGAGTATTTTCTTCAAATAAAAGTTTGGTAAAATCAACACCGATACGTTCCCCTGCTCTCTCAAACATCTCACGCGCTAAAGGGGAGTTCTCGTAAAATGATTTTCCCATCCCTATCGTTTGTGATCCCTGACCTGGGAAAATCATTGCGATTTTTTTTGACATTAATGCTCCTTGGTTTCTAAATTATACTCTGAATGATCTGCAATTTTTTTACGCAACGTATTTCGATTTAATCCCAGTCTCTCAGCCAACTGGAGTTGCGATTTAAACCGTTTGATTCCGGCACGGATAAGAGGAACCTCAAATAGATGCAAAAAGGCTCGGTAGTCATTGTTGCTCCCAAGCTTTCCTTCTAAATAATGTTCCATTATTTCCATCAAATCATTTTCATTGATACTGTCAAACAAATAATGTAGATACACTTGACGGCGCAGCGAAATAGCATTTTCGCTTAAATCAGGGAGAAACCCTTCCAGATCAAATGGCTCAGACTTTCCGAGTGTATCTCTTGCTTCTTTGATAAATGCTTCTACCAAAACAGCTACATCCTCTTGACGCTCGCTGAGTGGCGGAAGGGCAAGACGTATCGTAAAAATCTCATCCAACTGATCTTGAGTATAGCGTCCACCACCGGTTGCAATAACACGTGTACGAGTTTTTTGGATAGTTTCTATAAGACGTTTGAGATTAGCAACATTGTCCAGTCTATGGATAATGACATCACTATGAGATTCGAGGGTATCCAGAAGTTCATCAAAATGACCGGCATCGATGATGGGTGCATGAGGAAGGATATAACGGGCAAGGGTCAATTTACCCGTGCCTCGCTCACCTAGAATGATAGCATTTACCCCTAAGCCTTTGAGTAAATTAGCCGTCTTGAACGCTTCGACAGAAGCGCTTGAAGCAGTTAAAAAATTAGTGACATCCACAGCCGTGATTACCGCCGCTTCCACAACATCCACTATCATCCACTTTGTTTTCAGCCGGAATACCGGTCATTGCTTCTTCAGCTGATGCATCACGTACATTGCTGATCGTTACGGTAAACATCAAATCTTTTCCTGCAAGCGGGTGATTGAAATCGATGATAACCATATCATCTTTAATCTCTTTAACCATAACTTGAACGGTTCCGCCATCTTCACCTTGACCGTACAATGTCATACCGACATTCAAATCGATCCCCGCAAATTGCTCACGTGGAAGTTCTTGTTGTGCTGCTTCGTTATAATCGCCGTATGCATCTGCCGCTTTAACTAAAACGTCACCTTTTTCACCCATATTCATATGAGCAATCCCCGCTTCAAGACCAGGAATGATTTGTCCCTTACCGAACATAAAAGTCAACGGATGTCCGCCAACATTGCTATCTACGACGTTTCCGCCATCACGTACTTCGTATTCGATCGATACGATTTGATTGTTTTCGATTGCCATTTGTAGTGCCTTAACTTTAGATGATGCGATTTTAGCACATTTACCTATAGTGATGCTGAAAACGCTCATTTAGAACGTCTCTGCTTATTTCAACTTAGATAATTGTTCTTGAGCCTCTTTAGCTGCTCCGCTTCCAGAAAATTTAGAGATGGTTGCTTGATAAAAAGCTTTTGCGGTTGCATGATCCCCTATTTTTTCCATCGATACTCCAGAATGGAGTAAAAGGGTGGGCATATAAAATGCTTTTTCATTGCGTGAAGCACTATCTTTGTAATATGAAACTGCCTCTTTATAACTTTTGCGCTCAAAAAGGGTTTCACCGATCATAAACAATGCTTCGTTTACTTTATGCTTTTTTTGGACCATCTGTTCAAAATAACTTTGTGCTTCAGCGTATTTTTTTTGTGAGAAAAGTTTATTTGCCTCTTTCTCAATTGCCCCATTATCCATTTTAGCCGGAACAGCAGCTTTCTCACTGTTAGGAACACTAACTTTGAGTTGCTTAATCAGTGCCGAAAATTGATCTTTGGTGACATAATTGGTATTGATCCCATCAACTAGCACTGAGAGTTCTTCAAGAAGTGTTTTAAACTGAGCAATATTATCTGTGTTTGCAGAGACTTGTTTAGAAAGCTCTTCTAAACTTTGACTCGTATTGCCCTCTGTAGCCATTTTTTCTTGAAGTTTTTGAATGGCTAACGCTTGATCATTTGATCGTAGGCCTAACCCTTCAATAATCCCTTGCATACCGTCTAAGCGTTCTGTTACACTTTCAACTTTAGCACTTTGAGCATTATTTTTTTGGATAACCGTTTGAAGCTCTTTTTTATTTTCAAGAATCAACTTCTCTTCATGAGTAAGACCGTAAGGATTTGGATTATTTAGATCACCTGCACCGAAGACTGAAGGCTCCGATGCTGAGGCAAGAATTGAGAGTAAAAAAGAGAGTGCTACTAGTGAACGCATTACGGAAGTTTAAAATCTACACGACGGTTTTTAGCCCAGCACTCTTGTGTTTTTTCCAAACAAACCGGATTACTTTCGCCTAAACTTGTCATACTGATCGCGTCAGCGCTTACACCACCGTTCACCAAAGCTGCTTTTACGGTATTTGCACGTTTTAGTCCGAGAGCAAAGTTATACTCATCACTACCAAATTCATCACAATTTCCCTCTAATTTGATCGTTTTTCCTTTAACTAAAAGGGCATTTTTAGTCATTGGTTCTTGCATATCTTCACGAATATCGAATTTATCGTAATCAAACAAGATGCTTACCAATTGACCATCCGAACCATTTACACCGTTTCCTGCAGCTGATGCATCCGTAGCACTTGCATTGGTAATCGGTGCGATAACAGCATTTGAATCTGTACCTGTAGATGAAGCAGTATTGGTATTTACACCGTTCCCTGCTGAATTTGCGCTTGATGCTGTTGCATCAATTGCGGGTTCTTTTGTACTACATCCGCTCAAAACGAGCATCGCTACTGTTGCGCTTAAAAAAGCAATATTTTTCATCATTGTCGTCACCTTATGATTTTGATAAAGTAATGTTACCGAAAAAACCATTAACATTACCAATCGATTGATTGAATTCTCCCTATTTTGAGAGGAAAAGCAAAGCTTTTATTGATCCCAAAACGGATAACACCGATAGAACTTCGTGCTCCCTCTTGTTTAATATACAAAATCGCTTCTCCATCAGGAGAAAAACGCGGATAATCGTTCTCTCCGCTTGCAGTTAATCGTTTCACACTCCCTGAATTTAGAGAGAGCAAATGTAAATTAAAAGTATTTCCACTGTATCCGGCACTATTTTCACGCGCTTTATAGACCAAGAAATTTTTATACGAACTGAGTGATGAGTTATTTTTGCCTTGATACACCAATTGTGAAACGGCGTTACTGCCGACTCGGGTCGAAAAAACATTTGGATAGCCAAAACGATTCGAAACAAAAGCAATCGAGCCATCCCCCATAAACTGTCCGTTTACATCAATCCCCGTGTAATCCGTTAGGCGTGTTTTAACATTAGATATCAAATCATACTGATAGATATCAGGTTGGCCGTTTGGAGCCAACGTAAGTAAAAGACGCTTACCGTCTTCACTCACGTCCGAACATACTGCCATCCCATCAGAGCTAATTATTTTCTCTTTCGCTCCACTGGCTAAATTCATTTTATAAATTGTCGGTTTAAAATCGGCAAGAGACGTATAGAATAAATCGGTTTGTTCACGGTTTGCCCATTTTGCGAATCCATACATCCCCCCCTTTAAAATAACACGTTGATACGAGAGGGTGTAATCAGATGCAACAATTTCAGAGTGTTTTGGACTGGTTAAACGGATAAATAAAACTTTTCGTTTAATCCAATCAATCGGAGAACCTCCAAGTTTTGCATTAATATCATACGCAATGGAGTGTGCGAGGAATACCAGCATTTCACTTTGTTTTAACACATAACTTTTTTGAAAAACAGGATTATTGTCTTGTAGAAGTTTAATATCAGCCTTAACCCCTCCCACACCGTCATTCACCAAACGATAACGGAGAAGATAACGCGCCTCTTTGTGTATAGGAGCGGGAGCGATTGAATCAAATCCAGCCATTGCGTAACTCTCATCCACATTAAAGAGAGAAACGACATTCATATCTGCCGCTAACATTTGTGAAAATTTTTGAGACATATCGGTACTTTGAGGCGATGAATCCTCAATGGCTAAAGGAGACAGCCCCTCTACCCCTTTTATCACTTCTATAGTTGCATCTGCACCCCATGAAAGATGAATCAAGACAAATAAAAAAACAATAATTTTCAAATGACTACTCCTTAGCCGTTAAAATAAATTCCAATACCGCATCTTTACCATCAGGGTGCTCTGGAAAACGGATCGAATTCAGTCGATCTTTTAGCCAATCAACTTCACTGTTAAATGAGGTGTTCCCAGAGTAACTAAGGACACGATACGCTATTAGTTTACCTGAGGAACTAATACTCATTCGCACTCTGGCCATCTCACCTGCACTCCCTGATGGAGGACGAAAGTAGGTATAAACAAGTCCCTGAATCTTAGCATGATATTCGTTAACGAGCGGCCCGGTAGATCCCCCTTGCAGAATCATTTTTACCGATGGTTTAGCCAATGTAATCTTATTGACTTTATCCGAGAAACGGGGAGTGTCACGGCGCTCGGATATCTCTTGTTCCAAGGCATTTAAACGTTCATGCGCTTTAGAGTCTTCTGGCTTTTTTTTGGTTATTTTATCCGGTTTGACTTGTGCAAAAAGATCTGAAATTTCAGCTACCGGTTCTGGTCTTGCAACCTCTTTTTCCTCTTGAACCGCTTCTGATTCAGTTGGGGTGACTACCGGTTCAGATTCACTTGACTCTGTTGCTTTTGTCTCAGAAATTGCGATTGAGACATTAATCACATCGCTTTGAATCATTGCAAACTGTTCTATTTTAGGGGCAATAATAAGCGAATAGCCTGCTAAAACTACCAAAGCAATGAAAAAAGAGATGGAGATTAAGCCGCTTAGAAAGAAATAGCGTTCTTGATTCGAACCCATTTACAAAGTCCTCATTCTAAAAACTTTGAAAATAGATTGTTTATTGTGCAGTAACAAGAGAGACATTTTGAAAACCGGATTTTTTAACTACGGCTAAAACATTCATAACATCACTGTAATTCAAACGTCCATCAGCACTAATACGTACAGTAGAATCAGCTGGATAAGAAGGGGCCAAACGGATGAAATTATCGGCAAATGTTTCAAGTTGAAATTGATCTTGACCAATTTTGATTTTTCGTTCTTCAGTAATGGAAATTTCAATCTCTTTTTTTTCTACGATCTCTTTTTGTGCCGAACCTTTAGGAAGACGAATCAACTCTTCATAAACAATATTAGGTGAAATAACCATCAAAATGGCCAATAAAACCAACATTACATCCACAAGGGGTGTAATGTTCAATTCCGGCTTTTCATCCCAATCAAACACGCTTATACTTCTTTTGAAAGGAGTGCGTCGCCTTGCATACGAATCAAACCTGATAATTCAAACGCTTTGCGTTTAAGAATTTGATGATAGGTATAGGCAAATATAGCAACAAAGATACCGGACGCTGTTGCTACAAGAGCATCCGATACACCTGATGCAATAATACTCATTGTCCCACTGGCTTGACCGATATGATCAAAAGTGTCCAAAATAGAAACAACCGTACCAAAAAGACCAATAAAAGGGGTAGTTGATGCAACTACAGAGAGAAACATCAATCCTTTGGTCGATTCTTTGGTTGCAGCGTATGAAGCCATATCAAATAGGGAAGAAGAAAGACGAGATGACGATTTAATAAAATGACTTAAATAAGCATACTCAGGCATCTGATGAGACCCTAATAAAAGTGATTCAAGTGATTTATTTTCAGTATCAATCCATTGATTCAATGAAAATAACCGGTAAAAAAAGGTCCAATTGACGGCAATAAAATAGAGAGAGAGAACCAGTAACACGATAAGTGTTACCGGATGGCTTTTATCATAAAAATCAGTGAATGTTTGAAACATTTTTAGACTAAATGATGTGCCGCAGATTCAATACGTGCAGAAACTGAAGCGATCATTGCATTCGAATCACCAACACTTGTGATAAGAGCTTTAGCTTCATCAAGAGCTTTAGCGATGTCACCTTCGTTATCTCCGCGGATAGCAACAGCGCCATCAACCAAAACAACTACTTTGTTTTGTGTGATTTGTACGACACCCCAATTCACAACGATTGATTCAGTTTTGCCGTTCTCTTTTTGAATATCAACTACTCCGGCTTGAAGCAGTGTTGT
>CAZKJU010000061.1:0-13528 GCA_964553185.1 uncultured Sulfuricurvum sp.
GACGCCCTGCACGCCCGCGCAATTGGTTGTCGATACGGCGGTTTTCATGACGCTCGGTTCCGAGGATATACAACCCTCCGAGTGCTTTGATCTCATCGCTCACTTTGATATCAACCCCACGCCCCGCCATGTTGGTCGCGATGGTAATTGCCCCCTGCACACCAGCATTTTTAATGATCTCACCCTCTTGTGCATGGTTTTTTGCATTCAAAACCGTATGCGGAATTTTTTGCGCTTTCAGCAGCTCATGCAGTTTTTCCGATTTTTCAATCGAAGCGGTACCGATAAGCATCGGTTGCCCTTTTGCATTGAGCTCTTTGATTTTTTTGATAACGGCCTCAAATTTTTCCAACTCGGTTTTATAGATCAAATCATTCAAATCTTCACGGATAACGGGAACATTCGTCGGAATAGAGATAACATCGAGATTATAAATTTGGGCGAATTCAGTCGCTTCGGTTTGTGCTGTTCCCGTCATACCACCGATTTTGCCATACATACGAAAATAGTTTTGGTAGGTGATATCGGCGAGTGTTTGGGTCTCTTCTTTGATGATAACACCCTCTTTGGCTTCTAATGCTTGATGTAATCCCTCAGAGTAACGGCGTCCCTCGGAGAGACGGCCCGTAAACTCATCGACGATAACAATTTGCCCCTCTTGGATGACGTAATCGACATCGCATTCGAAGATGTAGTTCGCTTTGAGAGCTTGATCGAGATGGTGAGAGAGTGCTGAGTTTTCAATACTGTAGAGGTTGTCGACTCCGAATAGCTCTTCGGCACGCCCGATCCCCTCTTCGGTAATGAGGATAAGACGATCTTTTTCATCGACGGTAAAATGCTCATCTTTGACCAATGCTTTGGCTACCGCATCGGCGCGGGTATAATTTTCGAGGGTACGATTCGTCGGACCTGAAATAATCAAAGGAGTACGTGCTTCATCGATCAAAATAGAGTCAACTTCATCGACGATGACATACGCATGTCCCCGTTGAACCATATGCTCACGCGAATAGGTCATATTATCGCGGAGATAGTCAAATCCGAACTCGTTATTGGTACCATAGGTGATATCACTCGCATACTGTTCCCGTTTATTAGCAGGATTGTAACCGCTCTCAACCAAAATACCGGTAGAGTAGCCTAAAAAGGAGTAAAGTTCCGACATCTGAGTTCCATCACGGGATGCTAGATAATCATTAACCGTAACGACATGAACCCCATTCCCGGTCATTGCATTTAATGCTACCGCTAATGTCGCAACAAGAGTTTTCCCCTCCCCTGTTTTCATCTCGGCGATACGCCCCTCATGCAGTACCATTCCCCCGATAAGCTGAACGTCAAAATGACGCATCCCTAAAACACGTTTGCTTGCCTCACGGGTAATCGCAAATGAATCTATCAGTACAGTATCCAATGCTTTCGTATGACTTTGTACGGACTCTTTTAACGCAGTAAACGCTTCTTGGAGCTCACTGTCGCTCAAGGCTGAAAAATAGGATTCGCGAGCGTTGATTTGAGCTACACGTTTGAGATATTTTTTGATTTCGTGATCATTCTTGGTACCGAAAATTTTTCCGAGGAACGTTTGGAGCATTAAAAGCCTTCATTATGAACAGTATTGAAAAAGTCGCTGATTTTAGCATACGAAATCTATGGTTTTGGTTAATGAGCATAGGGTACAATGTCATTATTACTTATTTCAAGGATTATATGTGCGTTTTTTACCCCTTCTTATTGCCCTTGCCATCACACTCTTTGCCTCTCCAAAAGAGATAAACTCTTTTAACGGCAAATTTGTTCAGACAATCATCGATGATAATGGAAAAAAAATTATCTATACGGGTGAATTATGGGCCAGCAAACCCCAAAATGCCCTTTGGGTATATCAAAAACCGATCCGAAAGAGTGTTTATATCAACGCTCAAAAAATCACCGTTATTGAACCCGCAATCGAGCAAGTCACTTTCCGTACTCTCGATAGCGAAATCGACTTTTTACAAATCATTCAACAAGCTAAAAAAGTAGATGAGAACAAATACGTTGCCACAGTCAAAGGGGAAAAATATACGGTGATCTTCAACAATGATCTACTCAGCTCCATCAGTTATACCGATGGATTCGATAATAAAGTGCTCATTAAATTTACCGATCCAAAACAAAACAAAGAGATCGACTCTTCCAAATTCAAACCGCGTATTCCTGAAGATTACGATGTTATAAAAGGGTGATTATTTAGTTGTTTGGTTTTGCTCAAGTTTGAGTGAAACTGAATTGACACAATGGCGTACATTTTTTGGCGTGTACGCTTCTCCCGTAAACACATGTCCCAAATGGGCACCGCAACGTACACAAAGTATTTCGGTACGGTAGCCATCCGTATCCTTCACCCGCTTGATCGATCCTTTGATCTCATCATCGAAACTCGGCCATCCGCAATGGGAGATAAATTTATCCGATGAACGATACAAAGGAGCGCCGCACAGTTTGCACGCATAGATCCCTTTGTCCTTAGTATAGACATATTTCCCGACAAAGGGGCGTTCAGTCCCTTTGTGCAAAATCACCCGCTGTTCTTCTTCATCAAGCAATGCGGCTTTTCCGCCCCAAACTTTCAAATCGACCGCTGATACGGAGAGAACGATACTAATCAAAAGAACCAAAGTTTTCATCGTGTAACTCCCCAAATTGATTGTTCTATTATAACATTCCTAAAAGTGATACGAGCAATACAGGAATCGTGACGTTCAGCCAGTTTCGATTTTAACAATAATTGTACTACCTATTTAGGATTGCCAGGTTATCGGCACAGATATGAGTTGAAAGAGTATATTCAGAAAACAACATAATAAATGAAGCCTTCAAATTATTGGCGTTACAATCGTAAGCATGAAAATAAAATCACTTAACCGCAACATCATCGCCCTCGGAGCCAACAGCTTTTTTACCGATTTCTCCACCGAGATGATTCTCCCCCTCCTCCCTATCTTTTTGGAGCGGTTTTTACACGCCACCAAAAGCGAAATCGGACTTATTGAGGGGACGGCGGAGCTGGGGGTTGCACTGCTGATCGCCCTGTCAGGATTTTATTCCGATCGCCTCGGCAAACGCAAAGGGCTCACCGTTTTGGGATACGGTCTCTCGAACCTCATCAAACCGCTCGCCTTTTTTGCCCAGAGTGCAACGATGATTGCCGCTATCCGTATCGGTGATCGACTTTCAAAAGGGATACGGGTCGCTCCGCGTGATGCCCTTATCAGTGCCTCTACCCCCAAAGCAATCAGCGGATTTGTGTTCGGTTTCCATAAAATGATGGACGGCGCAGGGGCGTTGGCAGGTGCACTTACCGCTTTTGGCGTTTTATGGTATTTGGGGGAGAGCGAAGATAGTTTTCGTACCGTATTTGCCATCAGCCTCATCCCCGGACTCATATCGATGGCAATACTCATCTTTTTGGTTACTGATACACCGTTTGAACCTGTCAACAGACAATTTTCTCCCAAAGCACTCAGCGCACCGTTTTATTGGCTGGTGATTTTTCAGAGCCTCTTTAGCCTCTTTGCGATGAACTACTCCTTTATGCTCCTCAAAGCAGAATCCAATGGTTTGGCGCTGGTAATGATCCCCCTAGCCTACGCCCTCTATAATCTCACACAATCACTCTTTGCAATTCCGCTTGGAAAACTAGCTGACCGATATGGGAAAGGGACCTTATTGGCTTGTATCTATGTTGCTTTTGGTTTGGGTGCACTCTTTATGACACTCAATACCTCTTGGGGAATTTGGATTGGATTTGGAATTTACGGTTTTTTTGCCAGCGGATTTAATGCTTTGGCAAAAGCGATCATCTCCGATACTGCTCCGATGGAGTACAAAGCAACCGCATATGGCATCTATTACACCTCTGTTGGGATTGCGACCTTCGTCTCTTTAGTACTCGGCGGATGGATGTGGGACCATTACGGGAGTACTTTACTTTTTGGTGTTGTATCTTTTTTTGGTGTCTTTCTCGGATTTTTGCTCTATATTATGAGAAAAAAACTATTACACAGCGCATAAAAAGTGCTAAACTGCTCATATTCGTTTTCCCAAGGATAAACTTTCATGCTTCGCTCGATTCATGACTCCCTAGAGCCAAAAATTGTTACCCTCTTTAAACGTCAGGGATACAGCCGCGCTGATTTTACTGCCGATGCCATTGCCGGACTTGCCGTAGCGATTGTCGCACTTCCTCTGGCGATGGCGATTGCTATCGCTTCTAATCTCCCCCCTGAGAGGGGACTCTTTACCGCTATCGTTGCCGGGTTTCTAATCTCTGCACACGGCGGTAGCCGCTATCAAATCGGAGGACCAACAGCGGCATTTATCGTTACCGTCTCTTTGGTCGCGATGAAACACGGCTATGAGGGATTAGTACTGGCGACAATCATGGCGGGGATCATTTTGATCATCATGGCCTTTTTCCGTGCGGGAGAACTCATTAAATTTATCCCTTATCCTGTCATCGTCGGCTTTACTTCCGGTATCGCATTACTCATTGCATTCTCACAAATCCGTGATTTTTTCGGTCTCTCCATCGAGACGATCCCCCCTGATTTTATCGATAAACTTTATCTCTATATCGCCCATTTAGGTGAAACCAATTTTGTGGCGGTAATCCTAGCCCTCGCATCGATCGGAATCATTCTCCTCGCGAAGCAACACACACCTCGCATTCCGGGTCCCATCATCGTTGTGACGCTCAGCGCCTTGGTAGTATGGATGTTCAATCTACCCGTTGAGACCATCGAGAGCCGTTTTGGCGCTATTCCCTCCATGCTCCCTACCCCAGTATGGCCTATTATCACATTTGAAAAACTCCGTTTGCTCCTACCGGATGCAATTACGATTGCGACATTGGCGGCAATCGAATCGCTCCTCTCCGCCGTCGTCGCCGACGGTATGACCGGCACACGCCACAAATCCAACGCAGAGCTGCTGGGTCAAGGAGTTGCCAACGTTGCTTCAGGGATTTTCGGAGGTCTCCCGGCTACGGGAGCGATCGCCCGTACCGCCACCAATATCAAAGCCGGAGCACGTACTCCGGTGGCAGGGATGATGCATGCCCTCTGGCTCTTTATTTTTATGCTCTTTCTCGCACCGCTTATCATTAAAGTTCCTCTAGCGGCACTGGCGGCGATACTCATGGTGGTTGCATGGAATATGTCGGAGATTAAACACGTCCGAGAAATCATGAAAGCTCCACGCAGTGATCGAATCGTTTTGATTCTCACCTTCTTTTTGACGGTTTTAGTCGATCTCAATTTTGCGATTCAAGCAGGTATTGCCCTCGCCTCGATTCTCTTTATTGATCAGATGATGAAAGCGACACAAATTCGTGCGGTTGAGAGTGAAGAAGAAGACCCCGATTCGATCCATCGGAAATCAATACCCGAACATGTTGAGGTCTATGAGATACAAGGGCCGCTTTTTTTCGGGGTTGCTGAAAAACTTGTCGATACGCTGATGCTTTTTGAAAAACCACCCCGTATCTTTATCCTACGTATGCGTTATGTTCCTTTAATCGATGCGGCTGGATTACACGCGTTAGAGGTTCTTCATGAACGTCTTCATGAAAAAAACACCCATTTAATCCTATCCGGTGTCAATCAAAGTGTGCGTAAATTTATCGAAAAATCCCATATTGATGAACAAATCGGAAAAGAAAATATCGTCGATCATATCGACAAAGCATTGTTGCGATGTTCGGAACTACTCGCTACTAATCACTCACATTCATAATCGGGAATGACAACTCTGAACATCGTGATTCAATAGCTCTGCAAAGGTATTAACTTGGACCGGTTTACTGCACAAGTACCCTTGGAAATATTGACATCCGTGTCTCTCTAGAAACTCAAACTGTTCTATCGTCTCAACACCCTCAGCTATAACATCCAATTCAAATATCGAAGCCATAGAAAGAATCGTCTCGACTAATACAGCATCATCAGCATCACTCATAATATCACGGACAAAACTTCTATCAATTTTGAGTGTCGTAAACGGTAATCTCTTCAGATAAGCCAAAGAGGAATAACCAGTACCAAAATCATCCATAGAGAGACAAATACCAGCCTTACGGAGACGATTCATTTTAGAAATAACAGTATCTACTTTATCAATAATCATAGATTCTGTCAGCTCCAATTCGAGCATAGAGGGGACAATTCCTGTTTCGGCGACAATACGGATAACTTTTTCAACGAAATCACTTTGTTTAAACTGAATAGCACTCACATTGACTGCAATACGCTGGATATGAGATTTAGTAAGATGATGAGAACGCCATTTGACAAACTGTGTACACGCTTCACGTAATACCCATTCACCGATTGGGACAATTAAACCGCTCTCTTCAGCAATCTCAATCATCTCATCAGGCATCACCATCCCCATTTCAGGGTGATTCCATCGCAGTAGTGCTTCAGCACCGATGATTTTCTTCGTTTCGATTTCAATTACCGGCTGATAATAAAGTTCGAGTTCATTATTTTTGATTGCATGACGAAGTCCATTCTCCAAAAAGAGCCGTTTTTTAATCCACTGATCCATCTGTTCTTGGTAAAAACGGGTGGTATTCCTCCCCTCTTTTTTTGCTTGATACATTGCCGTGTCAGCGAATTTGAGCAAATCATCCGAATTTTGTTCATGAGAATTTACCAATACAATTCCGATACTAGAGCTGGTAATAATAGATTCAGATTGTTCGACATCAAAAGGGTGTGAGAGAACTTTATGAATCTTTTCAGCAACCGATTCAGCGCGTGTTGCAGCGACATGAGAATCATTCCCCAATTCATTGAGCAAAATGACAAATTCATCTCCCCCTAGTCTGGCTACTGTGTCCCCTTCACGACATATTGCGCTGAGTCGTTTAGCCGTTTCGATCAGAAGAGCATCTCCGACATGGTGCCCCAAAGAGTCATTGATACTTTTAAAATGATCCAAATCTAAAAACATAATGGCAATCAAACTGCCATGACGGCGATAATGTGCGAGCGACTGTTCTATCCTGTCTTTTAGCAATACTCGATTAGGTACATCGGTCAACGCATCAAAATAGGCCTGATGTTTCATTTTCTCTTCGGCAATGATCCTCTCGGTAATATCCGAAACAATCCCTACTCCACCGATAATGTCGCGATTAGTATCGTAAATCGGAGAAGTTCGCAAGCTTATCCATAGCTTCAGACCATTGATCATTGACGTATAGGGACCTTCATAAAACTTTTTCTCTCCATACACTGCTGAGCGTAATGCTTCATCCAAACATTTATCCGGCAATGTTTTCAAATCCAACCCTATCATTTTTTCACGGCCTATTTTGAGTATTTGGAGCATCTCATTATTGGTTTCAACGACGATAAGGTTGTTATTGTAATAAAAAATTCCGGCAGGAGCATCTTTAAATATCGTCTCAAACCGTTCTTCAGAGAGGTTTAATGCTTCCGTAGCTTTTTGGTGCAAAATTTTAGATCGTAACGCGTTCATGATATTCACATTAATCCGCTTGGCCGCACTTACCAAAAGAATAAAAAAGATGGCAACCAAAATACCCATCATTTGGAATTCAAATCCGCCATGAAAAAACATGACTAAAAACAATGGGGCCAAGAGTAAAAGTAAAAAAATCACGGACAGAGAAAACAAAGAAGCCAATGTACCTGAAGCGATCGAAGCTATCCCGGCAATCAGAAAAATGAGAAAAAATTGGTGCAGTGTATTGGGGGTCTGATAGATGAAAAAAGCAACACTCCCCCATAAAGCGGCAGAAGAAAACATGGCATATTTAAACCGTTTTTCCCATACCGCAGCGTTGTTACTCAATGGATTATTTTGATATTCTCTCAATAACCAAAGACGCCATACCAATGAAACTAAAACCGACAAAAACCATAACGTAATAATTGAGAATAAAGAGCTTTGGTAAAAAAAGAAATAGACGACGGCAGATCCAATCAATAACGGATAAACAGATGCAAATGCTTGTTTATACGCAATGCTCACCTGCTCACTGCGAATACGTTCACGCTCAGATGGATCAAATTCCGATAAAAAATTTTTGTTTCTAAAAGTCATATACCATCTACTTGATTTTTAAAATAATGGTCATAGGATAACGTAAGAGAGATGAAAAACAAATCCTGTTGTGTTACAATTGTGCAATGTATTTAATATTGCTATTAATAACCTCTTTTTTAACCCTCAACGCTTATCAATTGGCTGAAAACTATGTATATAAAAATGCCATAATTTATTCAAACGATTTATTCCCTGAAATCCCTCAAAAATTTGAAATCCTAAAAATCCCCTCCGATAAAGATCAATACCGTATCGATGCTCAGATCATCACTAAAACCTTTGAGTTGCACGGCATAGCGATTGATACTTCAAAAACACGCTATGTCAATTTTACCAAACAAAGTCCGATCGATTTTACCCCATTAAAAATACAGTTGGAATCTATGTTACGTGAACACTACCCCTCTATCCAGATTGAAGAGATCACAATTACCCCCAGAGGATACCTCTCTGCTTTATCGAAAGAGACACGAGGTGTTTTTGATGGCCGCTTTTATCAACACGCAAAAGGTACTTTTTACATTCTCACCCCACAGGGGCTGAGACACTATCTCGATTATTCGGTTGTTGCCACTATCAGTGTTCTCCATACAACCCAAAAAATCACCCGACGCGAACGCCTCAGTGGATTTAACACCCTTCTTAAACCGATCCATTTTGTGTCATTTAAAGACGATCCCATTCTCAGACTCCCCGATCAACCCTCACGCTACCGTTCAAACCTCAAACCGGGACAGCTTTTGACCCTGCGCAATATCGAAACAATCCCTTTGGTTTTAAAAAATGAAAAAGTCGTTGTAGAAGTAAAGAGTGACGGCCTTGTCGTGGAGTTTGGAGCGACTGCGACGCAAGAAGGGTCACTCTATGATATTATTACAATCCAAAAAAGCGACGGCAAGCGTATAAAAGCAAAAGTGATCGGAGAAAACAGGGTGGAATTTCAGTGAAAATCGTCGTAGGAATCAGCGGTGCGAGCGGTGCGGCATTAGGCCTTAAACTCGTTCGTGCACTCCCTAATGATGTACAAAAGCATCTTATCGTATCCGATCACGCCCAAATCGTTTTGGACAAAGAGGAAAATCTCATTCTCCATAAAAACGATGAGATCTGGGCATCGGTCGCTTCAGGCTCGTACGGTGCGGACGCAATGATCATCACCCCATGCAGTATGAACACCCTCGCTAAAATCGCGTGTGGCATTGCCGATAATCTCATTACCCGCGCAGCAGCCGTCATGATAAAAGAGCGTCGTACCCTAGTTCTCGCACCGCGAGAAATCCCATTTTCCCCTATCGCATTGGAAAACATGCACAAACTTTCCATGATGGGAGTTATTATCGCACCCCCTGTCCTCGCCTACTACGGTGATCAAGAGGATTTGGAGTCGATGGAAAACTTTATGATCGGCAAATGGTTCGATCTTCTCGGCATAAAAAACGACCTTTATAAACGTTGGGATGACAGACATGCATAAAATAGCCCTTTATCCGGGAACCTTTGATCCCATTACCAACGGTCACTTCGACATTATCGAGCGGGGAATCAGACTTTTTGATGAAGTGATCATTGCCGTTGCCGATTCACAAGATAAAAAGCCGATGTTCACACTGCAAGAGCGGGTAGACATGGTTAAATTAGCGGTCAGAGATTTAGAACGGGTACACGTTGTCGGATTTGACAATCTCACCGTCGAACTAGCCAATACACTCGGTGCGACGGTGTTGATTCGCGGACTTCGCGCGGTGAGTGATTTTGAATTCGAACTTCAATTAGGCTATCTCAACAACTCGCTCGATCCCAATATCGAGACGGTTTATTTGATGCCGAAACTCAAACATGCCTTTATCAGCTCTTCCATCGTCCGTAACCTCCTCAAATTCAACGGAAAAACAGAGCACCTTCTCCCCTCACCGGTTCAAAATGTTATCGGGAGTATGAAATCATGTACGTTGCAATAGAGGGGATCGATACGGCGGGGAAAAGTACCCAGATCGATGCATTACGTTCTATCTTTTCCGATGCTTTAATCACGAAAGAACCGGGAGGCACACCCGCTGGAATCGAAATTCGCAACATGGTTCTCTTTGGAAATCTCAAAAGCAAGATGGCGGAGATTCTCCTCTTTTTAGCCGATCGTGCCGAGCACACCAAAGAGATCATATTACCCAATATGAATAAACTCATCATCAGTGACCGCTCCGCCGTATCGGGGATGGCGTACGCAAGTGTCCAAAATCTTTGCGATGAATCAACCCTCGTATCACTCAACCGCCTCGCAACCAACGGTAAATTACCCGATGTGGTGTTTATTCTCAAATTGACGCCCGAAGAGCTCGCACACCGACTGAGCCAAAAAGAGCACGATGTGATCGAATCACGCGGGACAAAGTATCTGCTCTCCATCCAAGATGCTCTCATTACCTCGGCCTATGCACTGGGAATCCAAACCGTCGTAATCGATGCGACACAATCTATCGATATGATTACAAAAGAAATTACCACCTTTATCAAAGGAGCCTTATGATCCAATCTTTGCGCGGAATGAACGACATCCTCTCTGAGGACTATGAACGTTTTGAATACTTTATCACCACTGCCTCGACTATCGCTAAGCGATACGGGTTTCATTATATTGAAACACCGCTTCTCGAAGAGACGGCACTGTTCAAACGCTCCGTCGGAGAATCCAGCGATATCGTCGGCAAAGAGATGTACCAGTTTATCGACAAAGGTGAGAACGATGTGTGTCTGCGCCCGGAGGGGACTGCCGGAGTAGTTCGTGCATTTATCCAAAACAAACTCGATAAAAAGGGTGGAATCCACCGCTTTTATTACCACGGACCGATGTTTCGCTACGAGCGTCCACAAAAAGGGCGTTTACGAGAGTTTCACCAGTTTGGTGTAGAGAGTTTCGGCGTTCCCTCGGTGTATGAAGACGCCTTGATGATTATGATGGTTGCCGATATCCTTAAAGCTCTGGGAATCGGGTACCGACTAAAGCTCAATTCGCTCGGAGATCAACACTGTATGCCTTCTTACCGAGAAAAACTCGTCGGTTTTATCGAGAGTTGCGGTGATGCGATCTGCGGTGACTGTGAGCGCCGTAAACTCACCAATCCTATCCGTGTCCTCGATTGTAAAAACGTCTCATGCCAAGAGCTCTATACCAATGCACCAAAATTGATTAACAATCTCTGCGGTGAGTGTCAAAACGATTTTGATACGCTCAAAACCATTTTGGATCAGCATGCTATCGCCTATGAGATCGATACCAATCTCGTACGCGGCTTGGATTATTATTCCAAAACGGCGTTTGAGTTCGTCAGTGACAACATCGGAAGCCAAAGCGCTATTGCCGGCGGCGGACGGTATGATCGTCTCATCGAATTCTTGGACGGAAAACCGACCCCGGCTGTCGGATTTGCCCTCGGTATCGAGCGATTGATGGAACTCATCGTTATGCCCGATAGCGTTCGTGAGGGATATTATCTCGGTGCAATGGACGCGCAAGCGCTCAGCTCTGTTTTATTGGCGGCAGAAAAAATCCGCCGTAGCGAAAAAGCGGTCGTGGAATACAAGCCGCGTAAACTCCAAGATCACCTCAAAGGTGCGGACCGTATCAATGCCCGCTATTGTGCTGTTATCGGAGAAAACGAGTTGGCACAAAATGCCATTTGGGTCAAAGATTTGGTCGAAAAAACAGAATCGCTCATTCCGATGAATGAACTACTATCTCTCTAAACAGCCAAAGGACACACATGCAAAACTATGGTATTGATATTTGGGGTGAAAACAACTTTATGATCGATCAGGGTGTCGTAAAAGTTAACTACAAAAGTTCCCCTTCCCTCATCGAAATTAGTCAAAAAATTCGTCAAACAAACCTACGCGGTCCCTTGATTTTACGTTTCCCCCATTTGATCGGGAAGCAAATCGATCTTTTGTATTCTAACTTTCATCGCGCTATTTTCGAAAACGATTACACTGGTAAATTTCGAGCCGTTTTTCCTCTCAAAGTTAATCAGTTTCCCGAAGCAGTCGATGCGATCGTCGAACACGGTGAGCGTTATGGTTACGGGCTAGAAGCAGGATCAAAAGCCGAACTCGCCATCGCTATGGCAAAAACCGCGATAGGCTCACCGATTACCGTTAACGGGTTCAAAGACGAAGAGATGGTACGCCTTGGGTTTATGGCGGCACAAATGGGGCATAACATTACCATTACCATCGAAGGTCTCGGTGAGTTAGAGTGGATCATCGATGTCGCCCAATCCTGTAATCTCAAAATCCCTAACATTGGCATCCGTATTCGTCTCCAATCCGAGGGAAGCGGTATCTGGGCAAAAAGCAGTGGACTCGGCTCTAAATTCGGTCTCACCTCGACGGAGCTCATCGAAGCGATGAATATGCTCCAAGAGAACAATCTGGTTGAGCATTTCACCATGATTCACTTCCACGTCGGAAGCCAGATGGAAGATATCTCCACCCTGAAACGTGTTTTGCGTGAAGCGGGAAATATTTATGCCGAACTCAAAAAAATGGGCGCCACTAAACTCGGCGCTATCAATATCGGCGGAGGACTTGCGGTAGAGTATTCACAGCACACCTCAGGGCGTTTACGCAACTATACCTTAGAGGAGTTCTCCAACAGTGTCGTATTCTTGCTACGTGAGATTATGAATGCCAAAGGGGTTTCCCATCCCGATATTTTCACCGAATCGGGTCGTTTTATTGTCGCGTCTCACTCCGTATTGATTGCTCCGGTTTTGGAGCTTTTCAGCCATGACTACCAAGCCAAATCTCTTAAACTAAAAGAAAATAATCCACCGTTGATCGAAGAGCTGCGCGAACTGAACTCATTGCTCTCCCCGCGTACCTGCATCGAATACATGCATGATGCTCTCGATCACATGGAATCACTTCTAACCCTCTTTAATCTCGGTCATATCGATCTCCAAGACCGATCCAATGCCGAGATATTAGTGCATCAAATTATCAAAAAATCGCTTTATCTCTCTCAGGACAACCCAGTGCCTGAGATTGAGCGTCTTCAGGTAAAACTCCAAGAGCGCTACTTGATCAACAGCTCCATTTTCCAAAGTATCCCCGATTATTGGGGATTGCAACAGCAATTTCCGATTATGCCGCTCGATCGTCTCGATAAGCCCGCCATCCGTGCGGCGAGTTTGTGGGATATCACGTGTGATAGCGACGGAGAGATTCGCTTTAAACCCGAAACCCCTCTTTATTTGCATGACATCGATTTGGATGAAGAGGAGTATTTCCTCGGCTTTTTCAACGTCGGAGCCTACCAAGAGACATTAGGGATGAATCATAATCTCTTTACCCATCCGAGTGAATGTACCATTCTCATCAGCGACACCGGATATGAGATCGAAAACTT
>CAZKJU010000062.1:0-13397 GCA_964553185.1 uncultured Sulfuricurvum sp.
AACATCTTTAGGAACTTCAATAACATTTTCACGAGGAATACGATAAGGAATCTTATCTTTTTCAAGTTGTTCAACAACTTTTGCAGCATCTTCAGCACTCAACTGATCAAAAAGAACTTGATAATCCCCGCTACTTCCTCCGGAATTCTCAGAGGTATAAACTACCAAGAATACTAAGAATGCGACAATTCCCGCAACTGCTGCGCCAATAATATTTTTCTGCGCTTGGGTAAGCTTTCCAAAAAAAACAGTGAGTTGCGAAAAAAGGGCCTTAAAATCCATTGTTACCTATTTTTATACTAAAGGATCAGTGAGTTCAAAGAATCGATCGTTTTGGACCGATGTTCCGATTGTAACGCGAATGGCGTTCAATCCGTAACTGCTTAAATCACGTACAATCATACCCTTTTTTAAGAGTTCTTGCGCAATTTTTGATGAATTTTTTTCTTCAGGAAGAGATAAAGTGATGAAATTGGTATAACTATCAATCACATCGATCCCCTTTTGACGTGCAAATTCCTCATAACGAGCCATTTGTTCAAAATTATCACGAATACACTCTTGAACAAAGCCTTCGTCTTCCAATGCTACCGATGCCGCTTCCAAAGAGAGCGTTGTGATATTAAACGGCGGACGAACTTTATACAGCGCCTCGATGATTGGAGCACGTGAAATTCCGTATCCTACACGCATACCGCCCAATCCGTAGGCTTTTGAGAATGTCCCTAAAAAGAGGACATTTTCAAAACGCTCAATCAAATCTTTCGGTTCAACCGCAAAATCGGGATTTTTAAAGCGGGCATATTCCATGTAGGCACCATCTACAATAACGAGAGTGTCGCTATCCACTTTAGCAATAAAATCGATCATCTCGGATGCAAGGAGTCCATCACCCGTTGGGTTATTAGGGGTACAGAGAAAAATGATAGAAGGCTTATGCTCTTGATAGAGCTCATAAAACTCCTCCATTTTATGTTCGCGTGACGCCGTTCGGATAATCTCAGCACCCACTTGTTTGGCATAAATTTCATACATGGCAAACGTAACACTGTTGATAAGTACTTTCGATCCGCTATGCGCTTTGGCATGAATCGCAAACTCGATCACTTGATCACTACCGGCACCGATGATGAGTTCATTCCCTCTGATACCGTATTTATCGGATAAAGCGGTTTTGAGCTTGACCATTGAATCATCAGGATACAGTGACATATTGTCGATGATAGAGCGTACCGCATCTTTGACTTTCGGCGAACATCCGAATGGATTTTCATTACTTGCTAATTTAACAATCGAGTTTTTGTCAATCCCATACTCACGAACGACCAACTCGATCGGTTTACCCGCCTCGTAGGTTTTGATCGATTCTAACGCTTTATTAAACTTCATAACTCTCCCTTTACGTAGCTTCCCAGCCATGTTACTTCATCGTTGTGTTTTTGAATAAGTGATTGAACCCGAGATTCATCGATATGACCAAAGAAGTCAATAAAAAACCAGTAACCAAACCCATCATTGTCCCGTGATGGACGGCTCTCAATTTTACTCAGATTGATATCAGCATTGTTAAAATCTTCCAAGAAATGGACCAACGCACCCGCCTTTTGAGCATCTTTCAGACGAACCAAGATCGAAGTTTTATCTTCACCGCTGACAGAGTTTTTAAAATCACTGAGGATAAAAAATCGGGTCGCATTGTTTTGGGTATCTTCAATATTTTCAAACAGCGTCGGGACCCCATACAGTTTTGCAGCGATATGAGAGCAGATTGCCGCTGCTTCAGGGTCTTTGGCCGCTAAAATAGCTGCTTTTGCAGTGGATTCAACCGGAATATGTTCAATCGCATCCAAACCGTGTTCCGCTAAAAACTCTCGGCACTGTCCGAACCCTTTATCTTTAGAATAAATCCGTTTGATGTGATGAATCTGTTCTGCTTTGGTGGCAAAAGCCATATGAATCGGCATATAAAGTTCTGCAACGATTTTTACATTGCTTTTGCCAAGGAGATCAAGGGTTTCACCCACAACTCCATCACGACTGTTTTCGATCGGAACCACCCCAAATTTCGCACGACCCGCTTCGAGGGTTTTAAAAACCGCTTCGATGGAACCAAGCGAGAGATAATCACTCATTGCACCGAAGCGTGATTCTGCTGCCTGATGGGTAAAGCTCCCCTCTGGCCCAAGATACGCGATACGCTCAGGCAGTTCGAGATTACGTGCAACCGCGAAAATCTCTAAAAACACCGCTTCAATGGCTGCTGCGTTGAGCAAACCATTGGAAGATTCACTGATTTTAGTGAGACGGTCAATAATCGATTTTTCCCTCTCAGGACGATAAATAGCCGCATTATTTTCATGTTTGATCTCACCTACACGACGGACCACTTCCATACGACGGTTTAAAAGGGCAACAATCTCATTGTCTATCTCATCAATACGTGCTCTGCACTCTTCTAAAGTATTCATAAACGCTCCAATATCGCTTGCATATCGGCATAAATTTCCGCCGGACGCTCGTGAGGTTTCAGTGAGGGGATAATTTCATCGGCTGATCGGATTTTTCCACTGAGGACAAATACCCCTCTCATACCCAACGCCTGTGCCCCAATGAGATCACCTTTAACATCATCACTGATAATCGTCACCTCACTGAACGTTGCTCCCGCTTTTTGTCTCTGAAGGCGAGACAATGCCTCTTCGAAAAACGGAATACTCGGTTTACCGACAACACTATACGGCACAGAAGTCGCAAACTCAAGCATTTTCAATATAGCACCTACCCCGGGATAGCGCTTATGGTTTTTAGCATACAGTGTAGTCTCATGCATCCCCATTAGCTTGGCACCACCAAGGAGAAATTCGATCATCTGTGCATACTCATCGGGGGTAAAATTTTCTTTGATCGCGACCAGCACAACATCAGGAGAACTAAAATCAAGGGTATATCCCATAGAACGAAGCACATTTAAAAAGGGTTCTGACCCATATGCGGCAATCTTTTGATTTTTATCAATATGGCTCTCTAGCATCATCAGCGGGTCAAGATAATGCTCAAGCGGAATATTCAGTCCGATAGTGTTGAGATAGGCTAAAAACTCATCACTCGGGTTTTTGGTACTGTTGGTAATCACCATATATGGGATGCAATGAGCATTGAGATAATCGATAAAAGCAACCGCTCCACGAGTAGGGAGTTTGGTATTATCTTCGATTAATGTCCCTTGCACATCCACAAAATACATAGCTGATCCCTACAGGTAGTCGCGCTCTAACGCGATAACATCATCATACGTTTCACGACGTCGAATTAAACGCTCTTTACCTGCTTCTACCGCTATCTCGGCTGAGCGTCCACGGGTATTGTAGTTGCTCCCCATCCCAAAACCATACGCACCGGCACTATGCACAACAAGGATATCGTTGTGTTCCATCGCCGGAAGAGGATAGTTTTTGGCTAAGAAGTCGCCGCTTTCGCAAACCGGCCCGACAACATCTGCAATGCTCTCTTCACCCTCTTTGTCCAACGCTTCGATACGGTGATACGCTTTGTAGAGACTCGGACGGATAAGATCGTTCATAGCTCCATCCACCATGACAAAACGTTTCGCACCGTTATTTTTTTCATACAATACTTTAGTCAGAAAATAGCCTGCATTCGCCGTTAAAAAACGTCCCGGTTCACAAATGATCGTCACATCGATCCCTTTAAGCGCTGAGAGAATTGCCTGAGCGTAATCGTAAGGTTCAATCGTCGTCTCATTATCGTAACGGACACCTAAACCTCCGCCGATATCAAAGAATTTCAACTCAATATCGATTGCTTGAAGTGAACGGAGTAAATCGGCAACAATGACTGCCGCCTCATAAATCGGTTCCAATTCGGTGAGCTGAGATCCAATATGAAAATGGATCCCTACCGGATCAAGATTTTCAGAGTTTTTTGCTTGAATGTACATCCGTTTGGCGGCTACGATCTCTACTCCGAATTTATTATCATGCAATCCGGTCGAAATATAGGGGTGAGTTTTAGGATCGATATTCGGATTCACACGGATACTGATACGGGCTTTTGTCCCCAGTTCACGTGCGATCATCTCAACGCGTGAAAGTTCCGCTTCACTCTCGACATTGATATAAAGAATATCCGATTCGATCGCTTCTCGGATCTCATCATCCCGTTTGCCGACACCACTGAAAAGGATTCGGTATTTCGGTACTCCCGCCATTAACGCACGTCGAACTTCACCGATCGATACGCAATCTGCACCTGAACCAAGCTGGGCAAAATGTTTTACTACACTGAGGTTTGAGTTGGCTTTAACCGCATAGGCAAGAATCGATTTTCGCCCTCGAAATGCCTCTTTTAACGATTCAAATTGCGTTTTCATCGCATCAAAATCATATACATACAAAGGGGTTCCATAGGTTTGCGCCAAAGCTCTAAAATCGATCACTCATAATCCTCATTGATTAGTTTTGTCGCGATTTTACCCTAACTCTCCTTAGGGGATTTCCAAGTCGCCATAACATTACACCAATCAGAAGCATAATCGGGGCAATAATCCCGATTTCAGGGGTAAGTGTCTTATTATTGGAGAGTTCACCCATCATAAAAAGAACTCCCCAAATAATCAGCGTTACTAGAATAGCACCAAAACTAAATAGAGAAAGATTCAGGAAACGGGCACTTATTGGAGCATAGGTAAAAAATATCACCATCAACACCGGAGCAAACCATGGTGAGATAAAAATGCGGTACATGGCACTGGTGATTTTGGCAACATCCACATTTTGATTTTCCAAAAGTTTCAGGGCATCCAATCCATCACCAATCGTAAAATTGGCTTTTCCCTCGTACACCTGATCCAAAATCTTTGGCTTAAAATCACGCAACACTTTTAGATTCTCGCGCTCTTCACTTACAATCCCCGATCCCTTTAGGTCAAAGCCTTGCGGAGGGCGGATCAAATGAGCTTTTTGTATGTTCCAATAGCCGTTGTCATACACTGCTTCTTTAGCACTTAAAGCCTCTTTCAAATGACCTTTTTCAAAGGTAAAAATTCGGATATCTTCGGCACGTTTACTCAAGGGATAGAGATTTCCAAAATAGATGTAATTCCCCTCATGAGTAAAAAAAAGATTACTAGTAGGGCGAATAAACTGTGAGGTTTCACGTAAGTTGTTGGCAAATTCATTTGAACGGGCAAAATTGGTCGCGTGTAGGGAGATGTAAATCATTATCAATATACCCGCTACACTTAAAAAAGGGGCCATAATAGCTTTTTTTGAATACCCTAATGCATAATATGCGGCCAATGCATTAGAGCGGATCAGTTCTACCAACGAGGCTATTATGGCAAATATTAAAGAGATCGGCAGCATCATATCTATCGCATAAAAGTATTTATACATTATGTAAATCATAACAAGATTGGCAGATTTTGGCAGTTCTGAACCATTATCCATCAAATCAAATCCAACCATAAAACTGGTTAGTGCGATCAACATGATCATGAAATAGCGCAGATAAATAGATGATAAAGTTGTAAATGCGAGCATAAGTGCCTAAAAATAAAAAGTTGTCTTTATTGTACCCAATTAAACCTGCGAGATTTTACACACCCTTTAAAGAACACTTTGCCGCAACATCACTGCAATTTTGGGTTAAAAGCATTTCAACTGCGTCCGCAGCGGCAGAAATCCAGCCAGAGAGTTTAGTTTGCTCTTCCGTGCTAAAAGGGTGTAATACATAATCGGCCACTTGCGATTTATGTTCCGGTTTTCCAATCCCCATACGGACTCGAACGTACTCTGGTGAAATCGCCGCATCAGTTGATTTGAGCCCATTATGTCCGCCGTGACCGCCTCCGCTCTTAAAGCGTAGAGACCCAAACGGTAAATCCAAATCATCATGGATGACAATGACCTCATCGATTTTGTAAAAATTTTTAACGGCAAGAATAGAACGACCGGAAAGATTCATATAGGTAGTCGGTTTTAGGAGAAAGTGTGGCCCCATTTTAAACAACTCCCCTTCGAAGGAGCTCTTTGAAACGTTTTGTACACTGTGACGGCGAGTGAGTTCATCAATCACCATAAAGCCGATATTATGGCGTGTATGCGTGTACGCCGAGCCGGGGTTTCCCAGTCCGACGATCAGCATCATTATTTCGCTTTGATGATACTAAGAACCGATACACGGTCTGAATCAGTAAACGTAACGTTTTCGATACGTGGAAGATCACGAACCAATACAGAATCACCCAAATCAAGCGGAGCAACATCAACAGTAATGTTAGTTGGCAAGTTTTCGATCGCCGCTTTTACACGAAGACGTTTTTTAGCAACAAACAACATACCTTTGTTTTTCAAACCGATTGGAGTTCCAACTGGATTCACCGGAACATGATAGTGCGTGACAACACCAGGTTGTGCAACCATCAAATCAACGTGCAACAAGTTGCCTGAAACAGGATGAGACTCATACCCTTGAACAACAAGGTTCATCTCTTTACCCGCTACGTTTACAGCAAATGCTACGGTCTCTTTGTTGCGCACAGTACGGATAAAATCGTTCATTTTGAACGCAGCATGAATATTTTCAAGCCCTTTTCCGTAGATGTTGGCAATAAGATAACCATCACGGCGATACGCTTTAGTAGCGGCTTTGCCAATACTCTCTCTTAAAATACCTTCTAACATGTTTCATGTCCTTCGTAAATAAAATGGGGCGAATTATACTTAAAAATTGTTTAAATTATTCTAAACCCTATTTACTCTTTTAACCCGATGAAATCCTCTTCTTTAAACTCTTTTGGACCGTCATCCACTCCCAATTTACCTTTTTCAATAGTAGCGCTGAGCCCTTCCATTTTGAGTCGTAAATCGGATGGAGAGGTGGCAAACGCCAACGCATCATCACGTGTTATGCGCCCCTCTAGATACAAATCCAATATCCCCTGATCAAAGGTTTGTGATTTATACAGCTCTTTACCTTCCGCAATCGTATCAGGAATCTCGATATCCCGATTTTCGGCAATCAACTGCTCAATACGAGGTGTACGGATCAAAATTTCCAGTGCTGCGGTACGTTTACCGTCTATTGTTGGAATTAGACGTTGAGAAATAACCCCTTTGAGCACTGAGGAGAGGGTCATACGGACACGATTCTGCTCACCTGTCGGAAATACCGAGATAATACGGTTAACCGTCTCTTTTGCATCGAGGGTATGGAGAGTGGAGAATACCAGGTGACCTGTATCGGCGGCATGGAGTGCGATTTCAATCGTCTCCATATCCCGCATCTCCCCAACCAAAATAATATCCGGATCTTCACGTAACGCCGCGCGCAGTGCTGAACCGAAACTATGGGTATCTTGACCAATACTGCGTTGATTAACAATACATTTGCGATCTTTATGGACGAACTCGATTGGATCTTCAATCGTAATAATATGCTTACGCCGTTTCCAATTGATCTCATTAATTAAAGCCGCCAACGTAGTCGATTTACCACTTCCGGTAACGCCGGTCACGAGGACCAACCCCCGTTCCATCTCCGCAAAGCTATGGACGACTTCAGGCAACAGCAACTCATCTACCGTTAAAATTTTGACGGGAATCAGACGGAAAACAGCCGATATCCCCTCCATTTGAAAAAAGATATTGATACGGAAACGGGTATTTTCGTCAAAAGGGTACACAAGATCCAGCTCTTTTTTCTCAACCAGTTCAGGAAAACGGGTACGAAGTAGCTCTTTCGCAAAAATAAGGGCATCATCTTTAGAGAAGATTTCACCTGAGAGGGGGATTATCTCTCCATTGATTCGGGCACGGACAACTGCATTGGCCTTAACATGCAAGTCACTCCCCCCTGCATCAACCATGCGACGTAGATACCCACGGATTTTTTTCAGTACCTCAAAATTGAGTTCTCCCAAATCCGGCTGATGGACACTGTGATGTAAATCTTGGTTCATATTTTTTACTCCAATTCGCTCAAAATTTCGCTAAAAGCAACTTTAAATGCATCCAAACCCTCACAAATTTGCTGGTCGATTACTGCTTCCATATCAATCCCCGCATTTGCAACTTTTCTTTGATGTTCTTCGATGATATCCTTTGTAATCGGTAGTTTCATTACCTTATCTCCACCTTCTGTGTACGCATCAATCGTAGCAATCGGGGCAGTATTGATACTGTTGGGAGCGAGGAGTTCATCAATATAATAGGATGCTCTAAATTCAGACCCTTTCACTCCAGTGCTCGCAAACAATACGCGACATTTCGGAACATTTAATGCCTCAATTTGATTGTAAATATCGGCCGCATTGAGAATTCCCATTTTACCGGTTTCAACACCATTGGCACGCAGTGTTTCATCAATCGCACGATCAATCCGGCTAACAAACACACTGATAACGGTATCAACGCTCGATTTTTGAGATGCCCGATTAAATGCTTCCGCACATTTTAGAGCCTGATCCACGGAGAAAATCAAAGTAGCATTCACCGCGATTCCTTGTGACGCAAGCGCTTCCATTGCCACATATCCCGCTTTGGTAGCCGGAACTTTAATCATTACATTCGGACGCCCTATAGCCGCATGAAGCCGCGTCCCCTCCGCAATCGTCGCTTCGGCATCATCACACAAAAACGGATCCACTTCGATACTCACGTATCCGTCATCCCCAGCATCATAGAGCGGACGTAGAATATCAGCCGCCTTTTGGATATCAACAATCGCCAAAGCTTCATATTTTTCTTTTGGGGAGAGATGGGAGAGAGTAGAGAGTTGTTCTTTATAGGCGGGTGAGGTCAAAATCGCACTTTTAAAAATTGCAGGATTTGAGGTTGCTCCGTTGATAATCCCCTGTGCAATCAGTTCTTTAAACCCTTCATCCAAAAATGTTCGTTCAATAAAATCGGCCCAAAGGGCAAAACGCGCTTCCGCAATATACATAATCCAAAACTCCGTCTTAAAAAGTACACCTATTATGCCGAAAAAAAATTAAAAATAGAGATTTAACCCCAGTTTGAAGCGTTCTTCATGATACCCTTGTTCAAGTGCCTCGAAACTGCCGCTCAAGGCACTATAGGGATTCCATTGCCAAAGATGAGAAATGCTTATACGGCTCTGATCGGATCCATCCAGATAAAATATATACCCCGCTTCCAAATGGGTTTTCATCCGTCTGTTCCATTGCATTGCGACACCGCCACTAAATCCCAATCCGATATCCGCATTAAACCCAAGTCTCACTTCCGGTTCACTCAATAGATAAGCGAAAAACTGATCATCTCCAATAGAGGCTCCCGCCCCAACCCGAGTGACAAAACTAAGACGATCTGGGCCATAATCACGATCCCATCCGCTTTTCATCCGCCATGAAAACGGTTTAAAAAAATGGGTTACGGGAGTGATGGAGGCCAAAGAGAGAATCGTCAATTTTTCGAGAGTGACCTTCTCATTATCCATCCCGATCAACGTATCGAGAAATTCAATCTGCGCACCGGAGAGATGTCCCGTATCATCTTCACTCAGATCATGAAAAGAGGGGCGAATTCCCAAAAGCATTGGAGTTCTATCATCAAACCACCCTTGAGAAAACGATAGGCGTGCTGAGTGATGCGCCATGTCAGGGTTTGACTTAGAAGGAACACTGAGCGTATCCCCCAATCCCAATCCAGCACGCGCTGATAGGAGAGAATGATAACGTGTCGTGTATACCTCTTTGGAGAGTTTCCCCTCAATGTAATCATATTCAACCAATTCTGCTGCCGCTTCAAGAATATAACGATGCTCTTGGTCTGATACCTTCATTGTATTGAATGCGCTAACATCCATCTCTCCACCACTCAGAGATTTAACCGCACGGAGTCCTTGTGGAGAAAGATGAACTTCATACGCCAGTAGTTTTGTCCTTTTTGAAGGGCGAAAATATTTTTTTTCTACCATCCCCTCTTCCTCAAAAACTCGTACCGTATCGGGAGGGATTACATAATAGAAAAAATGATCCCGCAAATGGACACTCGGTCGTGCGATCTCACTCAACCATAACATATGATATGAGCAGTTCTCATCGAAAAAATAATACCATGAATGGATATGTTGTAACTCCCAAATATGGCGTACCATTGCCATCACTTCATCGTGCGTTAAATTCAAATCGTATTCCCACACATCACGAGATTCACTGTCACGGTACTCTTTTAGCTTTTCGTAATAGGGAAGCATCGAGTAATAGCCGTAATAACCGCCAAGTAATCCTTTATAGGCAAATGTCAATCCACTGGTCTCATCTGTCTGCGCCGCATAATTGATAGCATACGACATCAACTTGGATTCCATAGAGGAATCAATCCGCAAAAAGGTATGCCCAAACATCGATGCGGGGGAGTTAATATGAGCACTCGGGAAAACGAGCGTTACCCTCTGAGGGTCCATTTTTGCAACAAGAGCTTCATACTCACTGCATTCAGCTTCACCGAAAGAGGTATTAAGTTCCTTCTCAAGCCATGCACGACGAGCCGGAAAACGGCAAAAAATAGATTCATTATTTCGATTCGTATCTTCGTTTAATCGTTGAATGGTTGAGTCGAGTTCAGAGGAGAGGTTTTGTTTTCCATCTTTTGAGAGAAAAAATGCATCATCGTCAATTTCACTCTCTTCTTTGGGGGCATGCATTAACAAATGCCAGTAGCGTGTTTTGGAGAGATGTTTTGCGTGAGCTTGTGCGATCAGTTCATCGGTCGTCGTCGCAAAAAGCGATAAACTCAGTGCACATAATAAAAAAAGAAATGGCAAAAAAAACCTTATTTTCGTCATTCCCATAAAAGAGGGAATGAGAGGAGATAAACTTAACCTACGATAGTAGAAACGTTATCAAGTACCGTTGCCATATCAGCTTTGTCACTGGTGTAGATAGCATTATAGTTTGCTTGCAAAGCAGACGCAAATCCTGCTTTGTCTTCAACATTCAAAAGTTCTGCAAGTGTTGAAACACTCTCACCTTGACCGATCGCAATTTCGCGAGAGAGTTGATCCATATTCGATGCAACAAATTCTGCCGCACGCTCATTCATAACAAATTTTGCTTTATGACATCCCGATGTACCAGAAGTGACACCAAATGTTTGGTTCCCTGAAGTACCGTTGGTTGTTGCTTGAAGTGCCAACATAACCGCTGAACTATCATCTTTAATGATTTGTGAACCAAGACCACACCCTGTTTGACTATTCACTGTTGCAAAACCTGCTGTGCTGAGTGCAGCGATTGCTGCAATACTGATTAAAACTTTTTTCATATAAACCCCTTTTTCATAAAAATTAACATGGAGTATAGAGAAAAAAACCTTAAAAATTTCTCATACCCCAATACATTTCACTCGAAACAGGGAGTGATGATATAGAAAGGCGTTGTAAAAAAAACTCCCTCGATACCTCTTTTGCCCCCAAACTTTTCAAATGATTGGTAGGAACTTGACAATCGATAAAATCAAATTCCCAAGCTTTGAGATGTTCCACCAACACACACAATGCGACCTTAGAGGCATCAGAGACTTTGGCAAACATTGATTCACCGCAAAATACCCCCCCGACACTTACACCGTACAATCCGCCCACTAAAATACCGTTTTGATACGCCTCAACGCTATGCGCATGTCCAAGTGAATGAAGAGTCTCATACGCTTCTATCATCTCAGGGACGATCCATGTCCCATTTTGTCCATGACGAGGTGCAGATGAACATTCATGTATCACTTGTGAAAATGCACTGTCAAAACGGATCTCAAAGTGAGGGATTTTTTTTCGTAATGAGCGGCTCAGTTTAAAATCATCCAGTTCCAAAATCAATCTCGGATCGGGAGACCACCACAAAATCGGATCATTGACACTGTACCAAGGAAAAATCCCTGATCGATAGGCCAACATCAAGCGTGAAGGAGAGAGATCGCCGCCATACGCGACAATCCCCTCTTCTGAAGCATTAAGAGGATTTGGAAATGAGAGATGGTGGGTAAGTTTCGGGATCATACCGCATAATCGAATAACAGCTCATCGGTGTAATCCACCAACACTTTTCCACCCTGTGCCAAACGTCCAAAAAGCATCTCATCCACCAGCGGATCTTTGATTTTATCCGCGATAACACGCCCAAGAGGACGTGCCCCCATCGCTTTATCGTATCCGATTTTGGCGATATACGCTTTAGCTTTATCGGTGAGAGTTACTGCCACTTTTTTTGCTTTGAGTTGAACATTAAGTTCTCGAATGAATTTCTCAACAATCCCCTCAACAATACTCATCGGTAATGCTCCAAACTCGATCACCCCATCGAGACGGTTACGAAATTCGGGGGTAAAAAAGCTCTTCAGCGCTTCATGTCGCGAAATCGAGCTATCGCTATTAAATCCCATTACGGTGCGCTCTGATGCCCCGATGTTGGAGGTCATAACGAGAATGACATTCGCAAAGTTGGCTTTGAAGCCCGTATTGTCGGTCAAAGTCGCACTGTCCATCACTTGAAGCAAAACATTAATCAAATCAGGGTGGGCTTTTTCAATCTCATCGAGAAGCAATACCATATAAGGATGCTTTCGCACCGTCTCAACGAGCAATCCCCCCTGCTCAAATCCCACATATCCAGGAGGGGCACCAATAAGACGGCTGAGAGCATGTTTTTCCATATATTCGGACATATCGAACCGCTCAAAATAGATCCCCAAAGTCTCAGAGAGCGATTTGGCAAGCTCCGTTTTCCCTACCCCAGTCGGACCGGAAAACAAAAAGGAGGCAATCGGTTTTTGCGGTGCGCTTAACCCCGCATACGAGCGCTTGATGGCCTTAGCCACTTGGGCTATCGCATTATCTTGTCCAATCACCAGCGCTTTTAGATCATTCTCAAGCAAAGCGAGTTTTTCTCGATCATCGCTCCCCATTTTAGATATAGGTATCCCCGTCATTTTGGCAATGACACTCTCAATATCATGGGGAGTAATAGTTGTCCTTTTATGGGTTTTGAGATGGAATGAAGCCCCCGCCTCATCGATCAAATCGATCGCCACATCGGGGAGAAAACGATCTGTTATGTACTTTTTAGAAAGCTCTACCGCTGAGCGTAGAGCTTTATCGGTGTATTTCACCCCATGGTGTTTTTCGTACCGCTCACGAAGTCCTCTAAGAATCAAAAAACTCTCCTCTTCACTCGGTTCACCCACCTCGATACGGGCAAAGCGGCGGCTGAGAGCGCGGTCTTTTTCAAATACACTTCGATATTCCGCATGAGTCGTTGCCCCCATACACTTGAGTACACCCGATGCAAGGGCAGGTTTGAGCTGATTGGAAGCATCCATACTTCCGCCGCCCACCGCGCCAGCACCGACGATAGTATG
>CAZKJU010000063.1:0-13322 GCA_964553185.1 uncultured Sulfuricurvum sp.
CGCGAAAAATAGAACTAAGCGTCGTTTTTTACCAAACCTTCGTACTGTTCGCGTTACGCTTGAAGATGGTACTACCAAAAAACTTAGAATCGCTGCATCTGAACTTCGCACGTTGAAAAAAGATTCGTAAACGTCCCCTGAAGGGTTTACGTTGAATCTGATTCGAAAGTTACAGAAATTTCTTAACTGGGAGCCTTCTCCCAAGCCTGATATTACTTTGAATGCCGAGCTTTATGCTCAGCTTCTCCCTTTTAGAACCCCCCTTATTTTAATCCAACTATGTATGATTTTCGGAACCCTCGGTTATATGTATATCGAAGGCCATACACTGATCAATGCATTGTTTCAAACCGGCTATACTTTTACGACGGTTGGATTCGGATCACTCGGTGAGGGGGAATTTTCCCCTCAAGGTAAACTTTTTACGATTACCCTAATTATTTTCGGATTTGCCGTATTTACACTGGCGATAGGTATTATTGTCGATGTGATCAACCGGGGAGAACTCAAGCGAATTTTGAAGGAGAGAAAGATGCTTTATCGCATTGCCCGTCTCAAAAAGCATTTTGTCATTTGTTACCACAACGAATATACTATTCAGGTAACCAAACAGCTTCGTGCGAATCAAATACCGTTTGTGGTGATTGATCCTAGAACTGATATCGAAGAGTTGGCCAAAAAATACAAATACCCTTATTACATCCAGGGTGAGCCTCATACGGAAGAGGCGATGCTCAAAGCCCATATGAGTTCGGCAAAAGGTCTTGTAACCTTGTCGAATTCTATATCCGATAATATTGCACTGATCGCTTCGGTACGGCTCTTTGAAAAAGAACATCGTCTCCCGAGTGCTTACTATGTGATTAGTGCAGCTGAAGATGTCAATGATATTGAAAAACTCAAAAAATTGGGTGCTGACACGGTGGTTTCACCGACCAAACTGACGGCACAGCGGATTACGGCAATGGCGGCACGTCCCGATATGGAAAATCTTTTAGAGCAGTTTTTGTATAAAAGCGATACTCCATTGGATATGGAAGAGATTTTTGTCCCTAAAACGAGCTGGATGGTTCTTAAAAAGTTAAAAGAGACTCATTTGCGTGATATCGCCAATGTTTCAGTGATCGGGATTACAAAAAAAGATGGGAAACTAGTCCCGATGCCTAAAGGGGATACGTTAGTGATGAGTGAGTGCAAACTCCTCGTTATCGGTACTCAAAAAGGGATATTATTTACAAAACAATTAGTGAAAAAGCAAGAGAAGCCGGAGGAACTCAAATATGTATAAATTAAACACTATCGAGAATGGAGTATGTGCCGCAAAGGGTTTTTTTGCCGACGGAATTCACATCGGATTGAAAAAAGAGTTTGCCAAAGATTTGGCGTTTATCTATTCGCAAAAACCGTGCGCGATCGCATCGGTATTTACCACTAACAAAATGACGGCGGCACCGATCCGCCATTTCCGAGCTCAGGGAGAGTTTGAGGGGAACTTTGTCCTCATTAATTCCAAAAATGCGAATGCAATGACGGGACGCGCCGGGATCGATGATATTGATGAGGTATTGAATGCCCTCAAAATCAAATTTCCACAAATTCAAAATCCGGTGATGAGTTCGACGGGGGTGATCGGAGTACGCCTTCCTAAAGCTAAGATCATTGAGGGGGCGATGCAATTCGATCTCTCTCATCGCAACGGGGTCAATGCCTCTGAAGCGATCATGACGACCGATACATTTGCTAAACGCATCGCGTATGAAGTGACATTAGAGGATGGACAATCGTTTCGTATCGGTGCGATGGCGAAGGGTGCTGGGATGATTAACCCGGCGATGGCGACGATGCTCTGTTTTATCACAACCGATGCGGCGGTAGACAAAACGACGATGCAAAGTATCCTCGATGAGTGTGTCCATACGACGTTCAATGCGGCGAGCGTGGATGGGGATACCTCGACCAATGATACCGTTTTGGTGATGGCAAACGCTGAAAGCGGAGCGTTTCATGATGGAGCGTTCAAAGAGGCGTTAGAATCTATCATGCTCTTTTTGGCCAAAGAGATGGTGCGTGACGGTGAGGGGGCGACGAAGCTGGTTACCTATAAAGTAACGGGGGCAATCAACCACAAAGAGGCAGAGATAGCGGCAAAAGCACTCAGTAATTCACTCCTTGTTAAAACGGCACTTTTCGGACAAGACCCTAACTGGGGACGCATCGCGTCGACAGTGGGTGCGAGTGGGATCATGTGTGACGAAGCGTTTTTGAGCATCTGGTTTGACGATATTTGCGTCTACAAAAAAGGGGAGTTGCTCTTTGATGAGAAACTCGAACCCCTTGCGGCGGCAGTGATGCAAAAATCCTCTTTTACGATTCACTGTGATATCGGACTCCAAGACGGTGAATTTACCGCCTATGGATGTGACTTGGGACATGAGTACGTTAAAATCAATGCAGATTATCGCACGTAATTTTAACCGTTACTAAAGTGATGGGTTGTTATAATCGCGCTAATTTAACCCCTACAGGATAACTTTATGCGCGGATATAAAATTTTCAGCGGTTCAGCGTGTACCGAGTTTGCGGCGGAAGTGTGCAGAACCCTTGATGTTCCTCTCTCCAAAGCTTCAGTAAAACGTTTTAGTGATGGAGAGATTAACGTTCAAATCTCTGAAAGTGTCCGTGGACGCGATGTGTTTATTATCCAAAGTACGGGTGCCCCTTCGAATGATAATTTGATGGAGCTTCTTATTATGACCGATGCTCTTCGCCGCTCATCTGCCAGTTCGATCACAGCGGTTGTCCCTTATTTCGGATATGCACGTCAAGATCGTAAAGCGGCACCACGTGTTCCGATTACTGCGAAACTCGTTGCCGATATGTTCGAAACGGCAGGGATCGATCGTGTTGTTACGATCGATTTGCATGCAGGTCAAATCCAAGGGTTCTTTGATATCCCTGTAGATAATCTCTACGGTGCGATTATTTTTGAAGAGTATATTCGCTCTAAAAATCTCCCTAATCCGGTAATTGCATCACCGGATATCGGCGGGGTAGCGCGCGCTCGATATTTTGCTGAAAAACTAGGGCTTGAGATGGTTATCGTCGATAAACGCCGTGAAAAAGCAAATGAATCTGAAGTAATGAATATCATTGGTGATGTTACCGGTAAAGATGTCATTATTATCGATGATATGGTTGATACCGCTGGAACGATGGTTAAAGCGGCTGCGGCACTTAAAACACGAGGGGCAACCTCAGTTATGGCATGTGCAACTCACGGTGTACTGAGCGGAAAAGCGTACGATAATCTTAACAACGGCGAACTCGATGAGTTGGTTATTTCTAATACCCTTGTTTTGAGTGGTCAGAGTGATAAAATCAAAGTATTAAGTGTAGCTCCGTTGTTTGCTGAAGTCATTCGCCGTGTCTATCACAACGAGAGCGTGAACTCGCTGTTTAGCTAACCCTTCTAGGGGTTTGCCCCACACCCTCCTAAGCAGTGTTCTGCTATAATTCCAACAATTAAAATAAATGAGCAATAGAATCTAATGGATAACATTCGTAACTTTTCAATTATCGCCCATATCGACCACGGTAAAAGCACCTTAGCCGACCGTATTATCCAAGAGTGCGGTGCGGTGAGTGATCGTGAACTAACCAAACAAATGATGGACACGATGGACATCGAGCAAGAGCGCGGGATTACGATCAAAGCGCAAAGTGTCCGTCTTGATTACGTTAAAGACGGTAAGCATTATATTCTCAATCTCATCGACACTCCAGGCCACGTCGATTTCAGCTATGAGGTTTCTAAATCTCTCGCATCGAGTGATGGTGCATTGTTGATCGTCGATGCGGCACAGGGGGTAGAGGCTCAAACCATCGCAAACGTTTACATGGCGATGGAAAATGATCTCACCCTTATCCCTGTTATCAACAAAATCGATCTCCCCGCGGCAGAACCTGAGCGGGTAGCTGAGGAGATCGAAACAACCATCGGGATCGATGCGACCGATGCGGTGATGATCTCGGCGAAAACGGGTGTCGGGATCCGTACTCTTATCGATGCGATTGTCGATCGTATCCCAGCCCCTGTAGGTGATCAATCGGCTACTACCAAAGCGATTATTTATGATTCTTGGTTTGACTCATACCAAGGGGCGATGGCACTGGTACGAGTTTTTGACGGTGAGATCAAAGTAGGACAGATGGTAAAACTAATGCACAATGATGAGAACCATCAAGTGTTGGATTTACTCTATCCTCACCCTCTTCGCCGCCAAAAAACCCAAAGCATCAAAAGCGGTGAGATCGGGATTGTCATCTTGGGTGTAAAAGAGGTGGGGTCTATCCGTGTCGGTGATACGATCACGGATGCGCGAAACCCGGCCCGTGAGCCTGTGGGCGAATACGCTCCGGCAAAACCGTTCGTTTTTGCGGGGCTTTATCCGATCGATACCGATGAGTTTGAATCAGTGCGTGATGCTCTCGATAAACTCAAACTCAATGACAGCAGCCTTAGCTACGAGCCGGAAACCTCGATCGCTCTAGGGTTCGGATTTCGTGTCGGATTTTTGGGGATGCTCCACATGGAGGTTGTCAAAGAGCGGCTGGAGAGGGAGTTTAATCTCGATCTCATCGCTACAGCTCCCTCGGTTGTTTATAAAGTCTATAAGACCGATGGAACCATGGTAGAGGTACAAAACCCGAGCGAGCTTCCCGAGCCGCAGAATATAGAGCGGATCGAAGAGCCGTACGTTCGTGCAACGGTGATCGTTCCGACCGATTATTTGGGAAATGTCATTACTCTTTTGACAACCAAACGGGGAATGCAGGAGAAGATGGAGTATCTTAACGAGACACGGGTGATGCTCATCTACGTTATGCCGATGAATGAAATCGTCGTTGATTTTTACGATAAACTCAAATCGATCTCCAAAGGGTATGCGAGTTTCGACTATGAACCGATCGAATTCCGACAGGGGGATCTGGTGAAACTCGATGTCCGTGTTGCTGGAGATGTCGTTGATGCGCTGAGCGTTATCGTTCCTCGAAGCAGTGCGGAATCACGTGGGCGTGCACTCGTAACAAATATGAAAGAGATTGTTCCTCGCCAGCTTTTCGAAGTAGCGATTCAAGCCTCTATCGGCAACCGTGTCATCGCACGCGAGACCGTTAAATCAATGGGTAAAAACGTCACTGCCAAATGTTACGGAGGGGATATCTCCCGTAAACGTAAACTCCTCGACAAACAAAAAGAGGGTAAAAAGCGGATGAAGGCGATCGGAAAAGTCCAGCTTCCTCAAGAGGCATTTATGTCCGTTCTCAAAATGGACTGACACATGCGCTGCATGATGTGTGAGCGTCTTAGTTTCTCACATATCTGTACCTCGTGTCAAGAAACGCTACTTACTCCGAGCCTTCATAAGCGAAAGATAATGGGTTCTATCCCTGTTTATTCCTTTTTCCCCTATAGCGATATAGAACCTCTATTACTGACTAAACATACCGATATCGGATACTATATTTATACGATTTTAGCTAAGCGTGCCTTGGGCTCTTTTGCAGCAGAGTGGCAGTATGAAAACCGTGTTGCCTCACTCGGTATTGACGATCATGCCTCAAGCGGCTATTCTCATACTGCCGTGTTAAACAAAGCCCTTAAATCTCCCAATATTACCCCTTATTATGGAAAACTCAGAGCGCCACAGCACTATAAATACGCAGGAAAAAGTGTCGAAGAACGCCTTATGAATCCACGTCAATTTGTTTATGCTCCGTTTAATGAGAAAGAGGTGATCTTAGTGGATGATATTGTCACCACCGGAACAACTCTCAGTGAAGCTGCCGAGGTATTGCATACTCATGGTAAAAAAGTGATTCTCTGCCTAACTCTTACCGATGCAGAAAATAAATAGTTATTCCTCTAGAGGGATGGAAATATAGAAACAACTCCCTTCTCCAGGTGTGCTGGTAGCCCAAATCTTCCCATGATGTGCTTGTACCATCTCTCTAACGATGGCTAAGCCTAATCCGGTCCCTTTGATAGCATTTTTGGAGGTACCTTCAATCTGTGAGAACGGATCAAATATTGATTCAATATGCTCCGGTGCGATTCCAATTCCTTGATCACAGATACTAAAGAGATGGTTCTTATTGCGCTCATAGGCAAGTGTTATCGAGGTATTTTCAGGTGAAAATTTTATCGCGTTACTGACAATATTTATAAGTACTTGTTGAATCATTTTACGATCACCGTTCATTGATTCGTCCTCAAGATGAGGAAAGGATAAATGGATGTTCCGTTTAGCTGCGAGAGGTTCACTCATAATCGCAACGTCTCTAAAAATTTCTGAGAGGACAAAGGTAGTACGATCGAGTTCCATCTTTCCTGCCTTCATTTTGGAAAAATCAAGAATCGTATTGACTAAATCCAAAAGATGTTTGCCTGAAATAAGAATTTTTTCAATATAGGTTGAAAACTCTTTAGAAGAATCGCTTCGTTTCAACAATATTTGTGAAAAACCTATAACTGAGTTTAATGGGGTTCGAAGTTCATGGCTCATTGTGGCGAAGAAAGCGTCTTTTGCTATTGCCGCTTGACGCGCTTCTTCTAATGCGCTGATCAGTTCCGTTTGAAATTTTTCTTTTTCAAGGATCTCTTGCAAGAGGTTTTCATTGAGGTGTTGGGTGTAGTATTGTTCTTCTTCTAAATGATGAACAAGTTCTTGTTGCTCGAGTTGCAGGAGAATGACTTCGGTAAAGTTGGCATGAAATTTTTTACTCGAGAGGATCATCATGACCGAAAACAGGAGAAGAGTCGTTCCAACCATCCAAGAGGTTTCATTGGTTTGGTCAATCATAAAATGCAAAGCATAAGGGCCAATGACGAACAAATTGTAAAAGATATAGCTTTCAGGACGATAGGAATTTGAACCAACACCTCCAGCGACCATCCCACCTACGATTATAATGAGCATCATCATATGGATAGGAGAAGTCGGAAGGAGGTAAAAAACACTCGATCCCCAAATCATCCCTGAGAAGATAACTCCACTCATATAGATTCGGTAGGCAAAAATAGTGGAATCGGCTTGGAGCCATGAGCGGAAACGGAAATAACTGAAAGTACGAAAGAGTATAGCGACGGTATTTAATAAAATCCATACGGCTAATGCGTTATCGGATACTTGATTTTTGAGAATCAAAGCAATAATAATTGCATTAAAGAGTGTCGCGATTAAAGCAATAGGTAGGGCCCGATAGAGAGCTTCAACCTCTTTTAAAAATATATTATTTTGCACTAAAAGTCCATATGTCTCGGATAAAACTGATTATAGGAGAGAACTCCTTTAATCGAGTATAAAAGGGTTCGACAATAGATGTAGAATAACGGAGGTAATTTTAGATTAATTTAGGTTAATCGATTTACAATATGCACATTATATGATATCTGAAAATCTTATAGAACATAAGTTGCATAGGGATTCAGATAGATAGAAAGGATACCTCATGGCAAGAATAAAACGTGTGCGCAAAGCAGTTGTCGGGATCATCTTAAGTATGCTAAGTGTATCTCTCTATGCAGCGGTAGAAGTAGAGACAGAAAAGCTCGACAATCTGGCTAAAAATAGACGTGTAGCAGTCGTCAACTTTGCGGTGGAATACCAAACCAAGATTGTTAAATCATCAAGTAATTTTGGAAGTTTTTCGAGTTCTACGGTAGAATTTAATCTCGATGGAGTCTCCAAAGCAGCAATGCAGGCACAAACCGAAAAACTGTATGAGCAATTTGTAAAAGATTTGGCAGCTTCAGGAATCGAGGTGGTTTCGATGAGTGAGGTTAAAAAGCAAGAGGCATTTTTAACATTAAAAAAGAATTGTACTTCTCCTAAAGAGATCCCGTTTACTTATAGTGATTCTAAAGGGATTAAAAATTCTCAAGCATTGGTATTTTCTCCGCTCTCTTTGCCCTATCACAATGAAGCAGACCATGAACGTTCTGGGCGATTAATCTCTATTAGTAATATGGGTGAGAGTTTAGCTAAAGCATTTGCCAATGAAGTCCCCGATAAGTTAGAAAAAGATTTAGCACAGGCATTAAATGCAACACTCGTAAAAGTTTATTATGTTGTCGGTTTTGGGCAGGCTTCGGCGAGTCTGAGTGAACGTTTCGGATTTAATTTTGCTAAAGAGCAAAATGAAAAAACAACCACACATTCCCAAAATGTTACTTCAGAGATTTATCTTTTCCCACAAGATTCAAGATTGTCTTTACGTGTGCCGGATGTGAGCAGTTTTAGTATGTTCCGTAACAGTAAATCTCCTTCAGCGGATGGCAACGGATTTATTCGCGTAAAAGAGAAAATTGTATCAGGAACAAACTTTGCCATTGCAGAGCCTAAAAATACGACAGGGATTGATAATACACTCGGTAATGCCGTTTCGGCATTAGGAAGTGTTGCCCTTTCGATGATGGGGGCTAAAGGTGGGAGTAGTTCAACACAAGAGTTTACGGTGAGTGCGGATGAAAAAACTTATATAGACATCACAGACAAACTCATCGGCGAAACCCAAAGCAAATTTATTGAAACCCTTAAAGCGGGTCAATAATTACCACTCCCCATAAGGGGGAAGGGTACTCACCCGTGTATCAACGATAGCGCGTCCGATCGTGAAATGATAAAGCGATTGGAACTGCTGATCTCGTAACCCTAACAGCGCATGCAATTCATCATCCAAAAAGCATCCGATCCCCGTTGCACTGAGCCCTAGTGAGGTTGCTTCGAGATAGAGTATTTGACCGATTGCACCGCACTGGTGGTAGAGATTTTTGTATCCGATCGCACCGTGTTGTTCGAGGGATGAGGAAAAATTACAGAGCATACCGAAACTAAAAGCCCCCTCTTTGGCAATCTCTTGATTGCAGGAGATCATCTGCGCCGCTCCGCGATAATCCCCTGTTCGTAGTAAATACAATCCATGATGACAATCTTCCCAGACAAAAGTTTGATCCATAGAGTTTTTGAGTGTTTCTACCTCTTTGTTTCGGATATACGCATAGAGCCCTTTTTCGAGCCCTTCGACGCGGTGGACGAAAAGGACAAAATGGACATCTGAGGTGTGCTCACAAAATAATGAGGCATTGAGCAGGGTACGAAACTGTGCCAATGTGATCGCGCTTCCGTCCATCATTTGTGCGCTGCGTCGTTTGAGGATAACCTCGATTGCACTTTTGGAGGGGGTGGGAAGATCACGTGTGTGATCAAGCGGGTGGGGGAGGGGGTAGATCCCTTTGGTTGCATTCTCTATCACCTCTAAAATCGGCCAATCATGGTGTGCGGGGCTCAGTCTATTAGCGTCATAGATGAGAGATGGCGGGATGGGAAGAGAAGTAGTATCGGAGTTTCCGATCCGTATCAGCATATCAGGATCTTCGATTTCATAGGGATCAAAGCGGTGGTGTTGATCGAGTCCGCACAGCCTGGCGATATGTTTCGTATCGACACTCTGAATTTCGCATTCCCATCCGAGCATGGTAGCGGCAATTTTGATCGCTCCATAGGCATGACCTGCATCGAGCTGACAGTAACGCCAGCACCGTTCACCGTATTTCCATGCTTCACGCCAAATGACGGAACTCAATGCGATGTACACTCCATCTCCGTTTAGAGGTGATTCGTAGGTGTGAAGCAGTTCAAGGGCGTGTTCGCGAGGGGCATAATGAGAGAGAGTGGCGTGATCACTAACACCCTCTATCGCGGGGGCGATGATGTAGCATTCGCTAGGCTGAAGATTACCGCTGCTGGCATTGCATCGCAATGCCCATGAAGAGCCGCTGTGGCTTTTGATCGCGGCGAGTCCGAGGGAATAGCGCAACAGCTGTGAAAGTGATTCGAGGCAAAGAGGTGCCGTTGGCAATGCCTCCTTTTGAAAGAGGAGATGATAGGGCGGGGTGATTTCAGAATGCTTTAGTGCGATAAGTGGCGTACCAAGATAACGGCGATAGGGGTTAGGCTGGGTTGCCCAGTCCATATACCCTAAACTCGCAGCGTAGCGAGAGGGGCGGTGTTTGGTTCTGTCATGGTATTCGAGGACGGTGGTAATATTTTTCATGGAGAGATTATAGACAGAGGGGGTAAATTTCCCCTTTGTCTTCTCTCTAGTGCAGAGTCTTTAAAAGTTCTCGAAGCATTTGATCATGTGTGGTGCTATTGTCGATCTCCATGCGGCTCAAATCCGATTTAAACTGCGCGCGGTAATGGACCCCTTTGGTAGAGATATCCGCACTGACATCTCCATTAAAACGGATGAGCGGCTGAGTGATCCGATAATGTTGTTGTAACACACTCGGAACCGTTGAACCTTCTGTAACTGAAATTTGGAGTTTTCCCCCAGTGGTATTTAGATCGGCATAGGCCGATATTTGACCCGTAATCGGGGATGGGAGGGCAAAGAATGCAAACGTTTGCTGTGCATCGGCATCTCTTAGATTAAAGCTGATAGATGAGGGCTCTAAATCAGGGAAATCAACGGTCAATTTGGTTTCGCTTTGGGCAACATCGGAGGTAGCTTTGAATTTTAACGCTGTTTCATCCCCCTCTAAGACCCCTTTTACATTGAACTCTCCCGCCAAGGGGATACCGATAAATTGTTCCAAAACTCCGGCATGTTCGAACGATGATTCGAGAGTGACATGGATATCAAAAGGTTTGATACGCCCATACGAGTCGGCCAGTAGAGATTTGAGATTAAACGAAGTGTTATCATCTTCGACTTTGATAGGTGTTGGTTTAAACCGTTTTGTCAGGGTGGCTAGATGAATATCCCCTGTAATATCTCGTCGATCAAATCCTTTTAGCGTTATAGCACCGCTGAGGGTGGTATCGGTGTTGGATGGGTAGGCGAGATAATGGAGGATCGGTTCATACCCTAATTGGTCAAATGTAAGATCCAGTGTAGCGAGATGAAATCGGTGTAATTCGATTTTATAGAGAATATCCCCGCCGAAGAGGGTGGCATTTCCACGAATATTAAACGAAGCAATCCCTCCGCTAAGAGACCCTTCGGTTTTTAAAGCGGTTGAGAGGGGATTAAATCCCCCCTGTGTAAGGCACTCGATTCGATAATGGGCATACATCCGTAATGTAAGGAGAGAAAATCCCCCTTGTGCGGAGAGGGTATTCCCGACATTATCTTGCGCAATGAGGTGAAATCGATTGTGGCTTAATGAAAATTCTTGGACACTCATCGGGGTGGAGAGACCTGCGCTCAAAGATTTTTCGACGATAGGGGCGATGAGACGGTTCCCCCATGGGGTAAAAAAGATGAGTGAGAGGGTTAGGATAAAACCTAAAAAAGAGAGGAGAATTAATCCTATTTTGGTGTGGTGAAAGGTACGTAGCCGTTTCATGCTAGAGCCAATATCCAGGGGGTTCCGATAATCATAAAAATGAGGAATGCCAGCAGTGTCACGGCACCGCCGTAGATATAGATGTCACGGGCACTGATGTAGCCGCTGCTGAGATAGATCGCATTGCACGATGAACCCTGCGGGGTGATGGTGGCATTAAAGTTGGTAGCAAATAACAGCATCATCGCCATCAACTCTCCTGGAACCCCCGCTTGAACCCCGATGGCTAAAAAGATACCAAACAGTGCGAGCAGATGAGCACTTTGGGAGACAAAGAGGTAATGGATCAAAACATATACAGCGATCAAGAGGATATAGACCCACATCCATGAAAGTCCGGTGAGATACTGAGTGAAGTGTTCGGCAATAGCGTTCATAAACCCTTGTTCTGCGAGTTGGGTGGAGAGACCAAAGAGAATCGCAAACCAGATGAGGGTGCTGAGTGCTTCTCCTTGGCTTCTGAAATCTTCGATCCCGAATACTCTCGTCGCCATCAAAATCCCAAGTCCTCCGAACGCAACGGCTGCTTTATCGATGGGGAAGATTCCTGAGAGTGCCCAGAGGATCAGCATGGAGAGAAATACTCCTGCAGTAATCCACTCATTTCGGCTGATGCGCCCCATATGTTTCAACGCTTCTACCGCTTTTTGGGGTGCATCAGGGGTCTCTTTCATCTCTGGGGGATAGATTTGATAAAGCATCCACGGGATGAGAGCGAAAGCGATCAATGTCGGAACGATGGCATAGAGTAGCCATGAGCCGAACGTGATATGAATCCCCATTTTTTCCGCAATACCGACACCGACGGGGTTAACCGCCATTGCCGTGAGCCAAAGTCCTGAGGAAATGGTAAGCCCCGCCATCGAGGTCATCATTAGATAGCTCCCTGCACGGCGCTGGGTATTGTCTCCCACTTTGGAATCACAATCGTGTGCGAGACCGTATACTATCGGATAGAGGACACCGCTTCGTGCGGTATTGCTTGGAAACGCGGGGGCAATGAGGATATCGGTGGCGATGACGCTGTATCCCAACCCCAATGTGGAATGACCAAATTTACGAATAATATGGAGGGATAGTCGTTTGCCTAACCCCGATTTATGGACGGCGTGAGAGACTAAAAATGCCGCAACGATGAGGAGGATAAAACTCTCTGAAAATCCCGCATACGCCTTTGCAGGTTCGATCACTCCGCTGAGGACACTGATCGCGAGGGCGATGATTGCCGCAGCGATGATGGGTAAGATGTTGAATAAAATAGTAGCTATAGTTGTGATAAAAATAGTAAAGAGATGCCATGTTGAGAGGGGAATAGAGAGGGGAGGAGGGATGAACCAAACACCAAGTGCAAAAAGCATTAACAATAGTGGCGGATAAAATCGTTTAATGCTCACTTCGTCCCCTTTATAGTCCTTTAATTATACCATTTTAGGCACTAATTTATAGTTGACAGTAATAGACTCAACTATTTTGCGTAAAAAAATTAATATACCTCTTGACAACAGGTGACTCAATGCAATATAATAACGCTAGATTTCAACAAAGGAGTCTTTAGAAATCATGTCAAATACAGTCAATGAAGAACAAATCAGCGAAGATCAAATTACCCTGAATGAGGGTGAAGAAGTTGTTGCTGATAGTATGAATGAATTAGAAACTATCCAAGCGGAATTAGCATCGTTTAAAGACAAGTACGCCCGCGTACACGCCGATTTCGACAATATCAAAAAACGTCTTGAGCGTGAGAAGTATCAAGCGCTTGAATATGCGAACGAAAAATTCGCCAAAGATTTGATCCCGGTAGTCGATTCTCTGGGAATGGCGATCGGTGCGGCATCTATGGAAGCGGAACCTGCGGTATTGTTAGAGAAACTCAAAGAGGGTGTCGAACTCACGATGAAACAGCTTC
>CAZKJU010000064.1:0-13276 GCA_964553185.1 uncultured Sulfuricurvum sp.
CCGTGTCCTGGAAAAATCACTCAGTGGATCGCTCCGGGCGGACGTAATGTTCGTGTGGACTCTCATGCTCATGGGGGTTATATCGTTCCTCCGACGTACGATTCGATGATCGGCAAATTGATCGTTTACGGAACCGATCGTAACGATGCTATCGCACGTATGCACCGTGCACTCAGTGAGTTTACGATCACAGGGATTAAAACAACGATTCCGTTTCATATGAAAATGATGCAAAATCCCGATTTTATCAACAATAACTTCGATACAAAATACCTCGAAAATTACAACGGCTAATTGCCGCTGTAACTCCATCTAAAAACACCATTATTAAAACTTCTTTTTAGATTTATTCTACTAAACTTTATATCATAGGCTGTAAAGTCGTTTAAAGGGTAGGCATGAATAATCTAAGTATTGCTCAAAAAGTTCATATTCCATTGGTTGCATCGATAGTGATCGGTTTTGTGGTGGTATTGATTAACTATTGGTTCTCAGTTGATCAAATTCGTGAAGATAGTTATGCGACACAAGCCAAAGAGATGGAAACCGTTTTTACCGAAGCATTGGAATCGAAAAACAGTGTCGGCATTACCAATGCGATCAATATAGCTAAAAACAGTACCGTTATTAACGGCTTGATAAGTGGTGATCGTGAGGGGACCCTTAAAAACCTGAAATCGCTCTCTAACGAGTATAAAGAGTATACAAAATTCGGTAACGTTAAAATTCACGTACACGATAAAGATGTCCGCAGTTTTATCCGCGTATGGAAACCGGAAAAATTCGGAGATGATTTGAGCAGCTTTCGAAAAACCATTCTCGAAGTGAAAAAAACACAAAAGCCTTTGGTTGCGATTGAAGTTGGGGTTGGCGGATTAGAAATTCGTGGTATATCTCCCATTATATCGGGTGGAGAATACATTGGGTCGGTTGAGTTTATGCAAGGGCTTAACTCAATTGTCAATGACTTGCAAAAGAATTTTCAGACTGATTTGATTATAGGGCTTGATAACCGTTTTTTAGATCATGCCGATGATCTTAAGAGTGCTCCGAAAATAGGTAAAAATTTTACCCTTGCGGTTAAAGAAGATGTCGTCAATAAAACCTTGTTGAATGAGTTAAACGAAGCTGAGTTTGACCCCAAAGCCGGTTCATTTAGTACGAAAACGTACTACGTAACCCCTATTGCGATCAAAGATTTTTCAGGTGAAAATGTAGCTTATGCCTTTAGTGCAAAAAAATTAGAGACGGTAGAAGCGATTATCAGCCAGTCCGAAGATTCGTTGATGCGTCAAGTGATTATTATGGCGGCATTGGATATTTTGATTCTTGTACTCTTAATTTGGATTGTCCGACGTGCAGTCATTGAGCCGATTGAGAATTTGGATCAGATTGCCGAAGAGTTGGGCCGAGGCGAAGCTGATTTGAGTAAGCGGCTGCAAATTAGTTCAAACGATGAAATCGGAAAAGCGGCAAAAAGTTTTAATACTTTTATAGATAAAGTTCAAGCGATAGCTACGATGGCAGAGCAGCGAGCACAAGAAGCGCAATTGGCAAATCAGGCTTCTGAAGAGCAGGTTTATAAAAATGAGATGTCTCTCTCGTTAGCACGAAAAATGATTCAAGGTTCGATATCAAATGCAGGAAGTTTGCGTACGTCGCTGGAAGGGAATATTCGAAATCTTCACGAGGTAAATGAATTAAATCATGATACCGGAAAAGTGGTGGACGCAGTAAGTCACCAAACGGATGAGATTATGTCGAGTATGTCAAATATTACAGAAATGATTAACGATTCGCGCTCTAATTCCGAGCAACTTAATCATAATGTCAGTGAGATTTCCAATGTTATTACGTTGATTAAAGATATCTCGGATCAAACCAATCTTCTAGCATTGAATGCCGCGATTGAAGCAGCGCGAGCGGGTGAACATGGGAGAGGCTTTGCGGTGGTCGCCGATGAAGTGCGTAAATTGGCAGAACGTACCCAAAAAGCAACCAGTGAAGTAGAAGCCAATATTAGTATATTGAAACAAAACTCCATGGGGATGCTGGAAAATAGTGAGAGAGTAGAGGACCATGCTCAAAATTCAGCAGAAAAGTTGGATCAATTTAAAGTGGTTATGGAAAAATTGATCCAGAACGTTGAGAAAATTAAAGAGGATAATAAGTCGATTAGTTACGAAATTTTTGCCAATATGGCAAAAATAGATCACATGATTTTCAAAAATAATGCCTATGCAGCAGGATTTGAAGGGAAAGCGACACAACAATTTAGCAATCATCATGAGTGTGCGTTAGGGAATTGGTACGAACACGGTGATGGAAAAACTATTTTCTCGTCACACCCATCATACTCAAAAATGCTTGAACCGCATAAAAAAGTGCACGAAGAAGTTCTTAAAGCTATTCAGCTGCTTAATGAAGATCCAATTCAAAATGGGAAAGCGATTACACAATGTTTCCAAAAAGCAGAAGAAGCGAGTGATGAGCTCTTTATGATTTTAAATGAGATGGTTGGATCATAATGATCCAACCGTTTCTTTGATTTATTCAGGCAGTCGTAAAACTTTAATATCTGCACTGAGGCGTAAACGGGTAAAGTAATCGTTTAAAACTTGGTTTCGTTTTTCACCGACAATTGCATTTGAGATTTGAGGACGTACCGATTCGAGGTTTTCGGTGATGACGTTGAGTTTATCACGTACATAAAAGCTCATAAATCCATTTTTGCCATTAGGGATGATAGGGCTGAAATTACCGTTTGGAGTTTTGTTCAGAATTTGTGCAAGCTGAGGATTGATTTTAGCGAAGGGGATCGTTTCATCTTTGGTTTGAATGGCTTCGATATTGTGCATCGGATCCGCGATTTTAGCCGCTAGCGCTTCTTGAGATGAAGAGATGTAGGTTGTTACCTCAAAGCTTTCAGGGCGTGAGAATTCATCCATATGGAGTTGATAATATTCTCCTTCTTCCTCTGCGCTGGGCTGAGACATTTTTGAAAAGGCAATAGCGCTATAGAGCTTTTGTCCTTTTATACTCTCTTCTATTTTGGCTTTTAAATCTTTTTCGCTAAGACCTCGTACGTTTTGCATGGCATTTAAAAACTGCTCTTGAGAGAGGTTGTTTTGAGCTGCCATACGAGCAAGTTCTTCATTGATTTCAGCAGATGAAACGACAATCTTTTTTTCAGATGCTTCTAGCTGCTCAAGCTTTTTACGGATAAGATTGTCGGCACTTTGGTTGGCACTTAAGCCACTTTGTTTCATCTCTTGTTGTACTTCATGGAGGGTAATAGGGGTGTTTTTGACGAGTACCGCTACTCCGCCGATGGGAGCACTCCATAAAAAAGTGGCGAGTAAAGTCGAAAGAGTCAGAGAACGCATTGATGCTCCTATGCAAAAGTTTCCTATTTTACCCGCTTTTAACATAGCCTTAACTAAAATTGCGCAATTGCATCCAATAAAGGATTTTACACATGGTAGTAACCAGATTTGCCCCAAGCCCGACGGGATATTTACACATCGGCGGATTGCGTACCGCTCTTCTTAGTTACCTTTGGGCGCGCCGAAACAACGGGAAATTTCTCCTCCGTATCGAAGATACCGATTTCAGCCGTAATGATGAAGCTGCAGCTCTCGCGATCGTCGAAGCATTTAAATGGGTGGGATTGGAGCATGATGGGACAATCGAATATCAATCAAGCCGTTTGTCAATTTATCAAGAATACGCCCAAAAGCTCCTCGATAGCGGCAAAGCGTATAAATGTTACATGAGCCGCGAAGAGCTCGATGCTTTGCGTGAAGAGCAGATGGCACGCAAAGAGCGGGCAAAATACGATAACCGTTATCGCGATTTTATAGGGACACCTCCAGAGGGCTCAGAAGCAGTAATCCGTATTAAAGCACCGTTAGAAGGGTCGATTACGGTACATGACGGTGTCAAAGGGGATGTTGTTTTCAATGTTGCTGACATTTTGGATGATTTTATCATCGCACGTGCCGACGGGACACCGACCTACAACTTCGTTGTCGCCGTTGATGATGCATTGATGGGAGTCACTGACGTTATCCGTGGAGATGACCACCTCTCCAATACGCCAAAACAAATTGTCGTCTATGACGCGCTCGGGTTTCCGATACCGCGATTTTTCCATGTTCCGATGATCCACAATCATGAGGGGAAAAAGCTCTCCAAACGTGACGGTGCAACCGATGTAATGGCGTACAAAACACTTGGATATACCCCTGAAGCGCTCCTCAATTTCTTGGTTCGTTTGGGATGGAGTCATGGGGATCAAGAGATTTTTTCGATGAAAGAGATGCTCGAATTATTCGATCCAAGCGACATCAACCGCTCAGCATCGGTCTACAACGTCGAGAAATTGGACTGGCTCAATAGCCACTACATCAAAAATACCTCGAATGACAAGCTATGCGAATTGTTGGAGTTTCACGGGGTGATGCTCGTGAGCCATGATAAGCGTGAAATTTTGCTTGATGCGCTGAAAGAGCGCTCCAAAACATTGGTCGAGATGGCAAATCAAATCAATGAGATTTTAGTCCGCCCTGAAGCATTTGATGAAGTGGCACTGAAAAAAGGGTATAAAGAGGAGTCTCCGATGATCCTCAAAACCTTTGCCGAAGCGTTGAAAAACGCTCCCGAACTTCATTTGCCGAGCGACTATCACCATGTGATGGAGCAGGTTGTGGCACAGTTGGAGATCGGTTTTGGAAAAATCGGTCAACCGCTTCGCATCGCACTGATGGGGAAACTCTCCGGTCCGGGATTAGATACCGTGATGGCGATTATCGGGGTTGATGAGACGTTGGCGCGGATTGATGCGCTTTTAAATCACTAATACCTAATCTTTCCGAGAGAGGGATCTAACCCTCTCTTTTTCGCTTCTCTCACAAACCGTTTATATCCTCTCATCTCTTTTACCCCAACTTTATAACTGATAAATTGTAGATAATGGATAATTTGCACAGGGGTAAGGTTGCTTTTGCGGGAAGCTTCCATCAGTATATAATAGGGAATTTTGACCTTTTTGGCCACAAATGCATGGCTGAGACGGCGAAGCTCATCGCTGTTGTGATGGGTGCAGAGCAGGGCAAAGACAAACGGCAACCCAGTTCGCTCATGCCAAAGAGCCCCTAAATCGGTGTGTTCACCTCCACTGTAATAGTAGCGGAGTGCTTTATCTCCGATCAACACTTCCCCGTTAACGTCCAAAATTTGTGTGAGGAGATTGGAGGTTGCCGAATCGACATCCGCTTTGTCGGCATTTGGGAGAGAGAGGACGCTGAGTACTTCATGCTGTGCAACGATACCGACTCCGAAGTGACGGCAGTTTTTGGCAGTGATACTGGAGATAAACGCCGCATCGATCCGATGCATGGCAAACTCGCGGTTGAGGGCTGAGGGGACCCCTTTGTGATAGTGGAGACTTTGGTGAAATTGAGTGCTTCGGGCGTAGCGTTTGATAAAAACATGAAACGGCAAAAGGTTAATAAAATCAATTTTTCCAAAAATCAAACTATCTTCCTCATAAAAATAAAAACCATTATACTAATTGATCCCTGACAAGGGACTGTTAGTTCTCATTCGCTATAATTTATCCAATTTAACTACGGAAATTATTATGGTGACAATCGAATTTTTAGGACCGATCCAAAAGGCTCCGCTAACATTAGAAGTATCATCGTTACGTGATGTCGCTGAAATATTGAAACAAGATGCCCAAATGGCCCAGTGGCTAGAAAACTGTGCTGTGGCGGTGAATGATACACTGGTGACATCTTTGGATACCCAGCTCAAAGACGGAGATAAAGTATCACTTCTTCCTCCGGTATGCGGCGGATGAGTATGTTGGAATTGTATGAGGGGGCATTGAATGTCCCTGAAATCATTACACGCTGGTATGCGGAAGAAGCAGAGTATAACTACGGAGCCTACATCCCTTTTATCGGAACGGTACGCGAAGAGGATGGTATTGAGGGGCTGAGTTTCGATGTGTATGAGCCGATTTTGTCCAGTTGGTTTGACGCATGGCAATCAAAAGCGGAGGCTCTTGGGGCGAAACTCAAAATGGCGCACAGCCGAGGTGATGTACTGGTGCATGAAAGCTCCTATATCGCGGCGGTATTTTCTCCGAAACGGCGTGTTGCATTGGAGACGATAGAGAAATTCGTCGAGGACTTCAAAGCTTCCGCCCCGATATGGAAATATGATTTGCGTAACGGTGAGCGTCTTTATGCCGCGGATCGCTCTACTGCTATTTCGGGTGCAGGCATTTTGGGAGGACAGCAATGATTTCGTATGAAACCTCTCAAAATATGATCTCTCTCCTCAGTATCGGTAATCTCCGAAGCGAGCGAATTTTTCTCTCCTCAGCATTAGGGCGAATTTTATCCGAGGATATCGTGGCTGACGGTGACTATCCTTTACACCCAACTTCGGCAATGGATGGGTATGCGATTCTCCACAGCGATTTTGGAGAATATGACACTCTTGAAATCCTAGGAGACAATCCTGCAGGTGCCGATGAAATTGGCGGTGTGATGAGTGGAGCATGTATTAAGACATTTACTGGTTCTTTGATGCCGCGTGGCTCTGACACCTTGATCCCGATTGAAAATGTTCGTGTCGAGGGTTCTCAAATCCGTATTGAAAAAGCGGTTCCACTTGGTTTTGCGGTGCGTCCGATCGGTGAGAGTTATCGTGAGGGTGAAGTATTGATCCCTAAAGGGACCAAAATCGGATTCGCCGAGATCGGCGTATTGGCGGGGATCAACCGTGTGATGATCCGCGTCGCTCAACGTCCCCGTGTTGCAATCATCGCGACAGGAAGTGAGATTCTCGATGTTGGAGAGAGTTCACGTCATGATGGACAAATTCGAAGTTCTAACAGCTACACCCTCCAAGCACTTGTCGATCAGCTTGGCGGCGAGAGCGTTCAGATGGGGATTGTCGGAGATAATAAACTCGCTATCATGGAGCGTTTTGAAGAGGCGATCAGCTCGTGTGACATCGTGGTAAGTACGGGTGGGGTGAGTGTCGGAGACTATGATTTCGTCAAACATATCGTTCCCTCGCTCGGTGCCGAAGTGATCTTCAAAGGGGTCAACATCAAACCTGGGCAGCACGTCATGGTGGCTCAGAGGGGAGAGAAGTTTATCGTCTCTTTGCCGGGGTTTGCTTACTCTTCGACCGTCACCTTTATCCTCTATGCCGCACCGTTGATCGCTCGGATGTTGGGGGTTGAGAACCCTTATGAGGTGATCGAAGCGACGCTCAAAGTACCGTTTGCCAAACGCTCCAACAAAAGCGAATTTACCGCATGTAATCTCTCTTTTGAAGAGGGGCGCTACTGGGTTGATTTCGAGGGGAAAAAGAGCGGAAGTTCTGCCATTTTGACGAATTTACTCGGTAATGCAGGATTGATGATCTGCGGTGAAGAGGATGGGGATTTGGAAGCAGGAACATTGGTTCGCGTTATCAAGCTATAATTTTTGTCATCCTGAACGTGATTCAGGATCTTAGATTGCGGATCTACCGTAAAGGGCACGAGTAGTCCGCAATGACGGGCTACTTTACAATCTTCGCTTTAATCGCCTCTTCTTCTACCATATCTTTTCTATATTTGACCGCGACGATATTTTCAGTCTCATTAATATACCACTCGGCGATATGCTCATGTTCCAAGCTGTTTAATTTTTCCATATCTACATGATCTACAGGGATATAAAGATGTGAGTAACGGTGCGGGTTTGCCATTTTAAACGTCCATAAAAGCCATAAGGTACTAATCACGATCAAACCAATCGCCAATGCTTCACGGTTGGAGTATTGCAATGCGATCCCAGCAGCGGCACCCCCGATAAAGGTCATGAAATAAGCAACTCCGTTGGCAATCCCAAGAGCGGCCCCTTTTTGATGTACTTTGGCATATTTGGAGATCATTGATTGCACCAGGGGCTCCATCATATTAAACGCCATAAAAAAGGCGATAACTCCCACGACAAACTCCCAGCTTTTTGTTGCAAATCCCATGAGGGTAAAAGAGACGATAAAGAGGACAATCGAGAGCAAAAAGATTTCACGCGGTTTATTATATTTTTCCCCAAATACAGCAGCGGGTCCCATCGCGAGAAGCCCCATGAACATTGCTGGAACGTACACTTGCCATAGTTCTTTGGCTTCCCATTTGAAAACACCCGCAGTGTCCAAAAGCAAGATAGGGATAAGGACAAACGCAACCGTCATCAACCCTTTTTGCATCCCGTTGGTGATAATCATGCTGAGGAGATTAGGATCTTTGAGGATATCCGCAGTAGTGGTGGTCGAATGGTAGATGTGGCGGATACGCGGTGGAGTAGGAACTTTGGTAAAAAGAACCAACATAGCTAAAATAGAGAGCACCGCAGTGATCCAAAAGAGTGATGCAACACCGGCGTAGGCACTGATAACGGGACCGGACGCCATCGCAAGGGCAAAACTGATCGCGATGGTTCCCCCCATCAGCGCCATCGCTTTACCGCGTGATTCTTCGCTCACGAGATCGCTGATCATGGCGGGGATAACCGCACCAATGGCTCCGGCTCCCTGTAGAAAACGTCCTGCCATAAGAGTATAAATATCGGTACTTATTGCACAGATAATGGAACCGACCAAGAAAATTACGAGTCCAACAAGGAGCGTCGGTTTGCGGCCGATTTTATCACTCATGACACCAAAAGGGACTTGGAAGATTGCTTGGGTGAGGGCGTAGCCGCCGACGATAACACCCACTAAAAAAGGAGTAGAACCCTCTAGCCCAAGAGCATAAGCTGAGAGGACGGGAAGAACCAAAAAGAGACCGAAAAATCGGAGCGAAAGAATTGCTGAGAGCGGGAGAACTGTTTTAAACACGTTGTCACCTTAGATGAGCTAAAATTTTCAGTATTATATTACACCCTTAGATGAAACATCGGGTAAACGCCGAACGTTAAAGTCTACTATAAGGAAAGCAATGAAAATCGTCTTGGCAACGTCAAACAAAGGGAAAGTTCGAGAGATTATTGAGCTTCTCCATGATCGGGAAGTTTTCCCTTATACTGATTTGATCGAGGGATTCGAGATCGTCGAAGATGGTGAGACTTTTAAAGCTAATGCTCTTATTAAAGCCCGTGCAGTTTATGCCACTTTAGGTGATATGGATGCGATTGTGGTTGCCGATGATAGTGGTATTAGTGTTGATCGCCTTGATGGCGCTCCGGGGGTCTACAGTGCGCGTTATGGTGGAGAGGGTGCAAGTGATCGAGATAATTTGCTGAAACTGGTAGAGTCATTAAAAGAGAAAAGATTCTCATCATCGCCCGCTCACTACACAGCGGCGATTGCGATTGTTTCACGCGAAGGGGAAAATTGTGTGCACGGATGGATGCACGGTGATGTTATCACTGAGCTCCGCGGTGAAAACGGATTTGGATACGATCCGATTTTTATCCCTACCGGATATACGCAAACATTGGGTGAATTGCCAAATGATGTGAAAAAAGGGTTATCTCATCGCTCAAAAGCGTTGGAGTTGGCAAAGATTTTGATCGATCAGATCAAGTTTTTACGGTCTCACGCCGGAAGTACACTGATAAAATAGAAGAAAATAATCCCTACAGCGATTCGGTAGATGGCAAATGGGGTAAAGGTGTGGCGGCTGACGAAGGCGACGAAGAGTTTAACGGTCGCGAGGGCAAAAATGAATGCCGTTATAAATGCAACTGAGAGCATGAAATAATCATCCACCACCATTTCGTTACGGTGTTTGATCAGATCGTAGGCGGTAGCGATAATCATCGTCGGAATCGCGAGTAGAAACGAAAACTCTGCGGCACTTTTACGGCTAAGCCCTATGATTAAACCTCCGATGAGTGTAGCACCTGAGCGGCTCGTTCCTGGGATCATGGAGAGACTTTGAAAGACACCGATGGTAAAGGCCTCTTTAAAGCTGAGTTCGGTGATATCTTTTCCCGAATCGATGGGTTTGTCGCGGCGGAGATACTCGAAAATGAGAAACACTATCCCTCCCGCAATCAACATAATACTTACTGTTTCGACACCGAAGAGGGCTTTGATTTGTTTATAAAATAAAAATCCGAGGGCTCCGGCAGGTAAAAAAGCAACACCGATTTTGAGCCATAATGTTTTGTCCTGCAGTAGTCGTTTGGCATAGAGGAACAAGACGGCGAGGATACTTCCCAGTTGGATGGAGACTTCAAATGCCTTGTGTGCGGCGGTTTGCTCTAATCCTAACAGTTGTGAAGCTAAAATCAGATGGCCCGTAGAGGAGATAGGGAGAAATTCGGTGACCCCCTCAAGGGCTCCGAGGATTAATGCGTCGAATAATGTCATAAAAAGCTCTTTTTTGTGTGCAATTGTACCATAGCTTTGCCCCTTAAACCTCCGCTAACCTCATTTAGGATAAAATGCGCGGATTTATGACACTTTCCCTCAAGGAATTTTTGAATGTTACTTTTTACTCCCGGACCTACCCCAGTACCTGAATCCGTTCGCGTTGCGATGGCAGGCGAGACGCTTCATCACCGTACCCCTGAGTTCGAAGCAATTTTTGAGCGAACACGTACTTTGTTGTTTGAACTTTTAGGGATGGATGAGGTGTTGATGTTGGCATCCTCAGGAACCGGAGCAATGGAAGGTGCAGTAATCAATCTCGCCCATTCCAAACTCCTCTCGATCAATTCGGGAAAATTCGGAGAGCGTTTTGGGAAAATCGCACTCGCTCATGGGATACCGAATGTCGAGATTAAACACGAATGGGACACGCCTGCTACGGTAGAGGAAGTTCAAGCAGCGCTTGTTGCAAACCCTGATATCGATGCCATCGCGATTCAAATCTGTGAAAGTGCGGGTGGATTGCGCCACAGTGTTGAAGCAATCGCGAGTGCAGTTAAAGCATATAACCCAGCCATTATGGTGATAGCAGACGGTATCACGGCGGTGGGTGTTGAGAAAATCGACGTGTCCAACATCGACTGTCTCATCTCTGGGAGCCAAAAAGCGTTGATGCTCCCTCCGGGACTTGCGATCATGGGACTTTCAAATGCAGCGATTGAGAAGATCGGAAGCGGCAAAGGGTATTATTTCAACCTTGCAACTGAGATCAAAAATCAGCGTAAAAATACGACGGCATGGACGGCAGCTACGACGATTACTATCGGTTTGGAAAGTATTTTGAACCGTATTAAAGCAGAGGGCGGTTTGGATAAACTCTACGCCGACACGGCGCGCCGTGCGAAGGCTACTCGCGAAGCGATGATAGCTATCGGTCTTTCCATCTACCCGACTAGTCCTGCCGATTCGATGACGACGGTAGGGGACGCGGAAGCGAAAAAAATCCGCTCAACCCTCAAAGAATTCGATGTAAACGTTGCGGGCGGACAAGACCATATCAAAGATTCGATTTTCCGTATCAACCACATGGGGCTTATCGCTCCGTATGAAGCGTGTTGGGCGGCGAATGCAGTAGAACTGGCACTCGATAAAATGGGTCGTAGAGCGTATGACGGAACGGCGAACCGTGTCTTTAATACCGTCTATTACGGACTGTAATTCCTATGGTATTTGAACACGAAATCCCGGAAGGATCGAAGCTCTATTTTGCCGCAACGGCGAAAACCAAGCGTGTAATCGAGACCAAGGCGAGTACTCTGTTGAGCGAGGCCGGATTTGAGGAGATTATCACCCCTTTGTTTTCGTATCATCAGCATATGAGTGTTTGTGATCAGCGCGAACTCATCCGTGTCAACGACAGTGAGAACCATCCGATCAGCCTCCGCGCCGATTCGACGATCGATGTGGTTCGAATCGTCAACAAACGTTTGGGGGGGAATACCGAACATAAAAAATGGTTCTATATTCAGCCGGTTTACCGCTATCCTGCCGATGAGCAGTACCAAATAGGGGTAGAGATCATTGATGAGCCAAACCTTGGTGTTGCGCTGTCTCAAGCGACCCGTATTTTGAATGAATTGGAAATTGCTCCGCTGCTGCAAATCTCCAACATCAACATCCCCCGTATCCTCAGCGAGATGTTCGATCTAAATTTGGATGATTTTCGGCATGTGAACATCGAGAAATTTTTGTCTTTGAAATGTGATTGGCTCACCAAATTGGTCTATGTCGAGCGCCCTGATGAGATCGATGCCCTAGTACCGATTGTCCCCGCAGAGATTGCGTCGGAGCTTCTCAAAATTAAAGAGCTCTGCGAAGGGCTGGAGTACCCCAATGTCGTGGTGGCACCGCTCTATTACGCGAAAATGCTCTATTATGATGAGCTCTTTTTCCGTGTTATCGAAAACAACGAGACGTACGCTATGGGCGGACGTTACAAAAATGAAGAGACCATTTCGGTCGGTTTCGCTATTTACACCGACGCACTTGTCGATAAATTACAATAAACAGGAATAGAACATGAAAGCTGATTTGATCGTAGGGATTCAATGGGGAGATGAAGGGAAAGGGAAAATCGTCGATTTGCTGGCGCAAAAATATGATTGTGTCGCCCGATATCAGGGGGGGCATAATGCCGGACATACGATCGTTGTCGACGGCAAAACCCACGCACTTCACTTGATCCCCTCAGGGATTTTGAACCCTAAAGCGATCAATATTATCGGTAATGGCGTTGTTGTCTCTCCCGAAGCACTGATCAAAGAGATGAAGCAGTTCGATAACCTCTTGGGGCGCTTGTTCGTCTCCGAATCGGCACACATGATTTTGACGTTTCATACGTTGATCGACCAAGCCAAAGAGAAATTGCGCGGTGAAAAAGCGATTGGTACGACGGGTCGGGGTATCGGACCGGCGTACAGCGAAAAAATTGCCCGTGCCGGTTTTCGCCTCGGCGAGCTACGTGACGTTCCAACCCTTACCAACCGTGTTGTAGAGTATTTTGAACAAAACAGCGCTATCTTCCAAGCGTTGGATATCAAGCTCCCAAGCCGCGAGGAGTTGAGCGCGGAATTGAACACGTTTGCAGAAGCGTTAGTACCGTTTTTGGCCAATACGACCCAAATGGCGTGGAAATTGATGGATGAAGGGCAAAAAATTCTTCTTGAAGGTGCGCAGGGGACGATGCTCGATATCGATCACGGAACCTATCCGTACGTTACCAGCTCTTCGACCATTTCAGCGGGGGCATGTACCGGTCTTGGGGTAAATCCTAAAGATATCGGCAAAGTGACGGGGATTGTCAAAGCGTACTGCACCCGTGTCG
>CAZKJU010000065.1:0-12916 GCA_964553185.1 uncultured Sulfuricurvum sp.
AAAGTAGCACTTGGGCTTCGTTCAGATTACGGTACGCAACCGAATGTATACTATATCCCTCCAACCGAATCTCCGGCGAAATTTGACGCGGAAGGTAAAATCATCGAGGGATCAACTCGTCTTCCTGTAGAAGAGTTGGAAAAATTGTTTGGACCGGAAGTTCACCAAGCGATTAAAACACTCAAAGCTGAGATGAAAAAACGTAAAGAGACGGGTGTGAGTGAGTTGATGGATCTATTGATCGCATACCAACACTCTGATATGTTCCGTCTTGACAACAACTACTATCAACAAGTGGCGAAAGAGAATAAACGTAACCCATTGGCTCCGGTCGATACACGTTATGTTGCCGGTAAGTTTACTAAAGCTGGAGGACATCACTAATGAAAAAGCTATTAACCACCATTCTTTCATTGGGTCTTGCCGCTTCTGCGGCACTGGCGGCTAACCCTGCCATTACAGCAGTAAAAGTATCCGATAGTCTTGATACGATCAAAGCAGATTCTCCTCTTTGGTCAAAAGCAAAATTCGAAACCGTTCTCCTCTATCCGCAAACAGCGATTGAGTTTAACGATAAAAAAGCAAATGCACATGTTGCAAACATGAAAGGGAAAAAAGCGCAAGTTGCCGCATTACACGATGGAAAAAACATTGCTGTAATGGTGAAATGGGCTGATAAAACCAAAGATGTTGAGCAATGCATGAGCAGTGACGTATATACCGATGGATTTGCGGTTCAATTTGCGGGTACAACCAAAAAAGCTGAGCCGTTGCCGTATATCGGAATGGGTTCAGTAGGGCGTCCGGTTGTTGTTCACTTGCAAAAAGCGACAGCTAAAGTCTATGAGCCAAATGGAAACAAAGATGTTTCCACTCAAATCAACCGTCAACAAACAGGTGTATTTGGGCAAGAGCTAGCCGATTTTGATGCGAAAGTTGCATCATTGGCTAAAACTGATTATGAAAAAGTTTTTGTTGCTGAAGGATTTCGCTCAACTACAGAGATCAAAGATAACTCGGTTAAATCTAACGGTGCTATGGTCCATGGTCCTGCTGGATGGAGCGGAACCCTAAGCCGTCCTCTTAAAGATGAATACGTCAATCTAAACGGTACAGTTCCAGTAGCGATCGCGGTTTGGGATGGTTCAACGATGGGACGTAACGGTTTGAAAAACCTTAGTTCATGGGTAGCTATCAATCTCGAAGGTCAAAAACCAAATGCAGCTATGGTTGCAGAATTGAGCACTGACACTAAAGGTGATGCGGCTAAAGGTAAAGAAGCGGCAATGACAAACGGATGTACTGGTTGTCACCAAATGAGCGCTGCAGATGCTCCAAGCTTGCTCGGACCATCACTTAAAAATGTTGGTGGATACGCTACAGCTGAGTATCTTCGTGAGTCAATCTTAAAACCGTCTGCGGTTGTTGTACCAGGTTATAATCGTAATGCGCATGCTAATACACCGTGGTACAATATTGAAAAGGGTAAACGTGTTTCGACTATGACTGATTTTAGCTTTTTAGATAAAGCAACAGTTGATGATATCGTGGCATACCTCAAAACCCTGAAATCGGAGGTAGAATAATGAAAAAAGTAGCCTTGTTATGTGCAGCACTTGTTTTTAGTGCATTCGCCAACGAGCCTGAAGAGTTCGAAGGTCTATTGACAACTCCGGGATGTGCCGCTCAAGGTGCATTTGCTGATTGTTATTTGGAAAATTACGCGTGTGGATCGGATGGATGTTTCCGTAAGAGTGATGCCGGTGTTGTGACAAAAGATGCAAAGTATGCATTATATCAACACAATACGGGTAAAATTTACACCATCGATACAACAAAATTGAAACTCGCAGAGATGCGTGAGGGGATGAATAAAAACGGTGTAATCGTTATCGGTACTCTTGATACTGCTACCAATACGATTCAAGCAACTGAATTTAAATCACCACCACCGCCTAAAAAATCATTTTTTAAAGGGTGTTTATAAACACCTATCTAGCCCTTTTGGGTTAGATGCTTAATTCTCTAAGCTTTGCTGTCTCAAAGCCCGCATATGACAAAATCCCTTACTTTTTTTAGGATTACTAATGAATAATGAATACCGACTTTATATCTATGCTTTTTTATCCCGCGTTATGAGTGACACTCCTGATCGTCGTTTTATCAATGATCTCAAAAACAATACATCCCTTTTAGAGATTATCGGTGAAGAGACGGAGCAATGGGTGCGTTCAACGGATACTGAAGAGCTGTATGATCAGCTTAATACTGATTATACTTCGATGTATATTCTCAATACTCAACCGGTAGAGTCATTTGTCCTTGATGCAAAAAATGAGACACTAGTCGGGTTGCAAAATCCGGTTATGGCTTTTTATTTTACCCACGGCTTTGAAGTCAATATGGACCAAACACAGATTATGGCACCCGATCATTTGGGTATCGAGTTTGCCTTTATGCAAACATTGGTGTACCGTAATGAAGAGAAGTCACAATTCGAGTTTCTCGATCAGCATATATTTCCGTGGGTTGTTCCGTATATGATGGGGATGAAGAGCATGGCAGATACTCCGTTTTATCGGGATATGTGTGATTTTATCGTTGAATTTTTAAGTGCCGATTATGAGTTTTTGTCCAAAGGATCCGTGAATGGGTAATATCAATTTCGTCCAAAAGAGCAATCTTTTTAGCTATACGGCAACTCGATGTTTGCGAAATGAGTATTATCACAACGATTGTACGATCTGTATCGATGTGTGTCCTAAGGGAGCTTTTAATATTGTGCGTAATAAGCTGACACTGTTTGAGAATGAGTGTGTCGGATGTGCAGGATGTATCGGAAGCTGTCCTACGGAGGCGTTGGAGATTGAGAGTTTTGATCCTAACGGTTACGCCGCATCGTACCAGTATATGGAAGAAGCTCCAATACTTTCGTGTAAAGTAACGACCCCGTGTTTGGGTGTTTTTGATGTAGAACATTTTACTGTAATGGCCCTAAGAGGTGAGCGAAACGTAACGTGTGATCTCAGTCACTGCGCCGAATGTGTTTTAAATGAAAATGGAAAACTAGAAAGCTCTATTCGCGAAAAGATCAATGCGACTAACCAATTTTTAGAGATGATAAAAATCCCTTATCGAATTGAGAGCATTGATGAAAAAGAGGAACAAGCCTCGCGTCGTGCCCTTTTCCGTAAAGGGTTTGAAAAAGTAAAAGAGTCTTTAGCAGAAGAATCAGTTGCCCATGTTTCGATGACAACGGCACACCACAAGCTCCCTGATCAGAAGATGCCACTCAAGCGTATATTGCTCAAAAATTCGCTCAAAGAGATTGTAACGGGATTGGAGACGACAGGATTTAGTGAAAGTTCTCCGCTATTTTTCAACAAACAGATCAATTTTGAAGAGTGTACAAACTGTGGTGATTGTACCCAGTTTTGCCCGACCGATGCGCTGTTTCCGACCAGCGATAAACAGGGGATCTTTTTCTCGCAGGGGAAATGTATCGGATGCGGTATTTGTGAGGATATTTGTAAACCAAATGCGATTAGTGCCAAAGAGGGATTTGATTTGGTGAGTGTTGCGTATGAGCGTGCAGAACAACTCGTTTATTATGAAATGGTGACCTGTCACGAATGCCGCTGTCCTTACCCGTATAAAGGGGGCGATCCGATCTGTGATCGTTGCAGCAGTTTTATGAAAACGAATGCGAATATGTTTACGTTAGCGCGGGATCTCTAGTTTCGTCATTCCCGCGCAGGCGGGAATCCAGCTGTATTTCCGGATCACACCCGAGTATGATAGCAATTTACTTTTTATCCATCGCGTCTTTAGCCCCTTTAATCGCCCCTTGCATCGTCGATTTCGCGACGCTCCATGCCCGTACACCCATCGCTTTTGCATCCTGAGCCGATTTGGAGTTTAGGAGTTTTGCACTTTTTTCGGAGACATTGCGTTTTAAGTTTGAGAGACGGTTACGCAGGAGCTCTACCGTCTCTTTGGAGAGGTGTTTGATCTCTTCGGTATCAAAACGGATATCATCGCTAATCGCTTCCAAACGTGCGATCATGATCGATGAATTACGATTTTTCAGAGAGTGGATCACTTGGATGAAAAGGGTGTCGATGTTATCGAGTTCTTCCTCGATCGTTTTGTACTCTGCACGATAAAGTGCTTTAACCTCTTCAGGGACATAGAGGAGGTATTGGTGGAATTTTTCAATCGATTTATAAAGAGCGGAACGGATACCGAGTAAAGTACCGCGTAAAATGGACTCTGCTTGGTTGGGTGTTGCTTCGGCGATATTGAGAGCACTTTGGAGGATACTCGCCAAAATACGCCGTATTCGGACGGCATTAAGGACGTTCGCGTTGAGTGTTTCAAAGGTGATCTCTTTGATGATCTCATGAAGGGTCTCTTCGGTATCGCTCCCTTTTTCGAGGGTGGTGATAATCGCGCTCTCTACCATCTCTTCGAGGATATCGAGGAGGTCAACGGATTGAATTTTGATTTGGTGGAGTTTCTCCAACATCGCTTCGTTCTCAGCAAATTGTTTTTCCAAGATGTCGAAAAAGCGGTATTTGAGTTGTTGCAACTCTTCACTTTTTCGGGATATTTGACGCTCGATTTGCTCTTTTTGTGCCATAAGGTCTTCGAGCTCGTTGTGAAATGAGAGGGTTGTCTCTTTTAAAAGTGAAGTGGTAAATTCACGAAGCTCTTGAAGTGGCATATCGGGTATATGGTGAGCGCTAAAGTGCTCATTGAGTTCGGTGGTTAAGGTTTCTGCGTTCATTCTGTAATCCTTTAGAGTACCATTTTGATGTGTGGGTGGGCTTTGAGCGTTTCGTAAAAATAGGTTCGTTCGTCTTCATTATGCACTAAGAGCTCTAAGTTCATGCTGATGTATTTCCCCCCTTTACTGACATTGGAAGGATTGAGTGTGTATTGTCGCTCACTAAAGATTTCAATGGCTGCGATTTCGATCCCCGCTCGCTCATATGCGACGACTTTGTAACACCATTTGCATGGATAGGTTAACTCAAGCTTCTGAGTTTCTTCGTTGATAATCACCACTTTTGCCTCCTGATTTGGTTTCGAGCCGTACATCGCTGATCACCATCGATTTATCGATCGCTTTGAGCATATCATAGATAGTCAGTAACCCGATGCTGGTACCGGTAAGAGCCTCCATCTCGACTCCCGTTTGACCGCTCAGTTTTGCTGTAACGGTGAGACGAAATCCGGGTAAATCGGGGAGTTCATCGATGTCACAATTGACTCCGCTGAGGTTGAGTGGATGGCACATCGGGATGAGGTCTGAGGTTTTTTTTGTCCCCATGATGGCGGCGATGACTGCTGTTTGGAGAACGGGTCCTTTTTTGGCGGTTTGGTTGACGACCGCGTCATAGGCATCACGGCTCATCGTGATGATTCCGCTCGCCACTGCGACGCGAAAGGTAGTATTTTTATCGGAGACGTCGACCATTTTCGGTCGGTCGCGCTCATCAAGATGGGTTAAATTCATAATAGACTCTTCTTTAGAGTTCTTTCATAACCTTCTTTGGGATGGATCCCCGGGTCAAGCCCGAGGATGACAAAGGAGGTCATTCCCGCGAAGGCGGGAATCCAGCTTCATCTAAAAATTAGGGTTATGCAAGAACTCTATTATTCTTTTTATAATTATAGCCAAGAGGAGTAAATCGGGAGCTGATTAAAAAATAATCATATTTTGGATAAAAAATGGGCTATAGTTTTGCCATGAGATTTTGGTGGTGTTAACGGATAGCACGTAATTCCGAAATACTCATAACCTCCTTCAAGATTCCTAAGGATTGCTCTGCGCTGATGACTACAATGCAGGGCATGACTTGTAACAATAAAATCAAAATAATACCAAAAGGGGAAAAAATGCAAAATTTAGTACGAAGTTATGCCGCTAATGCCCCGCTAATCGAAAAATTTATCCTTACTTCACTCGGTCGAGTCAGTTTAAAAACATTTAACGTACAGTTAGCAGAGAGACTCTATAAAACCTTTCCAAGTTTAGAATTGGTCTATAAATGCGATGAGGGGTTTGTTCAAAATTCACCCAATATTTACGCGGATCGAGAAGAGGGGCACCATGCCGGAGTAGATCGCACCTATCTGGTCGATGAGGTGGCAATCCAAAAAGGGCATCACGTTAGCGAACCTTATATCTCTACTGCTACAGGACATTTGTGCATTACGGTAGTGTATGCTGTCAGTGATGGCTATCTTTTTCTCGATTTTCGGGTTCGCAAATTGTTGGAGCGGTTTGATCTGATTGAGAAAAATGATGTCTTTAAACGCCTCAATCGCTCTTCCTATGCGGTAATCGGCGGCGGATTGCTCTTTTTTGGGGTATTTGTCGTACTGTATGGCTTTTACACATTCGGAGGATATATCGTCGGGACGGAACCGCTCTCTATGGATACGGTGTTTAAACCGATTATTGCATTGACTCTGGGGTTGGCTGTCTATGATTTGGGGAAAACGATTTTTGAGCAAGAGGTTCTTCCTCGGACACAACATGTGAGTGAAACGTTTAACGCGAAAACGCTCCTCAATTTTTCGGTTTCGATTATCATCGCGTTGTTGATCGAGGCGTTGTTGGTGGTCTTTAAAATCGCTTTGCACGATTACAAAGATTTACCGTATGCCTCGACGCTGATTGCGGCACTGGCATTTTTGCTGTTGGTCTTTGCGGTATTTATCTATCTGGTGCGCAAAAGCGAAAAAGAGCCGTGCGCAAAGTGTGCGGAGGAGTAACCTTTAGGACCATGTAATGCAGGTTATTTCGGAACTCGAACCCAGCCGCATCGGAGGTCCCCAAAATCCGATCCCGCTATTGACATAGATATGACGATTCTCTCCTAAAGCATGAAGTCCTTTGAGATAAGGCTGTGCCAAAGTGACGAGATAGCGAAAAGGCCAAATTTGTCCTCCGTGGGTATGACCGCTGAGGATCAGTGATGGGGTGAATCCTTCGAGATATTCGACAAATTTGGGTTGGTGGGCTAATAACAATGTCGGGAAATCGGGTGGAATAGATCCCATCGCTTTGGTGATATCGGGGATATAGGTGTTGGAACGGAACCCGAAAAGATCATAGACCCCTGCGATATAAAAATCGTTATTGATCAAAACAGAGCTGTTTTCCAAAACATGAATACCGAGTGTTTTGACATGGTTAATCGTCTCTTCAAGAGAATGAAAATATTCGTGATTTCCGATGACGTAAAATGTTCCAAAGTGGCTTTTGAGATAGCGTAGTTGATCGATAGAGTCTTTGATATCCTCTATATCCGCATCCGACAAATCTCCAGTGATAGCAATGATATCGGGGTTGAGCGCATTAATCATTTCAACGCTTCGGGCAATGAACGTTTTATCGATTAATCCTCCGATGTGCATGTCACTGATTTGAACGATCCGGTAGGATCTGTTTTTAAACCGGTGTTGATCGATTGTGACCAATTCGATTGTCGGCTCTTTCGATCCCTCTAAAACCGCCGCTCCCAAATAGGCGCTTCCTGCCCCTAAAAAAGCTAGATCGCTGGTACGTTTAAAAAAAGTCCGTTTTTGGGGATCGAAAGGGATGAGTTTTTGGATCAGATGGAGAAGTTCATAAACGATCGTCCCCACAAAAAAGAGAAATCCGATCCCGATAGTCAGGGATAAGAGAAAATAGAGGGTTTTGGGCGGGCTAAAAAGGTAGCGGCTTAAGAGGTAGCCGATGATTCCGATCATGTTTAGGATCAGGAATGTTTTTAAAAAAACACGTGTTTTTGGGCGTATATGCAGATGAGAGACAACTCGGGTGTAGGTGAGATAGTGAACCATCGCAAAAAAGAGGGTGACGATAAGGGGAAAAAATGTTTTCATGATGAGGTTCTAAAACGTTGAATCGCCTCTTGGTATTCATGCGGATGGTTGAGATTCATAAAGGGCGCTTCATCATCAAATGAGACGAAGCAGGTTTTAGATGACGCGAGCAGTTTCCCTAAGCGGTGATCCCCATCATGCAACATCCGTTCAAACTCTCCTAGTAACGAGCGATGATAGATGCCGCACATCGGGTGGCTCCCCTCTGCGGTTTTGGCAATCACCGCATCCAATTGGGGATTATCAAAATTGAGTAGAGTTTGAAATATCCTCTCATCGACAAAGGGAGTATCGACGCTGAGTACCATGATCCGCTCACTCTCCAAAGTTCTAAAAGCACTTACAAATCCGGCAGTCGGAGCATAATCGACTTCGAGGGGATCGAGGATGAAATCGGCATGAAAATCAAACTTATCAGCGGTTTTGGTAGAGATATAAACATTGTGAAAGAGGGGTTTGAGTCGTTCGTATTGGAACTGAGCAAGAGTGGAAAATCCTCCGAACGGGAGGAGCGATTTATCCTCTCCCATGCGGGAGCTTTTCCCTCCGGCAAAGAGGATGCAGGGGAGATCAAACATCACTGCGCAAATGCGGCGGCGAGAATTTTATCCATACCCGGAGTTGCCCCGCTTTGGAGGTATTCTAAAACCAGTGGCGAGAATTTATCGATCATCGAGGCATCCATCCCTAAGAATGAGAATTGAGAGCCGAGACTTCCAAGACCGAGTAATCCTGCCGGAGCGGCGTTTAGAAGGGTTCCCGCTTGGGGGACTTGTTTGGTAAGAGCTGTGAAATCGGTCGGTTTCATGTTCCCTTTTGCATCATTGATAATAGCTGCGGTTCCTCCGATCGCTTGAGTCGGTGTAACACCGAGGGTAGAGGTGATGTTTTTAATCAACGGATTAGAGCTTAGAGCGCTATCGGCAATAGGGGCGGCGCTTTGAGCTACCGGAGCTACGGTCTGCATAAGTGAGCCGAAATCGAGTGCACTCGCGTTAGTGAAAAGTAGTAAAGCTGCAAGGGTAAGTGAACGCATAGGGTAAACTCCAGTAAAAAATTTCTTTATTATAACCGATTAATTGTGTCATAAATGTGGGATAGGAGAGGATTGATTTTCGCGATAGAAACTTTTAGATAGAATATTCGAATGATGATTCATAGACTACTTTTTCTTTTAATGACATTTACCTTTGCGTTGATTGCTAATGAGCAATCGAGTATACGCTTGAAATATTGGGTGCTATTTAGCGGTGGAGATGCCAGGCCGATGCAGCTGATGGTCGATAAATTCAATGCATCCCATAAAAATATCAATGTAGAGATGAAAATTATACGATGGGCGGAGTACTACCAAACGCTTAACAAAAACATTCATACCAAGAATACTCCCGATATAGCGATTATCCATGCATCACTGCTCCCATGGTATGTGAACAAAAATGCATTGTCCGATTTAACTCCCTACACCATTCAGTGGCAATATATTTCTCCCACATTGCTCCAAGCGATACAGTTTAATCAAAAATATTATGCCCTTCCACTCGATATGCATCCGCAGGTTTTTTATTTCAATAAAAAATATTTGGCACACGCCAATCTGTTGGATCAAAACTCTCAACCGATCATCGGCGAGGGGATCGATGGTTTCGTCGAGTTTATGAAAAAACTGCAACAAACTCTCCCTGCCGATGTTCTCCCCTTTTCCACCCCGAACAACAATGTCCTAAATTGGTGGATTTGGTACAGCCTCTATTCCCAACAAGAGAGCAAAGGGTATATTGTCAACAACAAAGCTGCTATCAACAACACTGCAGGGAGAAAAGCGTTTGAATTTTTTTACAAAATGAGAGAAGCTAACGTTTGGAGTCAAGAGATTCATGATGAAAAAGGGTATAACCTCTTTAAATTCAACAAAGCCGCTACCATGATAACCGGAGTTTGGACAACATGGAACTTTCAACAAAATAAAGATCTCGATTTCGGTGTTGTCGAGTTTCCGAAAATTTTTAACAAACGGGCCAATTTTGGGGATTCTCACACTTTGGTGGTTCTCAATTCACGAGATAAAGTAAAACAAAAAGCCTCCGCAGAATTCATCCAATGGATGTCTGAAAATTCTTTTGATTGGGCTCTTTCGGGTCAAGTTCCTGCCAACACCAAGGTATTAACGACAAAAGAGTTTAAAAATCTCCCTTTTAGAGACGTATACGTTCAATCCACTAATAACATGGCACTCTATCCTAAACATCTCAAGCTCAAAGAGTGTAACGACGCTATGATCAAAATTTTGGCTGATTTTATGAAAAGTCATGATTCTGTCGAGGAAACGATGATAAAAGCCGAAAAAACACTCAACGCTATCTTAAAAAAGCCAGAATAGATGTTTATTAAAAATTCTATCTCAACCAAGCTACTTAAAAAAGTCTTTTTGATCTATTTTTCTATCACTTTAATTATGACAGCCCTACAGATTATGATCGAATATTACGATACAAAAAATAAAATCCAAAAAGATCTAATCTCACTCGAAAATATTTATATGAATTCACTTAAAAATGCCGTATGGGATATGAATGTGGATCAAATCGAAAGTTTAACCGACTCTATTTCCAAGCTCTCATTTGTCAAAGAAGTAACCCTCTTAGATGCTTCAGACAATATTATGAGCCATAAAAAAGCTCCCAATCTAAGCAACCGTTTTTCACACGAGTTTAACATCTACCAAGAGTATGAAAATAAAAAAGTTCTTATCGCAAAAGCAATTTTTTGCTCGGATCAAAACAGTGTTATTGATATTCTTAAAACCGGGATAATTCTCATTATCCTCAATGCTATGATCAAAAGTACCATTTTGCTCTTTTTATTTATTTGGGCGTTTCAAAAAAATCTGATTGAACCGCTGAATGAGTTAACGAATCAAATCGATAATATCAAATTTGATACTCTAGGAACCTACAAAATAGAAGTTGATGTCCCGATTAACAGTGAACTCTATATGCTTCAAAAAAAATTCAATCAAATGTCAGAAAAATTAGACCAGCAAAAAAATACCATTTTAACGATGAGACAAGAGTACACCCACAAGCTAGAAAGAGAGGTTCGAGAACGGACTTTAGAGCTTGAACAACTCAACATCGGTTTAAGTCATATGGCAACAACCGACTATCTCACTAATATCAGAAATCGGAGAAGTTTTTTTGATGTTGGAGAGCAATATTTCTTGATGGCAAAAAGGAATGAAAAAGAGCTATGCGCGTTAGCTTTCGATATCGATAATTTTAAAAATATCAATGATACCTATGGGCATCAAGCGGGAGATGAAGTGCTCAAACAATTCGCGGCAAACTGCAAACATCATCTTAGAGAAAGTGATGTTTTCGGGAGAATGGGGGGAGAAGAATTTACCGCCTTGTTATTTGAAACTTCTTTAGAAGAAAGCATTCGATTGGCAGAGAGAATCGTTAAAAATATCTCCGATGTCGGGATACCCATCGGAAATGAAACCATCTTTTATACGGTGAGCGTGGGGGTGGCTTCCTTACTATCAAGCGATAGAAAGATAGATGATATCCTTGCCCGTGCAGACCGAGCACTCTATAAAGCTAAAGCCAACGGACGTAATCAAGTCGCCTCCATGTAAAACAAATATCCCTTTTCAGGTAATTTTTGTTTTTTTACACTAAAATACATCATCTTTTTAGTGGAATATGAATGGCAACCATCTACGATCTTAAACCCGCATTTCAAAACTTCCTCCGTCCCATCGTCAACACGTTAGCTCATGCTGGGGTAACCCCCAACCAAATCACCTATTTGGCTCTCGTACTCTCATTTGTCGCCGGAGGGGCTATTGCCATCACGCACGGGGCTTCATGGATATTGCTCTCTATCCCTGCGGTGATGTTTCTAAGAATGGCACTCAACGCGATTGACGGGATGCTCGCCAAAGAGCACGATATGAGAAGTGATGCGGGGGCGATGCTCAACGAGATGAGCGATGTTCTCTCCGATGCCGCCCTTTACCTCCCCTTTGCCCTCATCGAGGGGGTGTCGGCACTGTGGGTCGTGGTCTTTGTCATTATGGCGATCCTCACCGAGATGGCGGGGGTACTCGGGGGATTGATCGGCGGAGTGCGTCGGTATGATGGTCCGATGGGGAAAAGCGATCGTGCATTTGTGATCGGTGCGCTCTCACTTGGACTAGGAGTTGGAATTTTGCCCGAGGGTTGGTTTGATGCTATCATGATCATCGCCACGCTGATGGGGGTTTGGACGGTACTTCGACGTTCTATGAGGGGGCTACCATCATGATAGAGACGATTACAACGCTCTTTAGCGGCAAAAGCGGCATCGTACTGCTGATTATTTTAGGGATATTGACATTTGCCACCGTGATCGTATCGGTGATCTTTCGCGCCAAAACGTCGCAGGAGCTCAAAGATCGCGTGTACTCATGGTGGATTATTATCGGGGCGTTTATACTCGGGGCAATGCTCAACACCACGGTAGCGATGTTCTTTTTCGCACTCATCAGCTATCTCGCTCTTAAAGAGTATTTCACCCTCATTCCCACCCGTCGTACCGATCGTCGGATCATCTTTTATGCCTACCTTTCCATCGTATTTCAGTATTGGTTTGCGGGGGCGCAATGGTATGGGATGTTCATCATTTGGATACCCGTCTACCTCTTTTTACTCCTCCCGTTTCGTCAGGTGTTCATCGGGGAGACACAAGGGTTTTTAGAGAACACGAGCCGCGTGCAGTGGGGGCTGATGATGTTCGTCTTCGGTCTCAGCCATCTCGCTTATATGATGACGCTCCCTGTCGTGGCGGGACACGATGTCGGGGGAAAAGAGCTGGTGCTCTATCTGGTCGTACTCACTGAGCTTAATGACGTGTTGCAGTATCTTTGGGGAAAAGCTTTTGGGAAACACAAAATCGTCCCGAAAGTAAGCCCCAATAAAACCGTCGAGGGATTTCTAGGGGCATTCGTCACACTCAGCGCTCTTGCAGT
>CAZKJU010000066.1:0-12494 GCA_964553185.1 uncultured Sulfuricurvum sp.
TTCATTGGCTACATCCGCGAAGTCTCTTACCCGTTTGAGGAGGCGCAACGCGATACGCGGAGTTCCACGGGAGCGCTTAGCAATTTCATGCGCGGCCTCCTTGTCAATGTTTTTACCCAATTTTGTGGCGGCTTGAGTGATGATACTGCACAGCTCATCAGGGGAGTAAAACTGCATTCTAAAATTCATTCCGAAACGGTCGCGTAGAGGGTTGGAGAGCATCCCCGCACGGGTTGTTGCACCGATGAGGGTAAAGCGGGGGAGGTCGATTTTGACCGTCTGCGCCGCAGGCCCGCTCCCGATGATGATGTCGAGACGGAAATCCTCCATCGAGGGGTAGAGAATTTCTTCGACCGCAGGGGAGAGGCGGTGGATTTCGTCGATAAAGAGGATATCACCCTCTTCGAGGTTCGTGAGGATGGCGGCGAGATCACCGCTTTTCTCGATCATCGGGGCGGCGGTCACTTTGATGTTGCTCCCCATTTCATTGGCAATGATGAGGGCGAGAGTTGTTTTCCCCAACCCCGGAGGGCCGTAAAAGAGGACATGATCGAGGGCTTCACCCCGTTTGGAACTCGCCTCGATAAAGACTCCCAGATTTTTTTTGATCTGCTCTTGCCCGATGTATCCATCCCAGCTACTAGGGCGTAGCGAGGTTTCGGTTACCTCTTCGGCATTAAATTTTTCGATTTCTACAATGCGTTCCACGTTAGGACTTCCTAATACACATAATTTTCATCGGGAAATGATCGGTTTTGAACTTCCTCGGCGTAGGTTTTTACCGCCTCTTTGACTGAAGTGGCTCCATTCATATACTGCTTAACAAATTTTGGGACAAACGGCTCATAGAGTCCGAGCATATCGGAAAAGACGAGCACCTGACCATCCACGCCGTTGCCTGCACCGATTCCGATGACAGGGATAGAGACACTTTGTGCGACACGCGTAGCGACATCGGCTTTGACCCCCTCGATGACGACGATAAACGCTCCCGCTTTCTCGATGGCTTGGGCATCGGCGATGAGGGAGAGGGCTTCTTCTTCGGTTTTTCCCTTGACTTTGTAGCCACCCTCGGCACGAAATGCTTGGGGGAGGAGTCCGATATGTCCGCACACTGCGATTCCGTTGGAGGTGAGATGACGGACGAGATGGGCTTTATCGCTTCCCCCTTCGATTTTTACCGCATCTGAGGGAGTTTCACGATAGACACGGATAGCATTTTCGAGAGCACTTTTTTCATCGATATAGGTACCGAATGGCATATCGGTGATGACAAAGGTCTCTGGAGCACCTTTGCACACCGCATTGGTGTGATAAATCATCTGCTCCAGTGTCGAGCTTAGGGTATCGGGGTTTCCTCCAAAACTCATATTGAGGCTGTCACCGACGAGGAGGATATCGGCACTTTCCGAAAAAAGACGGGCAAAAAGGGCGTCATACGCCGTGATCATCACTAGGGGGATGAGCCCTTTTTGTTTTTGAATTTTTCCGATGGTCATCTTTTTCATTGTGCAAAATCTCTTATGTGTATTAATGGAGATAGTTTACCCAAAATTTCCATCGCTATCGCATTAGTTGCCAATTTAAGGTACCAGATTAATAAAAAGAGCGATATAATTGCCCCATTATAGGAGAGTTCATTATGGGGATACGGAGTACTCTAGAAGCCAATTTCGACTTTGAAATCATCGACGAATTTTTAGATCATTACGCAATGATGTCTGAAATTATGGAGTCTTTGATTATCGATTTGGGCAATAGTGAACGTTACCATCGCAGTATCGAAGAGTTATTTCGTATCTTCCATAACGTCAAATCAGCTTCGGGCTATCTGCAAATCCAGCCGATGATTCGACTTTCGACTTTTGTGGAAGATGCATTAGAACAGCTCAGAACTCGAGACAAAGTGGTCAATGAAGAGACGATCACGTGGCTTATCAGCGTTTCGGATATGTTCATGCAGTGGCACGAAGATTTAAAAATGGACAATGAACTCACTAAAATCCATTTTTCATTATTAATTTTACCCGATATGGAGAAAGCGTGAAGCAACTCGTAGCTTACATTACTGCAGGTTATCCTGATAAAAATTTTACCGTCGATTTGGCGTTAGCACTGGGTGAAAACGGTGTTGATACTCTGGAACTCGGAGTCCCTTTTTCCGATCCCGTTGCGGATGGTCCCGTCATCGAAGCGGCAAATGAGCGTGCTTTGGAAGCGGGATTTCGTTTCGCTGATCTTTTAGATGTCTCTACGGCTATCGCCCCTAAAATCGATACATTATGGATGGGATATTTCAACCCGTTTTACCAATACGGTATGGAAGCGTTACTCGATCAAGCCAAAAGTATCGGGGTAAACGGTTTGATCATCCCGGATGTTCCGTATGAAGAGGCGAAAAATTATCATAACCTCTTTGAAGATCGTGGTTTAGCAAATATTACCTTTGTCGCTCCGACCGATGGGGAAGAGCGTATCGCGACGATTACCGCCGAGGCGCGTAAATTTATCTATCTTGTCGCCTATGCGGGGATCACAGGGAGTGGGAAATCGGAAGATTTAGCACCTGTTTTAGAGATGATCAAGCGTCACACGCAAACTCCCGTTTATGTCGGATTCGGGGTCAATGAGCAGACAGCCCGTGAAAAAGTGCAGGGGGCTGATGGTGTCATCGTCGGTTCTGCAATCGTGAATGTTTTGTTGGATGATACGTTAAATAACACCCAAAAAATCGCTAAATGTTGTGAGATTACCCGCACTATTAAAGCGTTGATCAATAGCTAGAGAAGGTTTGAAATGTTAGTAAAAATGTGATGCGTTATCAAATTTTCTTTTTACTGATGATCTCAATCGCCGTTTTTGCGGATGAGCCTTCTCTCTACGACACCCTCAAACAACCCCCCTCTGAACCAGAATCTGCATTACGTTCAGAAGTTTCTTCTGAACTTGACACACCTCATGAGAGTGTAAAATGCTTCACCCCTTTGGATGAGGGTGTACCAGACTACCTCCCTCAGTTCACCATTGTCAACGAAACACTCCCCTATCGGTACCGAGACGTAGTCGAAGATTCTGTCTATTTACAAGCTGTAATGATCTCATCCATTGCAGTTTTAGCTCTTATGCCTGAAGACTTCACTAACTGGAATATGTCAGAACTTCAAGAAAAATCACTCTATCAGCGGTGGAAAGATCATGTTACTACTGGACCCGTATGGGATCATGATAATTGGGCTGTAAATTATATCGGTCATCCTGTTGCAGGTGCATACTACTATACCTTAGCCCGCAACGACGGATTTTCGGCCGGCGAATCGGCGGCATTTTCCACATTGATGTCCACCTTTTTCTGGGAATACGGCTATGAAGCTTTTGCAGAGATTCCCTCGATTCAAGATTTGATTTTTACCCCTTTAGTCGGTTCGTTGTTCGGTGAGGGGATGTATATACTAGAGGGGAAACTGGATCAGCAGGGAGGACTCGTTTTTGGGTCAAAAAATTTGGGAAATATCAGCTATTTTTTCCTAGACCCGTTAGGGAGAATCGCCGATGGGTTGAAAGATACCCTCATGTTTTTCCGAATGGATGTAGATGTCACCATGAGTATTCAGACGTACCCGAAATTTCGTCTTATCCCTCATCATCTCACGGGTGAACCGACCGATTCAATCCTCTATGGTGATCGTGAAGTCGGTTTCATTATTACCTTTCAGTAACCGTTCATTCATTTACGCACCTTTGGGTATAATGCGCTTATAACTTCGGTTACCACGTGGGGGCGACATGGCTTCGACTGGATCAAGAAGGTTTAGGTTGCATCGCCGGACTGAGCAGCTCCGTTATACGGCTCACACTTGCTTAAACGCAAACAACACTAATTACCGTCCTGCTTACGCTGTAGCGTAAGTTTAACTTAATTTAGGACTGCGCTACCTTCCTATGCTATAACCGGAAGGGCTTGGCGTATAACCCCTGTGATAGCTATACTCTCGGAGTGTCTCGGACGGGAACGAATTTAGAGAATTGGATGATGTAGCTTTGCACGTTGTGTGATAGTCATCTGAAAAACAAACAACGTTACTAAGCATGTAGACGCCTTTACTTCCTTGGTTTAGGACTCCGGTTCAATCCCGGACGCCTCCACCAAACTTCTTCAGATTACTTCTTTATATCTACCAACAATATGTATCTTTAGCCTTCGATAAACACAATTTGCATTGTGTAATAGGTTTGAGTATAATTTTGGCAAGTTGATTTTAAATCAATGTGAATTTTAAAAAGAGGGAATTATATGAATATTATCATTGGTTCGCGTCTCGTAGATATCACAGTTATCAGTGAAAAACTACATAATGCAATATTAGAACTATCCTCAGCCAATCATTTATGCCGTGCAGACAAACAGGCTATAAATGAAGCAAAGGCTAAAAAACCATCACTTCAACTGTACCGAAAGATCAAAGCGATTATGGTCAAAATCCTTGCTAATCTCAAACAATTCGATCATAACACCCACTTTATCACCGAAAACATCCTCACACAAAACACCTACTACAAAATCCTAACCTCACGCCCTTAATACATTCCTATTCTAATTTTTAAAAATCGAAAAACCGTTTTTACGTTTTGCCATATTTGGCATTCACAAAACTAAAAATTACAATTAGGAAAAAATACAATGCACCATTATTTTGGTATGAAACTCAAAATTGTCTATCTTATTCTTTCTGCTATATCTCTCATATTATTGAGTGGCGATAGTCAAACATGTACCCATATACACATCGAATTTCCCAATAAATTTATTGCGGAATATGAAAAAAATGTAAGTAATAAATAGGAGGCAATATTTTTGTATTTATCTTGACAAAAAGTATCATATATGATACATTATTTAAAATATTAAGTATCATAAGTGATACCAAAAGAAGCCGTCATGTTTAAATCATTGATCCTAACCGAACTGAAAAAACAAAAAGAGGCGTTATCCATCCCCTATGAGGCTATCGCTTCACGCTCAGGGTTGGGGATCGCTACTGTCAAACGTGCATTTACGGGGCATGACATATCCCTCGATACTCTCGATAAAATCGCGGTGGCTTTAGGGTGCGAAATAGCTATCAAACCGAAACAATCGGCAAAAGTACTCTATCAGGCACAAATCGAGAAAAAAGCGCAGGAGATCGTGAACCGAGTAGTGCAAACGTCTGCACTAGAAAATCAATCTCCTCGAAGTGAAGCACAGCAAAAAATGCTCATCCAAGCAAAATCGATGATCGCTAAAATGCCGAAATCGCAAGTATGGGCATGATAACTTTTGATAAAGATGGGGAAACTCCCCTCGATGATATATCAGGATTAAAACTCAAAAAGATCACAACCCGTGCCGAACTCGACGATGCCGAAGCGCAAAATATTTTAAAAGCCTATATCAAATACACACTCAATCCGACAGCATTAAAAAAAGTGTCTTTTGATCTGAGCTTCTTTCGCAAACTCCATAAAGAGATGTTCGGTGATGTGTGGAGTTGGGCGGGAGAATTTCGTACCACACAAACCTCTATAGGCGTTGAGGCGAATATGATTCATCAACGTTTATATCAGCTCCAAGATGATCTCAAATATTGGGAAAGCGAATGGGATTACCGTGATACGGCGGTACGTCTCCATCATACGTTAGTCAAGATTCATCCGTTCCCGAATGGAAATGGACGATGGGCGCGACTGGCTACTGATCTATGGCTTTTAAAAATGGGGTACCAAGCTCTTTCATGGGGTGGAGACATTACCGCTGTAAACGAAGCGCGATCCGTTTATATTGCATCACTAAAAGAAGCCGATCAAGGCAACTATGAACTGCTTCAAAAGTTTATGTTTACTCTCTAAACGATGATTTTAATGTAGTTTATTTTAGACAATATACTAAAAACACCGTTATTTAGAATTTGTTTGATAGAGGAAGCCTCCACCAACTTTTCAGCCTATTTTCGGCACTTTAAACTCCAACTGCCCTCGCTCATTGTAGCTTCTTAATATCAACCATTCTTCTTTTTTTGTATGCGCATTCCAAGCCAGATAATAATTAATCCAACAACTATTCCTATCACTCCTGGTGTTACTAATAACACTCTATAAGCTTTGCCTTCAGCATCATTAGTAATATTGAATCCTAAAAACGTATATATTGAAGCTGCTATTACAATAATCAATCCAATAAATTTTGTACCTTTAGCAGCTGTTTCATTATTTTCATTATCATCAACTGACGTATTATTTTTAGTTACAAGCTGTCCAAGCCAAACAAGAAAGATGCCTAAGTACAGATATGGATAGCTTAATAAAGTGACAAACAATAAAACAAATATATCTAAAATTGTCTCAGTTGATTCAGTGGTAGTCACAACGGATGATACCAACAACCATGCATTGTCTAAAATAGTGATCCACCCAATGATTTGAAGCACTACACTTAGGTTCCTATTTCTCATCATTTGCTTCTTTTGTTTAACATTTATTAAATTAAATTATAACACAACTGGCAAAATATTCATTTCGTTTTTGAATATCATATGATATATAATGACTATGTATAAGATTTATTGTCATAAAGGGGGGAGACATGATGATATTAAAAACGATATTGGTTTCTTTGCTATTCACCGGAACCGTTTATGCTGATGATGTTCAAAATGGGATAAAAGCTGTGAAGATGAATGATTATAAAACAGCTTCTAAATTCTTTGAAAAAGCATGCAGCAATGGAAAAATGCCGGGATGTTATATTCTTGGGACGATGTATGACGAGGGGAACGGTGTTAAACAAGACAGCCTCAAAGCATCAAAGCTCTATAAAAAAGCATGTGATGGCGGCATTGCTAGCGGGTGTCATAACCTTGGGCTATTGTATTACCATGGAGCGGGTATTAAACAAGATAACCTCATAGCTGCAAAGTTCTTTCAAAAAGCATGTGATGGTGGGGATGCTAGCGGGTGTTTTAATCTTGGGGTTATGTACGGCAATGGTATTGGCGTAAAACAAAACAATAAACGAGCAGCAGAATATTTTTCAAAGGCTTGTGATATGAAGCATGAAGAAGGTTGTGCTAATTATGCAAAGCTAATGCATAGGTAGTTTTACTCGCCTCAAGTTTTGATTTGATAGGGAATGTCTCCAGTAAAACTTTTATTCTGTAAATATTGTTGCTTTTACTTCATTTAGCGGAAGCTCTTTTTTTTCATTGACACTATAAATTGCTTTAAATTTGTTTGGTTCTATACCATTGTATGCTCCCAAATATGCATTGACATTGGTTGTTTCGGCATAATAAAATTTTTTATGCTCATATTCCAGATAGGACCTTGGTTCATCAGTGGAGTAGTTCGGGATGTGTACTCCTGCAAATGCGTGATCTTGTGTATAGACAATAATCGTTTCATATCCATTTTGCAACAGCATAGAGGCTAGTAGGTAGGAACGCTCATCGCAGTCTCCTTGCCCTTTCATCACTAAATCAACCGAGTTTTTTTCTTTTTGCCTATTTCCTATTTCGTAATGCATTTTTTTGACATAATTAAAATAGTTTTCAATTTTACAAAAATCATTTTTACATCGGTAATCTAATGCATCCGTGATAGGCTTCATCTCTCTGTGCTCTTTGACGTCATACCAATAGTAAATCCCTGAGAGTAGGATGAGATGGTTATCTCGCATATAGGTTGCTTCTTCAAGTTGCCTCATCTCTTTAGAGGATGAATGGGCATCAAAATAACCTGTTCGATACACCAAAACAGCAATCAATAGTAAAACAGGAATGATAAGAGCTTTAGCGGACATAGAGTTGCTTTTAATATTTTTGTCACTATTGTACTGGGTTCTAAATGTTTTTTTATCATTCCTCTAAAATCTCTACTCCTTTTTTTTCTAATTAGGGGCATTCACATAATGCTTCAATTTAGATACAATGCCCTCATGAAAGAACACACTACAAAACAACTCAAACGAGATACCCTCGTCAAACTAATAGATGGCACTATGGCGGTTATCAGGGATAATGAACCCTCGGTAAAACGTAAAGTTGAAATGATCGTAGATGGAAAGCCTCAGCTATCCGTGATTGAATCCTACCAAATCGTATCGGTTTCGATCAAAGGCAAGGGGTGGCATAACATCACTCACACCGAAAAAGAAAAAGAGCGTCAAGCCGCTCACTCTTGAACATCGCTTAGCTCTTATTCAACTTTTACCCCTTTTTTCTTCAATATCCCCCATTGCGCTTCATCATAATTGTAAATATCATCATAAATCGTGATCGTATTGCTGTTTTCCGCACTGATCGTCATGTAGCGTAAGAGTATCGGGAGCTTTTTTTGTAGAGCGACAGAGGTGTCGGGCTCTTCTGCAGTGTCGGGGATCTTATCGTCGGGGTTTTCCCATTGATCCATCATGTAATGGTAGAGCTTTTGCGGAGAGCTGAGGCGGATGCATCCTGAACTCAGAGCTCGGTCGGATTTTTTAAACAAAGCGGGGGTATTGGTACCGTGGAGATAGACGAAATGGGAATTGGGGAATAAAAATTTTATTTTTCCCAGTGGATTAGTCTCTCCCGCATCGGTTTTAAAAGTATAGGGGATCTGCTTTTTCCCGTTGTATTGGCTCCAGTCGATCTCGGTCGGATCGATTTCGTAGAGTTCGCCTCGAACGTATTCATACACCCGAATGTCGTGATCTTGGAGAAAGGCGGAGATGTTTTTGCTCTCTAGGATGTCTTTGCGGATGATGGTTTTGGGTGCTGTCCATGAAGGGTTGAGGACGGCATGAGAGATTTTACTGTAAACGACGGGGGTAGGGCGTGAGGCTCTTCCGACGATGGTTTTCATCCGCAGGGCTTCATATCCGTGATCGAGGACTCTGAGGGTATAGGAGGGGATGTTAATGTCGATATAACTACCGTTTTTTTCGACACCTCGCGGAAGCCATCGGAACCGATCTAGATTGATCAGTAGTTTTTTGATGATCTTTTGAGAGGTGGAACCATTGGTTTTTCCTGAATCTTTTTCTTTGGCTACGGCAGTGCGATAGGTGCGTAGGAGACCTCGAAGGGTGTAGTACTCTTCGTAAGCGGGGGAGAGTGATGAGAGAGATCGAGAAATACGGTGAATCTTCAAATGCTCGGAGAGATACTCAGGATAAGCGATGGATTCGATTGCCGGTCGATCCCATTCGAACTTTTCTCCTTTGGCTCTTTTGATTTCACGAAGCTCATCGTAGCTACTCAGCCCCTCATTGAGATCTTTTGCCAGCGTTATATAAGCGTCACTCAGGAGAATATCGAGCCAAAAGAGGGGAGATTCGACCGTATCGGAGGAGAGCGATGCTCCATTTTTGAGCTGCTCAATCGATTCGGAGAGCTCACGGCGGTGATAACGATCGGGATTGAGCCCTTCGTCGTAGGAACGATCAATGGCACTCAGTAATTCGGCAGCATCGGGTGTTAATGTACCGTTTTGATCCAGCCATGCAAGCGATTCGGAGGCCTCACATCGTCGATTGTAAAATTTTGCTGTTTCGATCGGGGTGTTGAGACGGTCAAATCGGGGCGTTTTTTTTAACTCGATCAAGTGCGCACAAAAGGGGCTCGGCGTCTCATCGCTCCATACGCTAACACTCCAAAATAGAGTGGTGATCAAAAAGATTTTTGCTAATGTGAAGATGCTTTTTTCCATAGTGGTTTTTTGAGTCGGTTTTATGGGGATACTATAGCATAAAAACCATCATTAAAATAGTAGATAATTACAGTTCAAAACTTGACATTATCTATTTATTATAGGTAAAATACTGTAATTTACAGTTTTTAAATATAAGGAAACAGATGAATATTACGATTGTTAATTTTAAAGGGGGGGTGGGCAAATCGATGATCGCCCATCAGCTCATTTCAGGATTTGGATTTTATGGTTGTGAGATCGATCCCTACGGTTCACTCTCGGATCGATTGCCTGAACAGGTAGAGCGGATCGATATTCAACAAAAGCATTTAGCACAGCCTACAAACGAGACAATTTTCGATTTTGGAGGGTTTGATGATGTCAAACTCGATCAGGCGATAGAGTATTCGGATTTGATTATTATCCCTTTTATCCCGACATTGGAGACGATCCAGGGAACGGTAGATACGCTCGTGCGGGTTTCTTCGGCAAATAAACCGATTTTGATGGTCCCCAACATGAGTCAAAAAGAGAATGACATTAGCGATGCTAAATTCGTTTTTGAAGATACGTTGGGGTTTGAGGTGGAAATGTTCCCGATCCCTATGAGTGTAGCCCTTCAAACCGCAATCAATGAAAACCGCTCGATTATCGATCTCTCTCAGCAAGGGGGGATCAAAGCCTATGCGTATAAAAAAAGTTCCAATCTGATCCGTAACCTGCATGAGAAAATTCGCGAATACGAGGCGGTGTAAAATGGAAGAAACGAAAGAGAACAAATTCGCCGCTAGAGTTACACAGAGGGAGTTATCGACCCATAAAGCGATCCAAACTGCAAAACATCCGGGTGGGCGACCGAAAAAAAGCGATGAGGTAAAACAAAGCGAAAAAGTATTTTTGACACTGACTAAAAGTGAAAAAGAGAAAATCGATGCGTATGTGGAAAAAACGGGAGAGTCGATCGCGGGAGCGATCCGAAGAGCACTCAAAGAGATGGGGATGATATGATGGGAGTTACAATGAAACGTTCGATAATTTTGGCAATGGTATGTGTTATGTTTACGGGGTGTGTTCCTGAACCGACTCTGCAACAACCGCAAAAAGCGTGTATGAGTGCGACACAGCTCAATGCGTACGGGTATGATCATTTGGAGAAGGTAGCGAAACTGCTCCGTGAAGATAAAAAGAATATCGAATCGTTCGAGGGGTTCATCAGCGCGATGAAAGGGACCGTCGATAGCTACGCCCAGATGATTAAATCCAGTGTTTATATCAGTAATGTGGTCCGATTTTTACCGATTCCCTATGCGGGAGAGGTTTCCAATACGACTAAGCTGATCTCAAAAACGGTACTTAACCTCGGCGGAGCGGCAAGTGCGCTCAATAAATATAAAAACAGCTCTGAGTATTTTCTTTCCAGTTTTGATAAACTCAATCGCTCCACAGCAAGTGCCGTAGAGATCTCGAAACTCGCAGTGTATGCCGATACCAAATTGCTCAATGATGCCAAAAATCTTGAAAATTCGCTCAAAGAGATATCGGCATCGACAGAGATGATGGCGGCGACGACACAGAGTATTGCCGATGCTCTCGATGCAACGGGAAATTATATGAATCAAGCGAAAAATTTTGTGGGACTTTCCCAACCTAGCGGGGATGATAAAAGTACCGTCGTTCAAAATCGCAATTCGATTAATACCCGTATGATACAGCTCAATCAAAAAATAGCATCGTTAGAAAAGAGCGGAGAATCTCACCGTTTTAATATCGCGAAAGCGCGGACCTATTCGGAGTTAGCAGTAGGGTTGGAGAAATAAAGAGAGAGGCGATAAACGCCTCGATCAGCAATTATGCTTTTTTCATAAACGCGGCAACGAGAACAATGGTTGAACCGTTGATTTTACCCTCGATGTAGCGTGCATCGTCGGTGAGGCGGATATTTTTAACGATAGTTCCCCGTTTTGCGGTAAATCCTGCACCTTTAACTTCCAAATCTTTGATGAGCGTTACGGTATCTCCCTCTGCGAGAATCGTTCCGTTGCTGTCACGCTGAATGACTGCTCCGCCATCATCATTACTCGCCGTGTTTAACATCCCCGTTTGCGCCCATGATTTGACATCGTCTTCGAGGTACATCATGTCGAGTTGATCTTGGTCTCCTAACGCTGATAGGAGGCGGTATGCCATCACTTGTACCGCAGGAACTTGACTCCACATACTATCAGAGAGGCAACGCCAGTGGTCGCTATCGAGATTTTGCGGATTTTCAATTTGGCTTTTGCACGTTTCACAGATATGGATCATCTGATCTTCTGATCCGTCGCTCGGAGCGACTTCAAAAGCACTCAACCCCTCTGTTGCTCCACATAATTCACAGATATTTCCGCTGCGTTCTTCAATACTCATAATAACACCTTACATAATTAATAAGGGCATTATAGCGTATTAGGGGTGGGTGTAATGTATGTGATCCCCATCAACAAGTACTTTTCCCTCATTACGGAGGAGTTGGAGTGTGTTTAGCTCTTCGATGATTGTGTCCATAAACAGCGCTTTGAGGTGCATGACACAGAGGGTAAAATCGTCTCGTTTACATTTTTTTAACTCATCGGCGAGGAGAGCGGGGGTGAGGTGTTTACTGTCCAGTGCTAGTTTTGCAAAGCTGGAAGGGAAAGAGACCTCGGTGATGAGAGTATGGATAGTGGGGTATTCCTCAAGTAATTCCCAAATTCGGTTGCATTGATAGGTGTCGGCGGTAAATAAAATCCCTGAGCCGTTTTTTTCGATAA
>CAZKJU010000067.1:0-12433 GCA_964553185.1 uncultured Sulfuricurvum sp.
TTTCGTGATCTGCACCAATGTTTTAGGGAGTTGTTTCGGTTCGACCGGACCGATGTCACCTCGTTATCCCTACAATGAACCGTATCGCTATAAATTTCCGGTCATTACTATTCTCGATATGGTTAAAGCCCAGCGGATTTTATTTGATCGTTTAGGTATCCATCAGGTCCATGCCATCATCGGTGGATCGATGGGGGGGATGCAGGCGTTAGCGTTTGGTGTTTTTTTCCCGAATTTTGCTAAAAAAATCATCGCTATGGCGACGACGGCGGCAACACAACCGTGGGCTATTGCATTTAATAAAGTTGCTCAAGAGGCGATTCTCAAAGATCCTGAGTTTAAAAACGGCTACTATGATCCCGCACTCATTCGTGAAAACGGTCTCAGCGGTATGGCAATCGGTCGTATGGCAGGTCATATCAGCTTTTTATCGCATCAGTCGATGAGTAAAAAGTTCGGACGTGAATACAAACGGACCGATGGATTATTTGAACTGTTCGGCAAATTTCAAGTTGAATCATATTTGGAGTATAACGGCTACAATTTTACCAAGTGGTTTGATCCATTGTCGTATCTTTATATCACCAAAGCAATCAATATTTACGATCTCTCACGCGGGTTTGATTCGCTCGAAGAGGCACTAGGTAAAATTAATGCAGAACTCTATTTGGTCGGATTTGAAAAAGATATCCTTTTCCTCCCTAGTGAGATGGAAGCGATCCACACTGCAATGAAAGCTTTGGGGAAAACCAACAGCGATTATCTCGAAGTTGAGAGTGACTATGGGCATGACGCTTTTTTAGTAGAAATTGATAAAATAGAGAATTATGTTCGGGAGGCACTATGAGCGCGGATGAGAGTTTTGAGACGAAGATTACCAATGCCAAAGCCATTTTAGAGAAACTGATGGACCCTGCATTGCCCATGAATGAGAGTGTTAAGGCATATGAAGAGGGGATGAAAGAGCTCAAAGTTGCCGAAACGATGCTTCAAAATGCCCAATTACAGATTCAAATCATCAAAAATCAGGAGCAATAATGCGCGTCGCCATACTCCAACTCCCCTCCATCGGTATGGGGAGTAATAAACTTGAAAGTTATGCTCGTGTCGCCCATCAAAAAGGGGTAAAACTGATTTTACTGGGAGAATACCTCCTCAACCCTTTTTTTAAAGAGTTGATTCAAACACCACTGGGGATGATTGCCGAACAGAGTACTCATCAAATTGAAACTCTTAAATCTTTGGCGATGAAATACGATCTTACTTTCGTTGCCCCTATCGTTACGGTGAAGAAAAAAGAGTGTACCAAAATGATTGCAAAGGTGAATGGACGCAGTGTCACCTACTATCCGCAGCAGTTTTTGATTAATTATCCCCATTGGAATGAAGAGAAATTTTTTAATAATCCGATTGAGGCGATTAAGTCTCCGATGATTTTTGCAGTAGGAGGATTCAAATTTGCTGTCATGGGTGGCTTTGAGACCCATTTCGACCCTATGTGGAATGCCGTTAGTTCCAAAGTTGTGGATGCCGTTTTAGTACCGAGTGCATCAACCTTTGAATCGCATAATCGATGGCGAGAACTTTTGAAAACGCGAGCTTTTACCCATAATTGCTATATTCTTCGTGCTAATCGTGTGGGGGAATATCTGGATGAAAAACACGCGTGGAAATTTTACGGTGATTCTATGGTGGTTTCTCCTGATGGTGAGATCGAAGCAGATTTAGGAAATACTGAAGAGCTTCTCATTGTGGATCTGGATCGAAAAAGTCTCACTGAGTCACGCAAAGGGTGGGGTTTTAAAGAGGCGTTACGAAAACGTCAATAAAGTGATTAAGCTCTTTATTCTTTTTTTTACCCTCTTTTTTTCGCTTCAAGCAGCTGTTTTACAGTTACATCAGAATTCCTCCTCTTCTATCGAAACAGCAATCGAATATTTAGAAGATCGCGATGGAAACCTGTCTCTTAAAGAGGTGCAAAAAACCTCTTTTATCCCTTATACACAAGAGCGAAGTGTCAATTTTGGTTTTACGAAATCGGTCTATTGGTTTAAAATCGATCTGAATAATCTTAATCCGAATCAAAACAAAAAGTGGTGGGTAAAAATTGATTATCCGCTATTGGAATCTATAGATCTCTATTTAATTAAAAACAGCGGTGAAATCCTAAAGTATCAACGGATGGGAACCTCACAACCATTTGCATCGAGAGAAGTGGCTTCCCACCATTTTATTTCCGAACTTCCCCTTAAAAATGTAGTAGATTCGACGTTGTTGTTACGTGTAAAAACTCAAAGCTCGATGCAGCTTCCCCTCTCAATTTTTCCCTCTGAAGAATTGCTAGCGGAAATGGAGCGAAATAATTTCTTTGTAGGGATTTACTACGGTCTTTTTATTATTATCTTACTTTATAATATTGTCCTTTTTATCTACACACGCGATCTAAACTATCTCCGCTACATCCTTTTTTTAGTCTCATTTGTTTTATGGCAGCTCTCTTTCGATGGGTTAGGGATTAAATATATTTGGGGGGATTCTCGTTGGTTGATTGAACATGGATCGAGTGCTTTGATTGCATTTACCTCTTTTTGTGCCCTTTATTTTAGTCGCCATTTTCTAAATACACCCCGCTATACTCCCCGTATTGATAAAATAATTCTGGTTATGATGAGTATTAGTTTATTGATGGTGGCTGCATCATCATTTCTTTCGTATGGAAAAGTTATTCCGGTGAATGCCCTCTTAGCTTCCATGATGCCGATTCTATTACTCATAGCAGGGTTAATGGTTATGCGGTACGAATATCAAGCTGCTCGTTTCTATGTTGCGGGATGGAGTTCTTTTCTGATTGCTACTATTATTTTTGCTTTCAACAAGTTTGATTTGATCCCTAGCTTTTACGGTGTCAATCATGTTCAGCAGTTAGGTTCGGCAGTTGAGATGATTTTCCTCTCTTTGGCACTGGCACATAGGGTTTATCTGTTGCAACGTGAATATATCGGTAAGTTAAATCATTTGAATGATTCTTTGAGTGATAAAGTTAAAATAGCACTGAATGAAGCACGTCTCAAAGACCGCTTATTTGTTCAGCAATCGAGACTTGCCGCTATGGGTGAGATGATTGAACAAATTGCCCATCAATGGCGACAGCCACTCCACACACTTGCTTTGATTAATCAAGATATGTATGTTAAGCAGAAACTGGGAATCTGTGATGATGCATATTTTGATCAAAGTCATGAACGGATCGATGAGCATCTCCAGTATCTTTCTAAAACAATTGACGATTTTAGAAATTTTTACAAAACGGATAAATCTATTTCACTCGAAGATGTGGGAGATCTTGCTGCTGACGCATTGCGGCTTAGTGATGTATTTTTAAAATATGCCAAGATCAAAACCTCTCTAGAAGTTTCAACAACACGAAAAGTAAGTATTGCTAAAAATGAGATGATTCAAGTGTTGATGAATTTGATCAAAAATGCTCATGACGCGATTTTAGAACAACGTATAAGTGATGGTAGAGTTGTCATTAGTATCGAAGATTACAATAGCGGAATTAAAGTCTGTGTTGAAGATAATGCCGGTGGAATCGCCCCAAATGTTTTAGAAAAAGTATTTGATATCTATTTTACAACGAAAGATCCCGAATATGGAACCGGACTTGGGCTTCATATGTCGAAGTTTATCATTGAAGAGAGTTTTGGCGGAAAAATCTGGGTAGAAAATATAAGTGGCGGTGCCCGTTTTATTATCTTGTTACCTGGTGAGCCTAAAACCTTAGTAACTAAGTCTGAATAGAGATAGAGTTTACCAAAACGATGCTAAAGTAAATAAAATATCCATTGGAGCGTGAGTATGATGCACTATTTCCACCGTCAGGTTCAGTTATGGGGTGAAGAGACCCAAACAATGCTTCACACTAAGCGGATTGCTATAATTGGAAGCGGAGGTCTTGGAAGCTCATTAGCGTATGCACTAGGTGCATCTGGGATCGGTGAAATCCATATGGTCGATTTTGATACAGTGAGTCTCCATAATATACATCGACAAATCGCCTTTAAAATCGGTGATGAGGGAAAGTATAAATCCGAGGTATGCGCCGAACTAATCGAAGCACGTTGCCCCTACGTTAAAGCGTATGCTCATGTTTGTCGCTTTGAAGAGTTTGCACAGATGGATATAGAGGTTGATCTCATTATCGATGCAACCGATAATCTTCCCTCTCGCGGTTCAATTAATAGCTATGCTAAAGTGAAGAAGTTGCCATGGGTATATGGATCAGTTGAAGCGTTTAATGGACAAGTCTGTTTTTTTGAAGATGCTTCATTCACCGAAGTGTTTAAAATCACTTCTAAAACCCCTGCGGGAATTGCGGCACCCATTGTAATGCACATAGCTTCGTTACAAGCTAATTTAGCATTGCGCTTTCTTGCGGGACTGAGTCTCAAAAAAGATAAACTCTACTATCTGTTCTTCAACGAAGAGGGAGAATTGGTGACGCAAAAATTTGCGCTACCAAAAAGTGAGTCTTAAAGGTTAGAGATATATTTAGCGAGGGCGTCGATCTGAGCATCATCAAGTGCTTTAGCTTGCCCTTGCATGAGTGCTTTCATCTCTTTGCCATAAGTTCCTGCTTGATACCCTTTAAGGGCTTCTTTCACCTGAGCTTCACTAAACTGGGCAATGATTTGCGATTTATTCAATGCCGATTTTTCCGCTTTTGCCCCATGGCATGAAGCACATTTTTGGCCGTAGAGAGCTCCTCCGTCGATACTGGCAACTACGGGCGTCTTAGGTGCTGATGCAGCAGCTTCAGGTGCAACGGGTGCTGGAGTGGGTGAAGTTTCTTCAACTGGCGCTGTATTTACTGTTACCGGTACTTCTGCAGCAGCAGGTGTTACTTCAGGGGCAGGAGTTGGTGTTTCGGTTGGAGTGGAGTCATTGCCGCATCCTAAAAGTAAAAGGGCACAAACGACACTGAGTAATGATTTCATAAAGAGTTCTCCTAAATTAATTTAGGATATTTTAACAATATTTTGATGATTTGTGATTTAAAAAAAAAAGAAAGAGGAAAAGTATTTCACACCGAAGTGTGAAATACGCTAAGTAAGTTAAAACTTATTTAGCAGCTTCAGCAGCAGGAGCAGCTTCAGCAGCAGCGTCAGCAGCAGGTGCAGCTTCTTCAGTCATGTTAGCTTCTTCAGCAACAGGTGCAGCAGCTTCTTCAGCTACTGGTGCAGCTTCTTCAGTAGCAGCAGGTGCTTCAGTTGTTGCAGACTCGCTGCATCCGATAAACATTGCAGCCAAAAGCAACGCAGAAATGATTTTCATCATGGTAAGGCTCCTTAAAAAAATATGGCGGAAGTATACCACTACTCCCCCTATACTTGTCAAGCATTTTTTGAATAATTTTAAAATATTTTCCATAAATGCCTATTATAGGGCTTTTCAAGTGGTAAAGTTTTTATGAATTTTTCTAAAATCAAGCGAAAATGGGTGACCGGCAATGTGTTATTTTTCTAATTTTTTTGTTTTTTATATATCTGTTTACTTTTGATTGTCTATTTAGGGGCATTTAAAGAGGAAGAAAGAGAAAGTTTTTTCTCTTTCTTGTGTGGAGTATGATGATTATTTTATCTGCCTGCAGGGAGAAGATCAGGCAGAGGCGGAGTTTGTTCTTCACTCCAACCACCCCCCAACGCTTTATAAAGCGAAACAGTAGAGGTCAGGAGATTTTGTTTGGCTATTAAGAGTTGTTGAGATGCTTGCAGCCATTGTTGCTGGACGAGGAGCATATCGCTATAGGTGATTGTTCCTACCTGATAACGGAGTTTGCTTTGCATAAGGGCTTTTTGGATCGATTGTGAACGTGCATTTTGATAGGTAACTTGTTCTTTTGCTTTGGCGGTTTGCCCTAGTGCGTTATCGGTGTCGTTAAAGGCGCTGACGATACTTTTTTTATATGCTGCTAAACTTTGGTTTCGATCTGCCTCGGCAGTTTTAATTTCACCTGCAATTCGTCCAGCCGAAAAGATCGGTACACTGACGGAGGGGGCTAGTTCCCATATCCGAGCCGGATTAGAGACAAAACTGCTGAGTTCTAAACTTTGGACCCCTAACATCCCTGTTAGTTTGATACTTGGAAAGTAAGCCGCACGTGCTACACCGATCATGGCATTAGCGGCTATCAAGTTTTGTTCAGCCGAAGCAATGTCAGGGCGCTTGTTTAAAAGGTCTGAACTAAGTTCAGAGGGGATAGAGGGAACATTCATCGAATCCAGTGGCGAAGTACTAACGCTCGTTGGATTACGTCCTAAGAGGAGGTTATAAGTTGCCTCTTCGGCGATTTTAGAGGCTTCAAGGGAAGAGAGGGTTGCTTTGGCACTCTCGTGCTCGGATAATGATTGCAGTAAAACACTCTCTGCTATAACGCCGTGTTTGTATTTTAGTTCATTAAATTTGACGATTTCATCGGTTAGAGTGAGGTTCTCTTTTGCTAAATCAATCTGTCCTTGTAGAGAGGAGAGTTTGATATAAGAAGCCGCAACACTTGATGCTATGGAGAGTTTGAGTGTTTGTGAGGCGTATTCACTAGAGAGGAGTGCAGCACGGGCGGATTCGTTAGCACGGCGTACTTTTCCAAAGAGATCGATCTCGTAACTTGCTAACGATAACGATCCGGCATAGGTAGAGGTTATCCCCTCTTGTAGCTGTTTCCCTCCTAAAGAGGCATTGTCGACATTTTTGCGATTGAGTGAGCCGTTGGCATTGATTTGCGGATAGAGGTACGATTTGGCCTGATCAAATTTCCCTAGGAGTGCATCAACAGAAGCTTGGGATGCTTGCACGTCGAAGTTGGCTTTTAAAGCCTCTTCGATAGCACGGTTGAGCGCTTCGTCTTGAAAACTTCTCCACCATTGCGTATTAAGACGTTGTTGAACTGTTTGGTTAGCATCTTTTTGGAGAAAGTTTTCGGGTACAGCCACCTCGGGTCGAACGTAATCGGGCCCGATGGCACACCCTCCTAAGAGAAGAGCACTCAGAATAGTGAGGGAAAGAGGGGTGTTATTCATGATCGGCTCCTTTGGCGGGTGAATATTTTTCTTGGGCTGTAGCAACCCAATAATAAAGGAAGGGGATAAAGTACCGTTCGATAAAAGTTGCCGCCAGCATCCCTCCAAACATCGCTACCCCTATCGAGAAACGTCCTGCTGCTCCGGCTCCGGAACTAAAAATCAGAGGAAGCATCCCTGCTAGGAAAGCAAACGAGGTCATCATCATAGGGCGATAACGCAGTCGTGCTGCTTCCATCGCCGAATCATAAACACTTTTGCCCAGTTGGCGCTGCTCTTCAGCGAATTCGACGACCAAAATCGCATTTTTTGCCGAGAGGGCGATAAGGGTGAGCAAACCGATCTGAAAAAAGACATTGTTGTTCAGCCATGGGATAAGCCATACGACAGCATATGCCCCCATGATTCCATACGGTACGGCGAGCATAATCGAGATCGGTAATGTCCATCGCTCATATAACGCTGCTAGGATAAGGTAAACCATTACCAATGCAAACGCCATAATCATGAGTGCTTTGGAACCGACGAGCTTCTCTTGGAGGTATAATCCATCCCAATCATAGCTGACACTCGTTGGTAAAATGGTGTCTCCTTTAGTTTCTAATACTTTAATCAAATCGCCTGAACTGTAGCCAGGGGAGGGAGAACCCATAACCGTCGTGCTGAGGACACCGTTAAAGTGTTCGATTGAAGATGGTGCACTCGACATTTTGGCGGTTACGACTGATGAAAGAGGGACGAGTTGACCTGCGGATGAGCGAACCCATGCCCGTCCGATATCTGCCGGAGTTGCACGATACGGTGAATCCGATTGCATCTGTACCCAGTATGTTTTACCGTTTTTATCAAATTGATTAACGTACATCGTCCCTATAGTCGCTTGCAGTGTTTGGTAAACATCGCTGATGGCAAGTCCCATCATTTTTGCTTTTTCACGATCTACCTCTACCATCAGAGTCGGTGTGTTGATATTCATGGTCGTCATTGGATTTTTAATGCTTGGATCATTACGCAAATCACCGACGAAGGCATTGGTTGCATTGGCAAGTTTATTAAAATCATTATCCCCCGGTTGGAGGAGGCGCAAGCTGAACATATCGGATGGACCCATTCCTCGAATAGGAGGAGGGGGCATTGCAAATACTTTTGCCTCTTTGATACTTCCTAGTTTCGGCCCCAACGTGTTAAGAATACCGAATATCCCTAACTCTTTGGTAGGACGTTCATCCCATGGTTTTAGACGGGTAAAAATAACGGCTGCATTGGGTTCTTGAGAAAAGGTGAGGATATTAAGACCGGTGATAGCGGTATATTTGGCAACCCCCTCTTGTTTACTCAAAATTTCTTCAACTTGTTTAACAACCTCTAAGGTGCGATTTGCAGTTGCACCATCAGGCAATACGACCGCTGTAATAAAATACCCCTGATCTTCCATCGGCAAGAAAGCACTCGGCAATGTTTTGTGAAAAAATCCGATAAAAAAGTAGGTTGATAAATAAATAACCAAAAAGATCAATGACTTACGAATCATAAAGCCGGATCGGCGGACGTAGTTATCGGTCATATTGGCAAATTTACGGTTAAACCAGCGGAAAAAGCGAGCCGGTTCGTTTTCATGATGTTTGAGGATTAATGCGCCGATAGCAGGGGCAAACGTTAATGCCATAAACCCTGAGAATACGACGGAGATTGCGATGGTTGCGGCAAATTGCTTGTAAAGTTGTCCTGTCATCCCTCCCAGGAAGGTGGCAGGGATAAAGACGGCACACATAACGAGGACGATAGCGACCACAGGCCCTGAGATCTGTCCCATCGCCTTGATCGCCGCTTCGCGAGGGGAGAGTTTCTCATGTTGGAGTATCCGTTCCATATTCTCGATGACTACGATGGCATCATCGACGACAATTCCGATAGCGAGAACGAGACCGAAGAGGGTGAGGGTATTGATCGAGTACCCTAAGAGGTACATACCGATAAAAGCGCCCGTGAGAGAGATCGGGATAGAGAGGATCGGGATCATTGCCGCGCGGGAGCTTTGTAAAAAGAGGTAAATAACCAAACTGACCAAAATGATAGAGGCGAGGAGGGTAAAGACAACCTCTTCGATGGAAATTTTGACGAAATCGGTGGTATCGTAAGGGATATCGTATTTAAGCCCTTGCGGGAACTTATGGGAGAGCTTTTCCATTTTAGCGGCAACTGCGGCTGAGGTGTCAAGTGCATTCGCATTCGTATCGGCGAAGATACCGATCATAGCGGCTGGTTTGCCGTTTACACGCCCGAAAAATTCGTAGTTTTGGCTCCCTAGCTCGACACGGGCAACATCTTTAAGACGCAGTGTTGACCCATCAGGTTTTGCTCGGACAATAATGTTTTGGAACTCTTCGGCTGTTGAAAAACGCCCTTTTGAAGTGAGCTGCATTGTCCACATTTGCTCATCATTCGTAGGTGCTTGACCTAAACGTCCTGGGGAGACTTGAATATTTTGATCTTTAATCGCTGCTGCAATTTCAGAGCTGCTGACTCCCAGAGATGCCATTTTGTCAGGGTTTAGCCAGATGCGCATTGCATAATCGCGCTGACCGAAGATTTGCGCTCGTCCTGCACCGGGAATTTTTTTCACTTCATCGAGTAGATTGGCAGAGATGTAGTTACTGATCCCTGTTGCATCGTAACTTCCATCGGGAGAGGTGATTGCCACAATCAGCAAAATATCCGAGGTTTTTTTCTGAACGGTGACCCCTAAATCACGAGTAGTTTGAGGAAGTTGTGCTATGACGGAGTTGATGCGGTTTTGAACGTCAACAGCCGCTAAGTCTTGGTTGACACCAATGTTAAACGTACAGGTGATCGTCGCACTTCCAGGCAAAGCAGCCGCTTTGGAGGACATATACATAAGCCCATCTGCACCGGAAATTTGAGATTCCAATGGAGTTAGAATTGTGTTAGCAATGGTTTGTGCATCGGCACCCGGATATTGTGCAGTGACGACAACCGTAGGAGGCGTTAGATTCGGCAACTGTGAGATTGGGAGACTTTTGATCGCCACAAATCCCAGTAGCATAATAATCATCGCGATTACTGCCGATAAGACGGGGCGGTTGATGAAATATTTACTAAACATAATTATTTTGTATTCGGAATCACTTCCGCTCCCGGTTTGAGTTTAGGAAGCCCATCAGCGGCGATTTTTGTTCCAGCGGCGATGCCGCTTTCGATGATAACATTGTCTCCGATCCACTCTCCCGCGACAACCGGTTTTGGTGTAACGGTGTTATTGGCTTCTATGGCATAAACGAATTTCCCTTTTTCACCTGTAAGAAGTGTTTTTTGAGGAACATAGGTGGCATCTTTCCACTCCATCCCTTTGACTTTGACTTTGACAAACTGTCCTGGGAGGAGTTTATGGTCGCTGTTGTCGATTACTGCTCGGTAGGTTATGTTGCCCGTGGTGGAGTCGATAAACGGTGAGATAAAGTCGATCTTACCTTTTCGTGTCAGTGCGACACCATCCCCCAATGTTAGCTCAACATCATATAGATTATCTTTTGGGGTGATGAGCTTTCCGCTGGCGATAGCATTTTGACGGGCAATTTTTTGGTTTTCACTAAACGTGAAGTGAACGTATATCGGATTATTTTGATACATTGTGGTGAGTAAGCCATTGGCTCCTGCACTGATATAGGTTCCGATATCAACTTTAGACTGATCGACAAATCCGCTCATCGGAGCTTTGATCGTTGTATAGCTGAGGTTGAGTTTTGCTTGTTCTAATGATGCTGTAGCCCCAGCAAGTGCCGCCGCCGAGTTTCGCTCGTTTGCGGTTGCATTGTCGAGTTCCTGCTGACTGGCAGCATTAGCTTGAGCCAGTGGTTTAATGCGGTTGAGGGAGGCTTTTGCATTGGTGTAATTCGCTGATGCCAAATCGTATGCCGCTTTTGCCGTGTTGTAAGAGTTTTTTAAATCGCTTGGGTCAATTACAAAGAGCGTTTGCCCCTCTTTGACAAACGAACCTTCGGTAAAGGAACGTTTTTGGAGGTATCCGTTGACACGTGCGTAAATTTGGACGGTATTGTAGGCTTCGGTTTGTCCTGTAGCTTCCAATATAGCAGGAAAATTTCCGCTTTTAACTTCGGTAGTGGTTACCGGTACAGGCCCTTCAGGCGGTTTTTCCATCCCTGCAGCTTTGGGGCGTTCGCACCCGCTGATGAGTAAGGCGGCAAGTGTGGAGAGGGTAATAATGGATAAGCGGTTCATTCGGATTCCTTTTGGGAGTAATTTATGGATAAGCACATTTGTTTTAAAACACGGAGGGTTATCGCGAGTTCATGGGGATCTATATCGCGATGAATCATTTGATTTGCTGTTGTCAAGACATCCATTGTCGGTTTTTCGAGTGCAACTCCCTGTGCGGTGAGGGTGACATGATTGCACCGTTTGTCTTGACAGGCGGTTGAACGTTGTATAAGAGAACGTTTTTCCAACCCGGCAATGAGACGAGTAACACTCGCTTTGTCTTTACCGACAAAGTCGGCAATACTCTGTTGAGTAGAGCTTTTCTCTTTCCATAGCACCACCATTACTTTAAACTGCTCGATGGTCATATCGATTCCATTTTCTTCAAGTTGGCGAGTAAGAAAGTTGCGTGCCGCATAAGCGGCATGGTTGGTGAAACATCCCAGCGATTCATCAACGGGGCATTCGCATCGGTTCATGAGTAACTCCTAGAAATAGTTGATTATGCAACTAATTGATCGAATTCTAGTTAAAATCACACTCCAAAGTCAAGCCCTATTTGTTAATAATGTTAATAGTTAAGGAGGATTTGTGCGCTATAATCCGCCGATTTTTATACAAAGGTTTTACGTTTATGTTTCGATCGATTTTAATGGTGGCAGTTTTGGTAGGTTTGCTGTGGGGTGCGGTGGCTCCGAAAAAAGTTCCCGTATTGTGTTATCACCGTTTTAGCAGTGGAGAACTCGATTCGATGAGTATCAAAACCGCTGTATTCGAAGAGCAAATGGCATGGCTTAAAACTAACGGTTATACGGTTGTTCCTCTCGATACGGCAATGCAATACATACAAGGTAAGATCAAATCGATCCCTGCCAAATCGGTCGTTATCACTGTCGATGACGGGCACAAAAGCGTCTACAGCGATATGGCACCCATCGTGAAAAAATACAAGATCCCCGTAACACTCTTTATCTATCCGAGCGCGATTTCGAACGCAAAATATGCGATGACGTGGGAGCAGCTAAGTGCGCTCGAAAAAACGGGCAATTTCAGAGTCGAATCACACACCTATTGGCATCCGAATTTCAAAAAAGAGAAGAAAAAACTCTCAAGCGAAGAGT
>CAZKJU010000068.1:0-3744 GCA_964553185.1 uncultured Sulfuricurvum sp.
TGTAAGTCCAAGAATCGCAATTAACGTTTTCATAATATATCCTTTTTATTTTATTTATTACGCCATCGGAATTCATCCCGATAGCTACGCTAACGCTGAGTTCTCTTCAGCAGAGAGCTCACGCGCAGCACGCCGCGCTTTTTTTACCCTTTAACCACAAGAGGGGACGTTTCCGCTATCCGAACCGTACTCTTTTGCAAAATCACCGATATCTTGGAGTTTATCCTTCATATCAGGATTCGTGAGAACTGGAACCGAAGTTGGAAAACGCTCACTGTACTCTTTAATAAACCCTTTTGCATCATTTGCAAAAAGTTCTTCCCATTCGGCAACCGTATGCTCAGCGGCAAACTTGGTTCCGTTCATGTTGAATTTCGCTTTGAGCGTTTTAAGATACGCTTTTTGACCCGCTTTAGCATCTGCTGAAGCAACTGAAGCACTAAGTGCTGCGATTAACAAGATTGAGAGTAACTTATTCATCCTAAACTCCTTTTTCAGAGTTTCTCTTTCGAGATTCCCTTTTGATGAGAGCAGTATAAAAAATTATTGTGAAGCGATTGTGGAGGGGATTAACTATTTTGAAGACGCTCAATGAGAGCTAATGTCTCTTTCTCTTGCTGATAGAGAGCAAAGTTTTTACGTACATAGGCTTGGAGAAGAAGTTTAAGATCATTATTGCCGTGAAATTCAAAGTCTTGTTTCATCTGCTCGATCAAAAAACGGGCAAAATCTTCCTCGACATCAATGTCATAACGTTTGGCATTGAGGGTGAGGGTTACTTTGGTCTTCATCCAAGCAAGCTTTCTATTTTAGAGACGATCGCTTCGATTTCAGTATCTTTAGCGGCAAGTTCATCGGCGTACATTTTAATCTCTTCATCTTTTGCGGCAAGTGCTGCGCTAAGACGCTGAATCTCACCCTCTTTACTTTGTTCATTACCTCGAATCGAAGCGCTCTCGGCTCGTAATGTTTCGATTTCAGCTTTTAATGACGATTGTTTTTCAAGCAAATCAGTAACAAGCGTGGTCAACTTTTCCAATGGAGTGGGATTAAATAACATGATTAACCTTGGGTGATAGAGTCTTTGTCATAATTTTAACACAGTTTAACTCACTCTCACTGAACTCTTGAATATTTTTTGATAAAGATTGATTGTATTGTTGAAGCTCAGTCGTATCTTCAATCAGATAGCTCTTATTTTTCATCTCTCCTAACATCCAACTATTAATACGTTGATGGTAATGGAGCAAATCTTTGTAATTATCAAGATTGCATGTAACCTCTTTAGAGGCTTGAAAATCGTATATTTTGACGTTTGGATAGTGCGCTAACTGAGTAAATAGATAGTATTTGAATTGCTCTACCGTATTCAACCATCCCTTATTCTGCATATCTTTAAATGCAAGGATTGAGTAAGGGGGATAAAACAGATAAAATGTTGTCTCAGGATGATGTTGGATAAGGGGAATCAGATTGGTATCAATATTGGCCTTCATCGCTTTAAGGGTATACTCATTTTTAGTGTAATCGGGATTAAATCCATATTTTTCTCTCCATTCATCAATGCGATCTTTTCTGTTAAAATCATCTTCATTGAATGTATGCTGCCACTGATACATACGGTTAAAATCGAACATAACTTCCGGTTTTGATAGCACAAAAGAGTCGACAAAAAATTTAAACGTATCGAAACTCAAAAGATAGCGGTAATCATTTAAACGATTATTATCATAAAGATAAAACGGGAGCGAGCCCTCACCATGAAATAATCGTGTTGACTCTCCTGTAAAAGAGAAGAGATCGATGCCATAAATGACACTATCAATTTTACGATGTTGATAGGCGGAATCTAACATTATTTTTATCTCATACGCCGTGGCTCCGGACATACAAAATTTAATCGGTTTCGTAAATCCTAAAATATCTCTGGTATCTGAAAGTAGAAAATTCTCGGTCATAGACGATCCGATAATCACTTCATTATAATCATACGTTTTGGCTAATCCCGGATTTAAATAGCGCTCATTATCGTAGATAGGTTTGTAAAATTGAGCTTTTCGATATTGTTGAAACGGATCTAAAATAAAGTTTATAGCACCCATACTAAGCAGAGTAAGGAGTGACAAAAAAAGAAACTTTAGTATCCAAGAAGTTGGTTTCATCAATCAGCCTAAAAGTTAAAATAGAGAAATGCAGAGATCTTGCTAAGATGCAATATTCCCATACACATTAAAAAAGCACCAAATAACAAACTCTTGTTGGATAAGCGGAAAGATTTTGCCATCTGATTAGAGTTAGGGGTGAAAAAAGAGCTAACACCTATCATCAATACAATCCCCATCATAAATAGCTCAATAGTTGATAGCCCACCAAATTCCAGCACATCAGAAAATTCTTCTATCCCGTTGAGTCCAACCATACCGGAGAGGATATTAACCGCATCGTCCCACTCTTTTGCCCTAAAGAAAATCCATGTAATATTGATAAAGTTAAATGTGAGAAACCATGCCAGTATCGTATTCATTTTACGCCCGCTCTGCTGCCAAGCACGATGAAGAACGATGGCGCCACCATGCAACGCACCCCAGATTACAAACATCCATGATGCCCCATGCCATAACCCCCCAACCAAAAAAACACTAAAGAGATTGCCGTAGGTACGGAGCTCGCCGTGACGGTTTCCCCCCAGAGGAATATAGATGTAATCACGCAAAAAGCGCGAAAGAGTCATATGCCAGCGTCTCCAAAAATCTTGAATATTTACCGCTTTATAGGGGCTGTTAAAATTAATAGGAAGTTTGATATTAAAAAGCAATGCAACCGCCAGTGCCATATCGGTATAACCGCTAAAATCAAAATAAAGTTGAAACGTATAGGAGAGCGAAGTTGCCCAAGCACACATCAACGAGAGAGAGGCTGTATCCCCGTATCCATACGAAACCCAGATAGCAAAGGTATCAGCAATCACCACTTTTTTAAAGAGCCCGATGGCAAATAAATACATTCCGGCAGCGATATTTTTGGGGTTTAAAACTTTATTGCGGACATCATCAAACTGCGGCATCATCTCTTTATGATGCAAAATAGGCCCTGCTAGCAAATGGGGGAAAAACGTCACAAAGAGGGTATAGTTGAGATAATCCATCTCTTTGACTTCGTTACGATAGGCATCGACTAAATAGGCAATTTGGGTAAAAGTAAAAAAGCTAATCCCCAAAGGAAGGATGATCTGCATTAATTCCCAATGGGTACCCGCCATCATATTGGCATTGGTAATAAAAAAATCCATGTACTTATAATAGACCAATAATAAAACATTGGCGATGATACCAAATGTTAAGATGGTTTTAGAAGAGAGTCTCTTATTGGAGAGGAACGTACTATTGATATGGGTAATACTAGAACCTATCGCAAAATTAAAGAGGATAGAACCCAGAATAAGAGGGAGATAAATAACATTCCACCACGAATAAAAAAAGAGTGAAGCAAATACTATCCATCCCTTTGAGGCTTGCGTTAGACGTTTTTTATTCAGCCAAAAATAGATACCAAAAGTAATCGGCAGAAATAAAAAGATGAACTCATAGCTATTAAAGAGCATTATTATCGACTGCTTATATTATTTATTTAAAATTATATAGTAATCATCCTAACTCAACAGCCTATAGACTTTAAGAAACAGCAATTTAGCTATAATTTCACATTCTATTTTTAGGGTCATTCATTGCCGATTTTTAAAGTCCA
>CAZKJU010000068.1:3754-12411 GCA_964553185.1 uncultured Sulfuricurvum sp.
AGCCGCTCGCCATCGAAGCACTCAGCACGGGTATCAAAAATGGTGAACGCTATGTTACACTCGAAGGGGTTACGGGTTCGGGTAAAACGATGACGATGGCGCGGGTAATCGAGCAGGTTCAGCTCCCCACGATCATCATGACTCACAACAAAACCTTGGCGGCGCAGCTGTATAGTGAGTTCAAAAGCTTCTTTCCCGAAAATCATGTCGAGTACTTCATCAGCTATTACGACTATTATCAGCCTGAAGCCTATATTCCGCGTCAAGATTTATTTATCGAAAAAGACAGCTCTATCAATGATGAGCTAGAACGCCTACGCCTTAGTGCAACCGCAAACCTCCTCAGCTACGACGATGTTATCGTCGTAGCCTCCGTCTCCGCCAACTACGGACTCGGTGATCCTGAAGAGTATGAGAAAATGGTTCAAGTCTTTGCTATCGGTGATGAGATGAACCAAAAAAAGCTCCTCCTTCGTCTCGTCGAGATGGGATATGCCCGAAATGACAGCTATTTTGATGGTGGGCATTTTCGACTCAACGGCGAGGTGGTCGATATTTTCCCTCCCTACTGGCAAGATCAAGCACTGCGGATCGAGTTTTTCGGTGATGAAGTAGAACGTCTCAGTATCTTTGAACCGCTAAACAATTCCGTCCTCGAAAAGATTGAGACCTTTACCCTCTATGCTACCAGCCAGTTCGCCGTAGGGCAGGAAAAACTTTCCCGCGCTATTAAACGGATCGAAGATGAGCTGGGGGAACGTTTAGCGGAGTTTGAGCGAGAAGGAAAAATTGTTGAGGCTCAACGGTTAAAACAACGGTGCGAATTTGATCTCGAAATGCTGCAAGCGACGGGAATGTGTAAAGGGATCGAGAACTATTCACGTCTCCTCACCGATAAACTGCCGGGAGAAGCTCCTTATACCCTCCTCGATTATTTTCTCCTCCATCATGACAAATTTCTCATCATCGTCGATGAGAGCCATGTGAGCTTACCGCAGTTTCGGGGGATGTTCGCGGGGGATAGAAGCCGTAAAAATGTATTGGTCGATTACGGATTTCGCCTCCCGAGTGCGCTGGATAACCGTCCACTCATGATCGATGAGTTCATGAACAAAGCACCCCATTATATGTTCGTCTCGGCTACACCCTCCGCACAAGAGCTCGATATCAGTACCACAGTAGCCCATCAGATTATCCGTCCCACAGGGCTGCTCGATCCAATCATCACGATCAAGCCCTCTGAGAATCAGGTCGAAGATTTGCACGATGAGATCAAAAAAACTGTGGCATTGGGAGATCGGGTTCTCGTCACCGTCCTCACCAAAAAAATGGCGGAGGCTCTCACCAAATATCTCGCCGACTTGGGGATCAAAGTGCAGTATATGCACTCTGAGATCGATGCAATCGAGCGTAATCAGATCATACGCGGTCTGCGTGTGGGGGATTTCGATGTCCTCATCGGGATCAACCTCCTGCGTGAGGGATTGGACCTACCCGAAGTGAGCCTCGTCGCCATCCTCGATGCCGATAAAGAAGGGTTTTTACGTTCGGAAACATCCCTCATCCAAACCATCGGGCGTGCCGCTCGTAATGAACACGGACGGGTATTGTTATATGCGCAAAAGATCACCGGTTCAATGGAACGGGCCATTAAAATCACCACCGATCGTCGTACACTGCAAGAGGCTTACAATACCAAACATGGTATAACTCCAACCACTACTAAACGCTCACTCGATGAGAATCTCAAACTCGAAGACCCCGCTGAGCTATATAACCGCTCTAAAAAAGCGAAAACACTCCCTGCTGCGGAGCGGAAAAAACTCGTAGAAGAGCTTTCAATGAAAATGAGAGAAGCGGCCAAGAAATTGGAGTTCGAAGAAGCGGCGCGATTACGGGATGAAATAGCAAAAATAAGGAAATTATGATTTATGGATGAAATGCTCACAAATTTATCGACGTACGGATACATCGTACTCTTTCTCTACTCCCTCGGTGGAGGATTTGTCGCTCTCCTCGGCGCAGGGGTTCTCAGTTTCATGGGGAAAATGGATCTCTCCCTCTCTATTGCTATTGCATTTACGGCTAACTTCATCGGCGACTCATTAATGTTCTATATGTCCCGTTATCATAAAAAAGAGATGATGGAGTATTTCAAAAAACATCGTCGTAAATTGGCTTTTTCCCATCTTCTCCTTAAAAAGCACGGTTCATGGATTATCATTGTCAAAAAATTTATCTATGGACTTAAAACACTTATCCCTTTAGCAGTTGGATTAACCAAATACGATTTTTGGAAATTTAGCGGTTATAACGCCATCGGTGCAGCGATTTGGGCTGTGGCTGTCGGAGGGTTAAGCTTTCTCTTCGGAGGTGTATTGATTGAAGGGTATAAAGTGGTTTCTGATAAACCCTATTTGGCACCTGTAATGCTGGTTATTGTAGGTGGAAGTGTCTGGTTCTATCTCTCTCAAGCTACAAAGAAAAAATAAGGGATAAAAAGTTAGGAGTGGATGGGGAAGAGGGATTCGAACCCCCGAATGACTGGACCAAAACCAGTTGCCTTACCGCTTGGCGATACCCCAATAAGTGAGGGGGAAATTGTAGAAAATTTCCCCTTAAATAAAGTTTTAAAACAGTAGTTTTTCTTCGGTTTTCGGACCTTGATTGTCGGTGGTATCCGGAGCTACTGAAGTATCCGTATACGCTTCCGTACTGTTCTCATCATTGCCAGGTGCACGGTAAACTCCCGCAGGAAGATCAAAATAACGTTTCGTATTAGGGTAAATGCGGAGCATATCTTCATAATAATATCTAAATACCGGACCTGCTGCACGTCCACCCGTTTCACTGCGGCGCATCGGAGTATTATCATCGTGCCCGAACCATACAACCGTTTCAACACTCGGTGAATATCCGACAAACCACGCATCGACGTTTTTATTGGTCGTACCAGTTTTACCGGCAATCTCCATCCCACCAACGCGTGCAGTTGTCCCTGTTCCATACGCAACAACATCTTTTAAAATTGAGGTCATCAAATAGATTTGTTCAGGTGTATTGACCTGGCGGCTTTTGTTTTCATACCGAATAGTCTCACCTTTTGGGGTAATAACCTGACGTATCAACATAGGATTAGTCAACGTTCCACCACTGGCAAACATCGTGTAGTATTTCGCTAAATCGATAGGTGAAATCGAAATAGTTCCCAATGCAATCGATAGATCAGGGGGGAGAGTCTCGGTAATACCGTAACGTCTAAGTCCCTCTACCACTTTTTGAAATCCCATGTCGCTAACCATATTGATGGTTGCAAGATTACGAGAATGGGTCAGAGCATTTCGAATCGTTACCATCCCTTTGTACTCATTTTTATAGTTTTTCGGCTGCCATGTTTTCTCTTCACCGTCCTCACCCGCATAGGTATAGGTTCGTGCGATGTCAGGGACCATAGAGGATGGTGACATGCCGCTGTCCAATGCAACTTGATAAATAAACGGTTTAAAGGCTGACCCCGGTTGGCGTTTTGCCTGTGTGACACGGTTAAATGGACTCAGAGAGTAATCATACCCTCCTACCATCGCCAAAATCTCTCCGCTGCGAGGGTCTAGACTGATGAGAGCACCGTTGAGCTGACGCTGCATATTCTCATCCAAATCACCCGCTTCCTGTGCCCGTTTTAAAATCTCATCACGGCCCGATTGAAGCGCTTTATACCCTGATTCTTGCAATCTCATGTCGATCGTTGTATAAATTTTATATCCGCCGCTGCGAATATCAGGGAACGCATCGCCAAGCTGACGCATTACCTCATCGATGATATAAGGGCCTGAGTTTTTACTCAGTGTATCGTTATACACTTTCGGTCTCTCTTGTGTCGCTTTTTCATACGTAGCTTGATCGATCCATCCCAATTCATACATACGTCCGATAACACGGTTAGCACGACCCAAACTTAGCTCATAGTTCTTTGTAGGGGAATAAAAGTTCGGAGCCTTGGGAAGACCGACCAACATCGCCATCTCTTTAAGGCTCAATTCTTTGAGAGGTTTGCGAAAATAGCCATCCGATGCCGTTTTGATCCCGTAGTATCCATGTCCTAAATAGATCTCATTGAAATAACGCTCTAAAATTTGTTCTTTAGAGAGTTCTTGTTCAATACGGATAGAATAAAGGACCTCTTTGAATTTACGGGAAAATTTCTTTTCACGGGTCAACAACGTATTTTTAACCAGTTGTTGAGTGATCGTACTCGCCCCCTCTTTGAGCTTTCCTGCACTCACGTCTTTAATGATTGCCCTCATTACCGCATCTGGATTCACCCCGTGGTGCTCAAAAAACATCGTATCTTCGATCGCTAAAAGGGCTTCAATCAAACGGGGAGGGATATTTTCATACGAAACATAATAACGGTGCTCGTCACTGAAAAGATTGGCAATCTTATTCCCGTTTCGATCATACACTTCCGTCGTTAAGCGCGGTTGATACTGAATCAGTTTTTGGGTTTCGTACTCAAACGAGTAAATCAGATACCCTAAAAAAACGATCGGAATCATCACAACAATTCCGACTGCAATCAAAAAATATTTTTTCATTCTCACCCTTAGCGGTACATCTTCATAGGAGTTGATCAATTTCTAAATCCCCTGGTTTTAAATTCAGCGTCGATTAACGCTTGGGTATATTGTTCTTTGGGTTCACAAGTAACCACATCGATTCGTCCTTGCTCAACCACCCGCCCCTCTCTTAAGACACAAATATCTTCACACAGTGCTGATGCTACCCCCATATCATGGGTCACAAACAACATACGAAAGCCTATTTTTTCTTGCAATGTCTTCAGCAATGCAATCATCGTCTCTTTCGAAGCAGGATCGAGTGCCGTTGTCGGCTCATCCAACAGCAAAAGCTTCGGATTCGAGCCCAAGGCAATAGCGACTACAACCCGTTGCAGCTGTCCCCCGGAGAGTTCAGGCGGAAACCTCTCCAATAACGACTCATCTAAGCCTAACAGAGTAAAAAGTTCACTGCTCCGCTCGCGGGGGAGGAACATTTGATCTTTTATCCGTGTAAGCGGAGACAACGCGGTAAACGGATTTTGGGGGACTAAGGCAATGCTCTTACCTCGTTCCCACTCAAATTCACACTCTTTCTCGATCATAACATCCAATGTCGGGTCCAAAAGTCCCAAAAGAGCTTTGAGGCTCAGCGATTTTCCGCTACCGCTTGCTCCCACCAATGCCAATGAACGGCGAATCTCAAACGCAATATCGACCAGCACCTCATCCCTATGGGTAATTTTGAGCTGATTGATACGAATCGTATTCATAGTGCTATTTTACCCAAATCTGCGTTAATCGCTCACACACCTGAGCTAAATCGGTTTCATCGATTTCAAGTCGGGCAATAAGACGGAGGATCGCTTTTTTCACCGTGGGTTGACGAATCGCTCCGACGTGTGTCCCCATCTCATTTTTGAGTATCTCTTGCAACCGCATCACTTCACGATTATCCTCGATAACGATAGGGACAATCAACCCCATACACTCGATTCCCAATATCTCTTTGATAATATTCTGACGTGCACTGATTTCTCCACGCAATCGCTCCGCATGCATTTGGATAAACTCCAGCGCGTGATGTGCGAGCGCTGTATCATACAGCGAGGGTGCCGTTGCATAAATGACGTTTTTAGCACGGTTAATGAGGTATTCGCTGATGTGGCGAGAGGAGAGGACGTAGGCACCGAAACTGCCGTATGCCTTACCCAATGTCCCCATTTTAATCATCAATGGAGTCGGTGCTATCTCATAGTGATCGAGTATTCCCATCAAATGCTTGCCTATCACACCGCTACTGTGCGCTTCATCCAAAATCAAAATCGCATCATGCTTGATCGAGAGTTCGATGATTTCACGTGGGACGAGGTCACCCCCCATCGAATAGATCCCCTCAACTGCGACAATGACCCGTTTTCCTTGTGTACGGAGTAACTCGGATTCAAAGGCTTCAACATCATTATGGGGGAAAAACACCACCTCCCCCTCACACATACGTGCACCCGCAACACCGCTGGCATGATACTCCTCATCCATGAGCAGTACATCCCCTTTACGGACAAGCGCTTCGATTAGTCCCACATTCGCATTGAATCCGCTCCCCATAACAATCCCCGATTCAAAGGCGTTGGCTTCACACAACGCCGCTTCAAATGCGGCATGGATCGGGTGGTACCCGTTAACGAGCATTGAAGCTTTCGAAGCATGGTCACTATAGTGTGAGAGCGTTTCGCACGCTTTGAAATGGAGCTCTTGATTATGGGCCAACCCCAGATAATCATTCGACGCCGCATCCATCAGCGTTTCATCACGAACATGACGTTCACGAAATCTTCCTGAGCGTTTTAGAGCGTTAAGCTCGCTTTCGTAAGGGTTATTCATCGTGACGAAGGAAGCTGTGCGATGTAGTCACGTATCGCTTTGATCCGGTCACTATCCGCAGGGTGAGTTGAGAGAAATGCCGGCGGCTTTTGCCCCCCCTTGGAAATGCGCTCCATATTTTCCCAAAATTTTACCGCTTGAGAGGGGTTATATCCCGCTTTCCACATCAAATAGATACCGATTTGATCGGCTTCATGTTCAAAAGTACGGCTGTAGGGGAGGATAAGACCCACTTGGGAGGTGACACCGTAGGCTTGGGAGTAGAGATTTTGATACTGCGCCGGAACATTTAACGCCGCCGCTAATACTTGTGCGCCGATATTGCTCGCACTTTGCATCGACATCCTCTCTGCCCCGTGACGAGCAAGCGCATGGGCGATCTCATGCCCCATAACGGTAGCAATCTGATCGTCATTTTCAGTAATTTTCAAAATCCCCGTATAAAAAAAGACTTTTCCCCCAGGCAAACAAAAGGCGTTTGGGGTATCGTCTTGTATCACGGTAAATTCCCATGCGAAATCACTCCGTCCGCTCACCGCTGCGATTTTTTCACCGATCCGTTTAACACGATCTTGCAGTTTTTTATCGGTACTGATTTTCGACGTTTCTACTATTTTTTTTGCCTCGGTAGCCCCCAAAGCCATCTCTTGATCTGGGGAGACCATCATAAACTGGCTACGATTTGTTACCGGTGTTTTAGTACATCCGATTAACAACAATCCAAAAAGTGCTGTGAGTATAAATTTCATCGCATCCTCCTATAGAAACGCTCTAAGAACTTCAACCGATAATCCCATTGCGGTACTCTCATATCCTCGTACTTCACGAATATAAGGTTTACAAAACCCCTCCACCATACACGCTCCCGCTTTACCTCGCCACTCCCCGCTTTGGAGATAATTTTCTACTGCCTGAGGGTCAAAGCGATCAAAGAAATAGTGAGTAGAAGAGATATCGATCAACTCAAGACGTGGTGTTTTATAGATCATACAGGTAATGATAGCAACATCCGAACCGCTTTGCATCTCTAAAATAGCTCGTGCATCGGCCTCATCTTTGGCTTTACGTAAAATCTTGCCGTGTGCCGTAACAACCGTATCGGCAACCAAGAGAGGGTAATCACTACAGCCGAATTTTTCCATATTGACACGGTATTTTCCAAGTGTTGCCTGATAAACAAAATTTTTAGGGGAAGAGGCAATAATAGAGTCTTCATCAAAATCGATCGATTCTTGGAGAAAAGGGATACCCGCAGAAGCTAATAATTCGGCGCGGGTAATGGAAGAGGACGCTAAGCGTAGCATAGTTTTAATAGGCGTTTCGTAGCACAACACCAATAAAAATGGCGGTAACACCGAGGGCAATATTCACAGGAACCATGTATTGAGCAATAAGCCCCAACATATTTTTTGCTTCGTCTAAATTTCCGTTTTTAAGCGCTTGTTCTGCTTTACGACGTCGCCACATCATAGCACCAAGGTTTAATGTCATAATGAGCCAAATCGCCTCTTTGATATGGATGGTATTATAAATACTCATTGCATACTCATCGATGACATTTCCCATCGGATCCATCGCCGCCGCACGGAATCCTAAGCCGACTGCCATGAGTACAGCAGTGGAGATGAGAACGATGACAAACGGCCATACAATCGTAAAAAGACGTTTCAACGTATGAGCCGCACGTTCAAGGCGCAGTTTCGGATCACTAATGAGGGCGAGAGATTGGTGAGTAGCAAAACGGATAGCGATCATCCCTCCCACCCAGATAACCGCACTAATGACGTGTAAAAAGACGATCAGCGTACGGTGATGAGCAAACGTTTCGACTAAAAATTCTTTCATTACACCAATTCCTTCGTTACATACGCCATTGCCGCTTCTTTGGCAACGCCCAGTTTAGAAGCATCTTTTCCACCCGCTTGAGCGAAGTCTGGGCGTCCTCCACCACCGCCGCCGAGGATCGGTGCGATCGCTTTGATCCAATCACCTGCTTTTACGGTAGTGTTTTTAGCCCCCGCTGCGAGAAGCACTTTATCGTCTTTCACTTGGAACAAAATCACCGCAACCGAATCATGCTGATTTTTAAGCTCATCAATCCGCTCTTTGATATCCCCTGCACTGAGTTCAGCAACCACTACTGCCGTAGTTCCCATCATCGTGACCGCAAGCTCTTCTTTAGCAGACGATGCCAACGTACTCATCTCATGTTTGAGG
>CAZKJU010000069.1:0-12003 GCA_964553185.1 uncultured Sulfuricurvum sp.
ACCGAGTGCTGGGTCGGTTTGCTTTTGTGCTCCCCTGCTGCTTTGATATACGGGATCAATGTTACGTGGATGAAGAATGTCCCCTCAACCTCGTCATCGTGTTTCATCATACGGATTGCTTCCATGTACGGCAACCCTTCGATATCTCCGACAGTACCGCCGAGTTCAACGACGAGGATCTCATGTCCCTCTCCCGCCTTTTTGATACGGTCAACGATTTCACCAACGATGTGGGGAACGACTTGGATCGTTTGTCCCAAATATCCTCCGCTGCGCTCGCGCTCGATAACAGAGCTATAAACTTGACCTGTTGTGAAGTTACTGGTACGTAGAAACGATGCATCGAGGAATCGTTCGTAGTTTCCAATATCGAGGTCTGTTTCGGCACCGTCTTGGGTAACGAAAACTTCACCGTGCTCCAGTGGGCTCATGGTACCTGGATCGACATTGATATAAGGGTCGATTTTGAGCATCCCGACTTGTTTGCCGGAGTGTTTGAGGAGCGCACCGATACTGGCTGCAGTGATCCCTTTACCGAGAGAACTGAGTACCCCTCCGGTTACAAAAATATACTTGGTCATATGTTAATCCTTACAAGTCGAATCCGAAAAATGGGGTTGAATGGGTGCTCTGACCCAAAATAGAGCTGTTTTTTAGCACTCTTCTTAAGGAACGTATTATATACTTTGAAGACTTATAAAAATGTTTGAAAAATTGGAAATTTATGGAATCTGCTCTTTATTATGTGACAATCGCATTGGGAATATCGATTGTTGTTAATCTTATTCTAAAACGCTTTGGGATCTCACCGATTATCGGATACATTCTGACCGGTGTCACGGTGGCGTACGGATTCGATTTACGTCATATGGCCGATTCACATACGTTAGAGATGATCGCTGAATTCGGGGTGGTCTTTTTGATGTTTACGATAGGGCTTGAAGTCTCATTGCAGCGCCTCTCCACTATGAAAACCGATGTTTTTTTTAACGGTTCATTGCAGGTTGTTCTCTCTGCTCTGATCTTTTTTATTTTAGCATTTTGGGTCTTTGAAATTGTATTGGAAACGGCACTGATTGTTTCGATGGCACTTTCTCTCTCTTCAACCGCAGTGGTGCTCACCTATCTCAAATCAACCAAAGAGATTGCCCGCCCTTACGGTCAGAAAGCGACTGGTATTTTAATTTTTCAGGATATCGCTGTTATCCCTATTTTGATTTTGATCGGATTTTTGAGCTCTGATGGCAAAGATATTAGTGAAGTTTTGCTTCAAACGACCATTAGTGCGATTGTGATTGTCGGGCTGCTGTTTATCGTTGGAAAGCGGGTGATGTCATGGTTGCTCCATTTCTCCTCCAGCAGCGAAGTGGACGAACTCTTTATGGGTTCCGTTTTGGTCATTGTCGTTGCCTCTTCTTTGTTAGCATCGTATGCCGGATTCACCTACTCTTTGGGTGCTTTTGTCGCAGGGATGATTATTGCTGAAACCCGCTATCACCACAAAGTCGAATCGGACATTGCACCGTTTAAAGATTTGCTTCTCGGGACGTTTTTCGTTACGGTGGGAATGAAGATCGATCTGGCACTGTTTGTAACCCATTTTTGGGAGATTATGGCCATACTTTTTGGGGTTTTGATGGTTAAAGCCATTGTCATTTTCGGTGTGATTCGTATCTATTCTCAAGCTAAAATTGCGTTTAAAACCGCTATTGCCCTTTCACAGGTAGGGGAATTTTCGTTTGCTATTTTTGCCCTTGCCGGCAATCACAAACTGATACCCGATGAAATTGCGCAAATTTTAGTTTTGGTGGTTGTTCTCTCTATTGTGGCGACTCCGTTTATTTTGGCAAATTTATCGAAGATCAGCGGCTATTTTTTCAAAGATGTCAGCGTGACGGAAAGCTTTGCGATGCTACCTGGACGAAAGAATCATGTTATCGTGTGCGGTTATGGTGTTGTCGGGAAATTTGTGGCGAAAGCGTTGAAGGCTGAGGGGGTCGATTACGTTGTCGCCGACAACAGCTATAAGCACGTAGAAGAGGCTCTTCGTGATGGGCAAGAGGTTTATTTCGGAGATATGTCCAAAACGGCAATTTTGGATAAATTGTGCGCGAAAGATTCGGTGAGTATTATCGTGACTCTTGATAATTTAGAGAAAAAGAGACTTATTTGTGAGACGATTATCCGCTATGCACCGAATGTAAAACTGGTGGTTAAGGTGATCAGCTTGGAGGAAAAACGTGCTCTGCGAGGGCTTCCTATCTCGATCACTATCGATGGAAAAAGAGAAGTGGCCGCACGATTGGTGAGCGAAGCGCTTTATTGTGAAATTAGCTAGGTTTTTGTTCGGTTACCAGCCATTGGAGATAACGGATCGACCAGTCTAAATCCTCTATCGCTGTATCGATCTCTTCGACCGGTTTAGGGAGATTGGCTTTGAGCTCACGAACACGCTGTTTAAGATATTGCGCCATAGAGTAATAGGTGTTGAGAGAGGTATCGTCTTGAGCTTTTATGATTAAATCTTCGAGAGTTTCGATTAACGCTTTTTCATTCGGGAAGATATTTCCCGCTTTGCGGAGGGTACGCTGCACCTTTTGGAGGTGCGCCATATCGACCTTGAACTTTTCGGGATTAGCAGACATTAATTTCCTCTAGAACCCGGTTTGATCGCTTCGCTTCCATCTGCACATAATGGGCAGTTGTCCGGTGCGTACATTTCGAAATCGAAATCGGCTAGTGCAAAGAGAGGTTTGTCGCTTGGCAAAGCGCAGTTGGCTTTACGCTCCAATTCAGACCCTTCACGTTTGCAAAATCCACGATTTGCAAGAGCTGCGAAACCGACGACAACTCCGCCGAGCGCTTCGATAGCCTTTGCCGCTTCCATTGCAGAGCCGCCGGTGGTGATGATGTCTTCACAGATGAGTACTTTCTCGCCCGGAGTAATCTCAAAGCCACGACGGATTTGCATCTCACCATTGACCCGCTCAGCAAAAATGGAACGCTTATCAAGCGCTGTCGCGAGGGCAAATCCTGCGATCAATCCTCCCAGCGCCGGAGCACAAACGGTATCGATTTCGATACCATTTTCTTGAATCTTCACTGCCAATGCGTCAGCGAGAAGTTTTGCGGTACGAGGTTGCTCCAACACTTTTGCCGATTGAAGATAATAGGCCGAGTGGTTGCCGGAGCTTAGTTTAAAATGACCCTCTAGCATGGCACTAGCGTCGAGGTAGATTTGTTTGATATCCATCATGTTTATACCGTCAAGATATCTTGCTCTTTAGCTTTGAGCAGATCTTCAATTTTTGCGATGAATTTATCGGTGATTTTTTGGACTTTGTCTTGAGCGCTTTTAGACTCATCCGCTGTGATTAGTTTGTCTTTTTCGAGCACTTTGATTTTGTCGTTCGCTTTTTTACGGTCGTTACGAACGCCCACTTTGGCATCTTCCGCCATCCCTTTAGCCTTTTTCGCTGTCTCTTGACGTTGTTCAACTGTCATAGGGGGGAAGAAAAGTTTGATGTCGGTTCCGTTGTTGTTCGGGTTGACTCCGATGTCCGCTTTTTGGATCGCTTTTTCGATCACAGAGAGCATCGATTTATCCCATGGAGAGATCGTGATCGTGGTTGCATCGGTAGCTAAAACGCTGGCCGCTTGATCCAATGGAACCATTGAGCCGTAGCTGTCGACACGAACATTATCCAAAATTTTAGTGGTAACACGTCCGGTGCGGAGTGTGCGGAAGTTGCTAAGCAGATGATCACAGCTTCCTTGCATTTTTTCTTCACAAAATTGGTACACTTCGTTTAACATGAAATCTCCCTGCCTCTTATTTGGTAGTATTGGTATCTTTGACGATATCAATTGTAGGTGCGGCAACTTCAGTTGTTTCAACCATGGCATCGACAACCGAAGCATTTTTTTGTTGAGCATAAAAATAACCCAAAGCGATGGTATTTACCACAAAAATAAATCCGAGGAAAAAAGTTACTTTCGCTAAAAAGCTCCCCGGCCCTTTCGCCCCAAAAACCGATTCGTTTGAACCGCTGTATGCGCCCAAGCCGATGCTGGAGCTTTTTTGCAAAAGTACTGCGATAGTGATCATCACTACGAGTACGATTTGCACGATGAGCAGAATACCTGTCATGTTAGTCCTTAAATAATAAAAAAGTTCGCGATTATAGCACAGTGTTGTTTAGAGGGGGATGAAGCTCTTTTTTAAACCGATTAGGATTACAATATCCTTTTCAAAGGAAACCGATTATGTGTAAAAAATGTCCCCATAAGAAAAAATTGGCATATGCTATTGCTATTATTGTTTCAACACTAGCGTATTGCTTTATTTATACACAACTTTAGGATGCCATCAGTAAAAAAACTCCGGCGAGGAGCATGATAGCAACCCCTGAAATGTCGATAACTTTCAGTCCTTTTTCCCCATACGAGCTGCTCTTTTTCCGCAGTGCCGTTCCCAGTGCCGCCGTGATCGCGATTGTCAATCCCATCCCCAAACTCATGATAATTGCACTGAGTACCCCCAGCCAAACCATCCCCATCGAAATAGCAAATAAAAAGACGACGATGGTTCCGGGGCAGGGGACGATTCCCGCTCCTAATATCAGCATCAAATCGGTCGAATTCGCGGTGGTTTTACAACTGTGGCATCCGCAGCTGCTCACATGGGGTGCTGAAACACTAAAGCGCATCGTTTTGATTTTTGGGCGATAATAGTTCCATTTTTGACGAGCCAAATAGAGGGCAATCAAGAGGATAATTCCCCCGCTTGCTTTCGTAGCGTAGAGAGAGACATCTTGAATCGTTTGAGAAAACATGGTGTGAACAAACCAATAGAGGATCATGGTAATCGTAAAAGCACTCACCACATGTGTAGCGGCGATGAGAAGTGCGACCAACCCTCCGCGCGCGTAGCTTCGTTCATTGGTACTAAAATAGCTCGCCACCAATGTTTTCCCATGACCTGGCCCCGCCGCATGGAGGATTCCATAGAGGAGTGAAAAAAGGAGTATAGCCCCAATACTGGCAAAACTCGGATGATCTTGTGCCTCTGCGAGGGCTCCGTGGATTTTTTCGGTAAGGGTGCGTAAACTCTCACTAAATCTCCCCGATGGTGCCGTATTAGCAGATCCCCCTAGAGGTGATGCGAGGGCGATAGTAACGGGGCGTAGAGAGATATCCAAAATAGAGTCCGAACCTTTGGATATTTTGGGTTTGGTGAGTTTTGCGGTGAGGCGAGCCGATTTTTCAGGGGAGAGAAAAACGTTTTTTTCATTGAGATGATAAATAATCCCGTTATTGAACGCGGCATTGGCATCGTATGCGATTCGCAGATAGAGGAATTGTCGTATCGGTTCGTTGGTTGGAATGGAGAACCGGTAGATAACGAGTCCTCGTTCTTGGCGAACGGTGAAATTTTTGAGCTCTTTGAGAAAAATTTTACGGTTATTGAGGGTAGGGCGGATAAAAAATCCCATCTCTTTCATCGCTTCAATCGCTTTGTAGACTTCGTAACGCTCCGTATTTTCGAATTTTCCATTACGGTTGAGGTCAAAATCTCCCATGACCATCTGCGAAAACATTGGATCGAGCGTCCACTCCACATCGACCGATTTGAGAGTGTTGTTTGAGACATTGAGATAGAGGTGGGTGAGTACTTTGATATCCCCGTAACTGCAGGCTAGACAGCCCCACGAGAGGCTAATCCATGTGGAGAGGAGAAAAATTATTTTGAGCATTCAGGACAGGTCCCTTTGAAAATCACCGAATCAATCTGGTACCCCTGCGGTGAGACCATCGGTTGGGATTCCAAGCAGGTGATGGTATGACAGTGTTGGCAGATAAAATGGGGATGAACGTTCTCAGAGAGCTCAAAATAGCGTTTTCCTGCATCGGATTCGATCCCGTTAATAATATTGGCTGACTCAAACGTCTGCATGGTTCGATAAAAAGTGCTTTTGTCGATGGCAGGGTCGATGGCGGTGTATTCATCAAAACTGATGGGCTGGCGCTGTTGTGCGAAAATCGAGAGGATTTTTTTTCTAGGAGCGGTTAGGCGAAATCCGTTAAGGGTAATTTTTTCATCAAGGGTCATTTTGATAAGACTTCTTAAATTTAAGGTTTATTGCAACCAAGTTGCATTAGAATGGTATCGGAACTTTTTATAAGGAAACTGAAACGATGGATACAAAACGATTATTGGTCTTTGGAAGTGTTATTATAGCAGTGATTATAGGGCTTACATTCTTTGCCCCTCAGCCTCAACCCAAACAAGCGGAGAGAGAGACTAAACCGATGGTCTCTGTGAGTACATTCTCGTTATTCGAAGTTGCCAACGCGGTAGCAGGTGATGCGATCGATATACACTCTATTGTTCCCCTGGGCAGTGATGCCCATATGTTCTCCCCTAATCCGACGCAAGTAGCGGATATTTCTAAATCGGCTTTTTTCATCTATAACGGCGCAGGATTTGAGACATGGGCAGAGAGTATTAAAAATACCCTCACGAAAACAACCCAAGTGATTGATATGAGTCAACACGTTGCCTTGCAAAAAGGTGAAGTAGAACATCATGATGATCATGCAGATGAAGCGGATCATGACACGGAAGCTCACGGTGAACACGACCACCACCACGGAGCGTATGATCCTCACTATTGGCTCGATATCGACAACATGATCAAAATGACCCAAACGATGGACGCTGCGTTCTCGAAACTTCTTCCCGAAAAAGCGGAAGAGTTTCATAGCAATGCGACTGCTTATATTGTGCAGCTGCAACAACTGAAATCCGAGTATGCGGCAGGTTTGGCGGAGTGTAAAAACCGTACCCTAATCTCAAATCATGATGCATTCGGGTACCTCGCCCATTCCAATAAGCTTGAAAATGTTTCGGTGATCGGATTATCTTCTGATGAGCAGCCGAGTGCACAAACGGTCGCTCATGTCGTCGAATTGGTCAAAGAACACGGGATGAAAACGATCTTTTTTGAAGAGTTAATCAACGACAATGTCTCCCAAACGATCGCTCGTGAGACCGGGGCGAAAGCTGTGCCACTTCAACCGCTGGAAAATATTAGCCAAGATGAGTTAAAATCACATCAAACCTATCTCACTATTATGAGAGAGAACCTGAAAAAACTACGTGAAGCGATGGAGTGCCGTTGAAATTTTCCCCTAGCCTTTTTGAAGTGAATAGCCTCAACTTTGAGCGGCAGGGGAACTTGGTTCTCAAAAATGCAACGTTTAAAATTTTGCCGGGGGAGTATTGTGCCATCATCGGCCCCAACGGTGGAGGGAAAACTACCCTAATTCGTCTTTTGCTTGGGCTTGAAAAACCGACTTCAGGGGTAATCAAACTCTTCGGAACGGAGCAAAAATACTTTCGCGATTGGAACCGTATCGGCTATGTTCCCCAACGTTCCGCTTTGGTAGATAGTACCTTTCCGGCAACGGTACGTGAAGTCGTGGGGATGGGACGTTACGCCAGACGGGGTATTTTTGGATTTGAATCTGAATCAGACAAAGCCGCTATTATTGAAGCGATGGAGCTGATGGGAGTTGCTGACTTAGCGGATCGTCTGATCGGAAACCTCTCAGGCGGTCAGCGTCAACGGGTGATGATTGCCCGAGCTCTCGCCTCTAACCCCGATATCTTGATCGTTGATGAACCCAATACGGGGGTCGATGTCGAATCGCAGCACCGTTTTTACGAACTCCTTCGCACTCTTAATAAAACCAAAAAACTCTCGATTCTCTTTATTACTCACGATATTGGTGTGATTGCCGAAGATATCACTCGTGTGCTGTTTGTGAACCAAACATTACTGGTTTCCCAAAATCCTGCCGAAATGATCCGCTGTGACGAGATGAGTCGACTCTATGGCACGCCGGCACACGTCGTATGTCATAACCATTAGGACTCAATTATGATGGAAATGCTAAATTACCCTTTTATGCAGCGCGCCTTTGTCGCAGGGTTGATGATTGCTGTTTTAGCTTCACTCAGCGGGTCGTTTATTGTCCTTCGCCGTTATTCCCTTCTCAGTGAAACATTAGCTCATGTCTCATTGGTTGGGGTATCGGTGGGACTCCTTTTTGGAATGAGTCCACTGTGGATGGCAGTGTTAGCATCACTTCTCGCCTCATGGATGATCGAATATTTGCGCAGTGTTCACGGGATGTACTCCGACTCGGTACTGGCCATTTTCCTCTCAGGTTCCCTCGCCTTGGCTATCGTCATCGTCTCACTGGCAGGATCGTTTAATGCGTCGCTTTTTAGCTACCTCTTCGGCTCGATCCTCTCGGTGAGCACAGAAGATTTATGGGTGATGGGCATTTTTGGCTCCTTAGCGATGGCACTATTGATCGCCTTTTTTAAAGAACTTTATTTTATCGCGTTCGATGAGGATGTTGCCCGTGCAGGGGGGATTCGTGTCACCCTCCTTAACTTTATGCTTGTAAGTGTCATTGCCGTTATCATTGCCCTCTCTATCCGAGTAGTAGGAACCCTTTTGATCGGGGCATTAATGGTAATCCCTCCAGTAGCCGCCATCCGATTCGGGATGGGGTTTTATCCGACTACCCTCCTCTCTATGGCGATTGCGTTGGTTTCGGTAGTGATCGGATTGAGCGCATCGTATCTTTTCTCTCTTCCGAGCGGGGCAGCGATCGTTTTGTGTCTGCTCTTCATTTTTATTATAGCCTTGGTTATTAACCGCCGATGAGCAGTGCATGTCATGAGTTTTCTCGCTACGCGGCAGAGTATGGGAGCCGTAATGTCATTCAGCGCCTCGTCGCAGATAAGCTGATTGCTTCTACTCCAGATCAGCCGAAGCGCATTTTGGACTTGGGATGCGGAAATGGAACTCTCTTTTCGTTGATCGACTGGAAGATTGAGCATTTTGTCGGGGTCGACTTCTCCGCTTCTATGCTTGAACACCATCCTATGTCACCTAATGTCGAGCTAATGTTGGGCGATTTCAATGATCCCTCACTCTTTGATAGATTGAGTGGTGAGCACATTGATCGCATATACTCCGCTTCGGCATTACAATGGGCGGAGGATTTGGAGAGTGTTATGCTCTCTCTGGTTTCTCTCAATACTCCCGTTTCGCTAGCGATCTTCACTTCCGGAACCTTTAAAACCTTGCATGAGTGTGCAGGTGTTGCTCCGCTATTAGGTTCGAGTGATGAGGTGATGGCCATAGCTGAGAGACATTTGGATGCACAGTTTGAAATCGTTCACTATACATTAGAATTTGATTCGGTCAGAGAGATGTTTCGCTATATCAAGCGCAGTGGAGTGAGCGGCGGGCGTAGAGTTCTTGATTTTTCACAGACGAAAAAACTGATGGAAACATACCCGCTCACGTATCTTGAATTTGAAGTGGTGTTTATTACAACCCCATCTCACTAAATAGCGGTCTCTCCTCTACCGCTTCATTCATACATTTTTCTCTGAGTTCTTCCAACTTCGCATAAATAGTTCCCTCTTTGAGTGGGCAGAGTGAGAGCATATCTTCCAGCAGACATCCGAATGCCCGCACTTCAATCCTCTCGAACTCTTTGCGGTGGGGTTCATAAAAACTTGCTGCACCGAAATCTCCGAGATAGCAGTGATCATCCTCGTTGATGAGGATATTATGAGCGTAGAGGTCGCCGTGCATGAGCCCCCGTGCATGCAAGTGGGCTGCTGCTGAGGCGATTGATTTTGCCACTGTGAGGATGCTCTCAGGGGTGAAAGAGGTTTCTGCAGTGAAGGTATCGCGCGTGCAGGTCTCAAAATCGGGAGGAAGCCCCAGATTGCGATAAACATTAGGGATGTATTCGAGCACCAATCCCAGCCGCTCATCCCCTGAGAGTTTCGAGAGTACTTTGATGAGGTTCGGATGCTCACCGGTGCTCATAGTGGCATTCATCTCATCGTGCGCATACCCATCACTGGTGATGGAGCCTTTGAAGAGTTTCAAGGCTATGGGCTGTTCATCCACATTTGAGTAGGCTTTATAAATATCTCCCGAAGCCCCCGAACCCAATTTTTCTTTAACCTCTAACGCTTCATACGCAATCTCTTGAAGCTCAAACTGAGCTTTTGCACTGCACGGATTCCCCGAAAAAGCGAGCCAAGAGAGTTTTGGCAGATTCCATAGCCATTCGGGAATCTCTCGGAGGTTATTGGCCGAGAGGCGGAGGAGTTCGAGATTTCGGCACTCTGCCATCTCATCGGGGAGGGATTCGAGTCGATTCCCCGCTAATGCGCATTTTTGCAGTTTTCGCAAGTTTCCGATAGAGTTTGGGAGTGCTTTTAGTTTGTTATCAGTCAGGATCAGCCAGCTGATACTTTCAGGAAGTATATCTTCTTCAAAAGTGTCGATCTGATTGCTTTTAAATCCTACCATATAAAGGTGTTCACACCCTTTGAACGAAGGGACGGACGTAAAGCGGTTGTTGGAGAAGAAAGCTATTTTGAGATGGGTGAGTCGGCTCAGCTGGGGAAGCTCGCAGAGAAGATTGTTGCTCAAATCCAAAATTTCCAGCGTTTCGGCGAGATCAAATATCTCTTCGGGAAACGAGGTGAGGTTCTCAGAGAGGGTTAAGCGTTTGATCCCTTTGAGTTCTCCCTCGCGGAGTTGTTTGAGTGTATGCATTTAATGTATGAGGTTTTGCTTCTCTAATGTATAGAGTTCATAACGGATGTGTTTGAATTGTTCACTCAAAGCAGGCTCTACGATTTTATAAAGCTCTTCCAAAACACGCGACGACTCTTGCGCTCTTTTATAATTGGCTATCACAACAGAACGCAGATCGGTTCGGTTCATTTCGCTTTGCATGGTCGGGCGCAAGACATCGTTTACGCTGTCACGAGAGGCTAATAACTCTTCTATGGGATCGATTCGGCATAAATGGCGGAGATTTTTGAGGGAGGTGGAGAGTTCCTTGTCATTGTGAACATAGCGCGCTATATCCTCAATCACACGGATACCCTCTTTGAGACGGTTGAGATTGGCATCGACCACTCGGAGAAGCTCCGAGGGAAGAAGATTATTCATCACTGCTTCCGAAAATTCCGAAGAGTTGGAGCATGGTGACAAAAAGGTTGAAGAAATCAAGATAGAGTGCAATCGCACCGTCCATCGGTGTTTCATAGGCACCACGGATAACATTTTGAGTATCGATCAATACCATCACACTGATAACGAGCAAGAAAATCGCCTGAATCGCTACATATAGGATCGGGCTTTTCAAGAAAAAGACGTTGATCAATGAGACTGCTAATATAATAAAGAAAGCAATCATGATCGGTTTCGTCCACGTTGTGAAGTCTTTACTACTTTTAATAGCAAAGAAACTAAGACCGCCGAACAGCGCCGCCGTCATGAAAAACGCATTTCCGACGATGGTTGCCCCACCAGCCATTCCGAGGATATGGCTGAGAAGCGGAGTAATGATAACCCCACTCGCAAACGTAAATGCAAACAATCCGATCATATTAACGCCCGGTTTGTTTTTGATCATTTGAAGACCGAACATTCCAAAGAGCATCCAAGGGATAGCGATCCACCAGTAGTTCGCCGCAACCACTCCGGCAAACGGCATACCGACATAAGCACCTACACCGCCTGCCAGCATTGAAGCGGCAAACAATTTATAGGTATCTTTAACAAACGAAACGATCTGCGCCTCACTGCGGTGAGCGCTCTCGTAACCAAAAGCACCTTCTCGTGCGTATTCGCGATCATATAAAGCCATAGCTTTTTCCTTATAAGGGTTTTTATGAAGGTGATTATACAAGAGTTTGATTAACCGTTCATTTGATCTTAGAGGTAAAAAAGTCACTTTAGTATGTCGAAATGAGTAAAAAAGTTACGTTTTTCACCTCTTGAAATAAAAAATAAAAAGTTTTTGCAATATTTTCGATATTTGCGTAAAAACCTCTTGACTTCTTTAATCTTTTCCCCTATAATTCCCGTCCACAAACGATGA